>WRJO01000007.1 GCA_009778545.1 Treponema sp. | reverse complement strand
TCGACTCCGTTGGCAGCGAGGTCGTTCAGCAATTGCTGCCGCCCCGCTGTGTGCTGGTCTTCTTCCACGGGGAAGATGACCGTCAGCTCGTATCGACGCATAGGTCCTCCTTGCGGACTGGCCTTGTTATAAAGGCCTGGGTTTAAACCCTGTCCGGCGCTTTTTTTCGCCGGAAAAGAGGGTGGTCGCCTTTTTCAAAGGCGACTCGGAGAAAATTGCCGTAGTCAATTTTCTCCAGGAAATAAAATGTTAGCAAAAAAACAGGAGGAGTGGCAAGAGGGCTGGATACAGGATCAATATTCGTTTACATTCGCGCAATTCGTTGATTCTTTTCAGAATCCGCCGGTTTTAATTTTTTTTCGTACTATGTGTTTGGCTACTTTTTTACGCAGATTATCCGCCTGGAACGGTTTGACGATAAAATCCCTCGCTCCGAGTACCGTTGCCGCCGAAATATGATCAATGGTTCCCATGGATGTAATAAAAATGATCGGGGTTTCTTTCAGTTCCTCGAAGCTGCGGATAATGGGTACAAGCTCAAATCCGTTGATTTCGGGCATTTCATAATCCAGCAAAATTAAATCGGGCGTTATTTGCCGTAAAAAACTTTCGACCAGTGACGGCTTGGGCATTGAGTATATTTTGTATTCGCTGCCAAGCACCGAATTGATGGTGCTGAGCATTACCGGGGAATCGTCAACGGCAAGAACCCGCAGCTTGCGGGCAGATTCCGTCAATTCCAACTGTTCCAAAGCGTCTTTCAGGGGCAGCGCCTCAAAATCTTCCCGGGATGAGCCGCGCCCTCCATAATCCGGTTTTCCTTCTTTTTTTGAGGCGAGAATTCGCGCCTGCTTTCTTTCATAATCTCCCTGCGCTTTTTTTGCGCAGTCGGAAGCAAAAGCGGTGTGGCCTTTTTTGCCTGCCAAAATGGTATTATCAATGAGCGAAATAATGCCTGTGCAGCCAAGTTTTCCAAGCAAATCCGTAATATCCGATAATACTTTTACGTCATTATCATCAGCTTCGCGGTTGGCGATTCTGTTCAGGCTGTCCACGCCCTTCAGGGCGATATTGTCGAATTTCGCCAGCAAATACAGATAATCGCTCACCTTAATCGACGGTTTTCTCCTCATCACAATCTGAAAGTCCACGTCGCCCATTATCAGAAGGATGGTCAGATCAAAATACATGTCTCCGCCGCCATCGGACGGCAATTCGTCCTGTTCTCCCGCTTTGGTTGGACCTGCATTATCCTTCGCGAAGGCATCGGCAATGTCAGACTTGAATTTTTGAAGCGCATCCAGAAATGGCGGCAAATTTGCCGAGCAAAACGCTTCATCTTCCTTGAAAGACGCATTTTCAAGCTCTAGCGCTTTTGAGGAAAGCTGCGCCGCGCCGATATTGGCGAGCGAGCCTTTTATCCCATGTACTTCTATGCGGAAGCTTTTATAATCCTTGAGAAATAAAAAGTTTTTCGTATTTTTGGCGCATTTGTCAATCTCTTTTGTTACCAGTTGGAGCAGCTCTTTGTAGTCCTCCCGTTCGCCGGAAACCCTGCCCAGTCCGGTTTGCAGCGAGAGGCCTTCAATTTGCTCAACCGCCTTCCAAAATTCTTCGGAAAGATCGGCTTCCTCCTTTTCTGATTCCATACAATAGCCCTTAATTATACTATATCGCATATTTCCTGTTTGTCAAGGATTCGCTGGAGGTGACAGCCTGTAAACAGAATTTATTCCCAAATTATCCACACAGAGGCACTGAGGCACGGTGGGAATAGAGGAATAGGGAATTCCGTGCCTCTGTGCCTCCGTGTGAGATATCAGGGAAAAATCAAAACAATTCGCCTTGCTTTGGCGACTCGGCGGCGGCGTTTTCGGCTTTGGCGATCAGGGACAGGAATTCTTCCTCGCCGATGATGGGGATGCCCAGTTCGCGGGCTTTTTTGTTTTTTGCCGAGCCGGATTTTGGATCGTTGGTGACGAGGTATGAGAGGTCCTTTACCACCGACGATTTTGCCGAGGCCCCCTGCGCCTTTATCCGCTGTTCGGCCTGGCCGCGCTTCATTGAGGCCAGCTCGCCGGTGAAGCAGAACGACAGGCCGCACAGGGCTTGCGTCCCCTCCGCCGGCGGCGCGGCGATGCCGATAATGCCCGCCGCCAGAACGGCGTCCATCTCGGCGGCGGCGGCGGCAAGGCCCTCGACGATGGCCTTCGCGGTGATCTCGCCGAGCATGTAGACGGCGGCCAGGTCTTCTACGGAGGCGGCGCGGAGCTTTTCCATGGTATTGAAACCGGCGGCGGCGGCTTTTTCCATGATTGTTTCCGCCACGCCCTCAAAATCAAAGCCGGCGACAAAGGCGGCGAGGGAAAGTTCGCGCTTTGTCCTGATGTGGCGTATCACTTTCGCCGCCGAAAGCTCGCCCATACGCTCATACGCGGCCAGTTCTTCCGCTTCCAGGGTGTACAGGTCGGCGATTTTCCGCACCCTCCCCTTTTCAAACAGTTGGCGCAGCAGCTTTTCCCCGAGTTCGCGTATGTCCAGCACGGAAACCCATTTTTCCAACCGGTGCAGGAGCCGCTTGGGGCAGGCGGCGTTTGGACAGTACAGGCGGGTATCCGCGTCAACCAGGTCCGCGCCGCAAACAGCACATCGGCTGGGGATTTCAATTTCCCGCTCCCTGCAATTCTTTGCGTTCTCCGCGTGAGGCATTGGGGAATTTACCGGCAGCGCACCATCCGGCGCGAGGCCCTCGATTTTGGGGATGATCTCGCCGCGCTTTACCACGCTTACCGCCGAGCCGATTTTCAGGCCGAGGGCGCGGATCATGCCGGGGTTGTTGAGGTTTGCCCGCTGCACGGTGGTTCCGGCAAGCCGCACCGGATCGACCACGCCAATGGGGGTGTAAGTCGCCCCGGATTCGCTCCATTCCACCTGCCTGAGTATGCTGAACGCCGTTTCCAGCTCGAATTTAAAGGCGATTTGCCGCTCGGGGCGGGCGCGGCGCAGGTCGGCCATGTCGGTGGCAAAGTCCTTGACCACCAGGCCGTCAATGTCAAAGGGAAGCCCTTCCCGCGCCTCGGCGACTTCTTCCCGGCAGGCGATAACGTCTTCGGCATCGGCGAACATTTTTGTAAAGGCGGTCTGGAAGCCCCGCTTGCCGAGCCATGCGATCTTTTGCATTTCGTCGGGAAAATAGCCGTCGTTGCCGAAGGCGGCGGCGTCGTAGGCGATGAGCCTGAGGTCTTCGCAGCCGGCGCCGTCCTTGCGGCGCATGATCCCGTTGGCAGCGTTGCGGCAGTTGGCCTTGGACGCGTACTTGCTCCGCCAGACCTCGCGGGCCATCACCACCTCTCCCCGCACCCCACCGGTGAACGGCAGGTCGAGCTTAACCGGCACGCCGGCCATGCGCCGGGCATTCGCGGTAATCTCGTCGCCCGTGATCCCGTCGCCCCGTGTGACGGCGCGTACAAGGGCGCCCTTTTCGTACTGGAGTTCCAGGCTTGCCCCGTCGAGCTTGTACTGCACGACAAATTTCGCAAGGGCGGTTTTGCGCGCCCATGCGCGGAATTCTTCGGGGTTGGCGGCCTTGTCCTGGCTGCCCATGGGGATTAGGTGTTTTGCCTTGGGAAACCCGTCAACATCGGGTGAATCGCCTGTCCCCACCTTTTGTATGACGGGGCTGTCCGGCGCGAGAGATCTTAATTCGTCCCAGAGCAGGTCAAATTCCCCGTCGGAAATTTCCGCCTCGCCGCCGTAATACGATTGCTGGTATTTGGCAATCAATTTTTCCAATGTTTTTTGTCGTTCAGATACAGCGTGGTTTTTATCGCTTTTCAAAAAACAGTTCCCTCACTTCGTGTTGTTTCTCCAGCCCCTTTGTCTCAAAACGGGTGCGGGGCCTCCAGCTTTGCGACGGCGAAAAACCATCGCAAGTATTGACAAGGGCGGCGGTGGCTTCCAGTTCCGCCAGCGCCCAGGCGGCGTAATCCTCCCAGTCGGTGACCATGTACAGATAACCGCCGGGACGCAGCCTGGAGGCAAGCGTATCGGTAAACGGCCGTTTGACAAGCCGTCGCTTGTGGTGCCGTTTTTTCGGCCAGGGATCGGGGAAAAAAAGATGAATCCCCTCCAGCGAACAGGGCGGAATCATCGTTTCAAAAACTTCTGCCGCGTCATGCTCGATGATCCTGATATTGGCAAGTGATTTTTGTTCAATTTCCCAGAGGAGCTTTCCTATTCCCGGCCGGTGCACTTCAATGCCGATGTAATTTTTTTCGGGGTTGCTGGCGGCGATCTTTGCCGTAGCCTGTCCCATGCCGAATCCAATCTCCGCCACGACGGGGTTATCGTTGCCGAAAATGTCCTGAAAATGTATTTCGCGGTTATCGCAGGGGACGATAAATTTGTCGGCGAATGAATCGTAGGCGCGCTGCTGGGCGGCGGTTTTCCGCCCGCTTCGCAGAACAAAGCTCTTTATCCGGCCGGACGATCCCGGCGCGCCGCTAGTGGATGGCTGCGACATCGGTATAGGCAGAGGTAAAACGCTGTGGGTCCTGCGCCCAGAGCGCGGCGGTCTGCGCGTTGGAAGGCGCGCCCAGTTCCTCCAAGGAACCGCTTTGGCCGGCGATACCGGCGGTGTTCAGAAAATTACCCTGTTCGTCATAAAAGACAAGGCTGTTTTCCGGATATGCAGAGCTTATCGTATAATTGCCGGCCCGTATCTCCAGAGTGGGAAATGGGTGGACGGGATTCTCCGGCGCGTCAAAACTGAAATTGCGTTCTGATTTTTCCCCACCCTTGTTTATCAGCACAGCCCGGTACTGGCCCCGGGGAAGGGTTTCATCGTCGCCAATGGCGATGCTTCTTGTGCCGATCCACGTTTTGCCGTCCTGGATATGGCTTATCCAGTCTTCGCTGGTGATATGCCACCTGAGCTGTTCGCGGTCGTGGTAGAGGTACAGATCGGCGAGGTTTTCCAGCCCGTCTTCGTCTTCGGCAAGCACGAAAAACGAAAACCGCTCAAGCGGCCTGTCCCTGTCCTGATAGTAGACCAACTCAATAAAGCCAAAGGCAATCTTCGGCTCCGTTCGCGAACAGCCGCCAAACAAAACCGCCGCAACCACAAAGAAAACAACAACAATTTTCAAGTTAACTCGATACATAAACCTTTTCCTTATATTCCCAATTCCTCACACAGAGGCACAGAGGCACGGAATTCCCTATTCCCTTCCCCTTCCTACTTTAACGCATGGCTTGAAGATTGCGAGTAGCCTGCGAACAACGAATCGCTCTCCGTGCCTCCGCGCCTCTGTGTGAAATTTTTCGAAAAAATTCACCATGCAATCTCCAGGGCGAGGCCGTCAGTGAGGGTGAGCAGGTCGCCGATGTCGATGGCAAAGGTAACTTTCTTTCCCTGGGAAACAAGCTGCGCCGTCTTAACGGACGGGGGGGAAACGGCAAGGGTCGCGGTTTTCGGCGCGCTTAGGCTGATACGCAGCTCATAGCCCGCATAGGCTTCCTGCAGCAGGGAGACAAGGTCGGCGTTCAGAGCCTGGGACGCTGGTTCCAAAAGGACAAGGCGCAGCGAATTTCCGCTGTCGCCGGCGTGGGATACATGGCTGCCGGTGATGTCCAGAAACGCGAGCAGGGCGGCAGTGTCGCTAAAGTCCAGCGCCGCCTTGATAACGGTGTCCCTGCCGCCATCCGCGCCTCGTGCCTCTTTCGAGGAAAATGATCTGAGGCTCAGGCCGGGGATGCGGGCAACGCCGCGCTCAAAGTCCTCCCTGCCGACGGGGATTATCGGCTTGCGTTCGTTGCCGTCCAGCCTGCCCAGGGATTCCAGCATCTGGGAAAGACGGTACTCAAGGGTGATCCTCCCCGAGCCGTTTGCGTTTATGCTGATGTCCGCCGAAACGCCGATGCAGGAATTCATGGCGATAACGGCAATGCCCAAAATTAACAATTTAGCTATCTTCACTAAAATTCCTCCGAGTGGATCCTCATGTCCTGAATGCGGACCGGCGTTTCGTCTTCTATCATGGCAAAGGCCTTGCGCAAAATCGACTCGCCGAAGTCCCGGGAATTGGAAACCAGCGCGGCGCCTATCTGGGCAAAGGACAGGGAATCCTGCAGATCGACCTCGGCGGCGCTCAGGCGGAAACGGCGCTGCAGCTTGTCTATCACCGGGCGGATGATCTGCCTTTTTTCCTTTATGCTGCCAATGTCGGGAATCTCAAATATCATTTGCATCATGGAAACTACCATCGTTACTCCGGGAATTCGGCGGCGTCATATTCGTCCGCGCCGATGCTGTCTGCTGCTTCCGCTTCAAGGGCCTTTTGGGCGGCTTCTTCGGCGGCCCGCGCGGCCTCGGCGGCACGTTTCATGTCGGCGGCGATCATGCGTATCTCTTCCTTATTGGCATCGCTGATACGCTTATCGTCAAGCAGCGCCTCAAGCGCTTCCGTATCTTCAAAGCCGTCTGCAACCGCGCCGCGAAGCTCGGTAACGCCCTCGTTTTTTTCGCTGTCGGCGATAAAGAGCAGGCGGGCAATGGTAAAACGGAGTTCCGGCTTTGAAGGGTCTGTGCTGCCGGCGGGAAGCGCGGCATGGGCGGCGTGGTACTCTTCCAGGGCGCGGGCGTAGTGCTCGTGCATTTCAAGCAACTGGGCATATTCATAGCGCACCTTCGCGTCGCTGTTGTTGGACAGCCAGGACGCGTAGTCGTCAATTGCCTCTACCTTGCCCTGCTCTTTGCGGGTACGGGCATAGAGCAGCAGAACGTCGTTGTTCTCAAGGAGGGCAAATTCGTTGTTTTTCAGAACCTCTTCCGCTTCGGGAAACTTTTTCATGGCAAACAGCACAAGGGCGTGGTTGTAGCCGTCGTCGGCGCTTTCGGGAACCAGGACCAGCAGCCTGCCGTACAGTTCCTCCGCCTTTTCAATGTCGCCGTTCCGTATCCGCGTATAGGCTGCTGCCCGGAGGGCCAGCACGTTGTCGTGATCGCGCTTCAGGACTGATTCAAAATGCCTCGCCGCTTCCTCGAAGCGCCCGGTCTCAAAGGCAATGCGCCCCAGGTTGTACTCGGATGCGGTCATGGTTCTGTCCCTGGCCCTTGCCCGGTTCAGCCACTTTTCCGCCTCGGCATATTTCCCCATGTCAAAATACGCCATCCCGATGGAAAAATATTCCTCCGCCGCCGCCCCCGAGCTTACGCACCCGCAAAGAGCTGAAATGACAACTAAAAGACAAAAAACTGCAGGAAGGAAAAATGAGAAATGATAAATCATTTTTATCGTACCACCGCAACGTTTCATCTCAAACCTCTGCATCTCCTTATCTCATTCCCCATTCGTTTACATTCGCGTAATTCGTTGACTCTTCTCCTAACTCCTGCTTCCTACTTTATTCAAAACCGTGTCTTCGATTTCCCTGAGCTGGGAACGGTACAGCCGGGCGATGTTGTCGCCGTAGTCCGCTATAAGCTGGATGATATTCCGGGGGCGGAATTCCCGGTCGCAGCCGTTGATGCGATCCCCCGCGTCGCCGAGTCCGGGCATGATGTACGCATGTTCGTTAAGGACGGGGTCCATCCAGAGGGTGTACACCTCGCAGTTGTCCAGGGCGCGGACGACCCGCAGCGCTCCTTTAAGCGCGGCGATGGCGTTAAAAAAACGTATCGACTTCGGCTCAATGCCCGCATCCAGCAGGTATTTTACCACCGTTACCAGGCTGCCGCCGGTGGCATTCATCGGGTCGGCGAAAACCAGGTCTTTGCCGTCCAGCGCGCCAAGGTCAAAAAAGGAGCGTTCCAGGTCCAGGATGTACTCCATGTCGGTTTCTTTTTTGGTGTCGTCGCGCTTGATGCTGAAAAGGGCAAAAGGGGTTACATAGCCGTGCGAAGAATATTCCTGTATCTCCTTGCTCATGATCATCGAGGGCAGAAGCGCGCCGCGCAGCATTACGCACATGACGGTGTTTTCGATCTGGCTGTCGATGTTGGTGATCTTGTGCACTGCGTAATTCTGCACCGGGTTGGTCACCGGGGTTTTTATGATCAGATAATTTTTGTTCTTGCCGGTGCTGCCACCCCAGGCCAGTTTGAACAGCATTTCGTAGGCCCGCTGTATGTAATAGATAAACTCCTGATTCCCCGTCCGCACGTCCCGCAGTTTGGCGGTAAGGCGCGACGCTTCGGGATAGCTTTCCTGGGGGATAAGGAAGGTGTACACGTTGATATTCGGCGTTTTAAGGCAGATGTCCTGCATCATGTCGCCCATCTCGTTGTACAGCGAGATAAGGCTGTCCTCGCCGCTCCGCCGTTCCTCCTGCAGGCCGGATTCAAGCTGGGAATACGACTTCATCAGCTTTTTGTACAGGTCGTCCATCCGGGCAAGGCAGTCCTTGTCGGCTGCGGTCAAATAACCGTCAAGGTCTTCGGCTTTGAGAATGATTTTTTTCATAATGGTGAAAGTATACGTTGAAGCGGCGTATTATTCAACCATTGACGCTGCCGCCGATTTCCCGCGAAACCCTTTCAAACTCGCTGACGACATTCTTGAACACTTCCACCAGAATGGGATCAAAATGGGTTCCCGAACTCTCCAAAATTATTTTGCGGGCCTGTTCGCAGCTGAACGGCTCCTTGTACGGACGTACCGCAATCAGCGCGTCGTACACATCGGCGATCGCCATCAGTCGGCCTTCCAGGGGGATGTTTTTGCCCTTGAGCCCCATGGGGTATCCCGTGCCGTCCCATTTTTCGTGGTGGGTCCCCGTTATTAAAAGGGCGTGATTCAAAAAGGCGTGCTCTTCGGTATTTCTCATAATCCGTTCGATGGCGTCCACACCCACGGTTACGTGGGATTTCATTATCTCAAATTCTTCCATGGTAAGCTTCGCCGGTTTGTTCAGTATCATGTCGCTGATGGCAATTTTGCCAACGTCATGCAATTGCGCCGAGGACAGGAAAAAATCAATGTCCCATCCTGCCATCTCGTCCTGGTATAGCCCCTCCCTGATAAGCTCGTCCGTCAGGGCCTTAAGGTACATCTGGGTGCGGGTAACGTGGCCCCCGGTAAGCTGGTCGCGGTATTCCACCAGATCGGCGACGGTGCTCAGCACGGCGTTCTGCAAATTGATTACTTCCTTTGTCTTGGAGTGCACCCTTTCTTCCAGATTATCCGCGTAATCCTGCAGGACGGCCTGGTTTGCCAGGAGTTCCTTTTTCTGTTCCGTTATTAAAAGCTGGTTGGCAATTCGCTTGAGCAGCAGGGGGCCGGAAAAGGGCTTGGAGATATAGTCCACCGCGCCAAGGTCGAACCCTTCAAGCTCGCTGTTTTCATCGCTTTTGGCGGTGAGAAAGATAACGGGAATATTCGCAAAGCGCTCATCGGCTTTAAGTTTTTTGATGGCCTCGTATCCGTTCATTTCCGGCATTTCTATGTCCAGAAGGACCAGATCGGGGGTGACATTTTCAAGAATCTCGAAAAATTTTGCCGACGACGGCGCAGGGTACACCTCATAGAAAGTTTTGAGCATGTTCCTGCCCATGGTGAGGTTTGCCATGTTGTCGTCAACCATTATGATCTTGTGCCGCGTTTCTTCCATACATCATCCTCCGGTACTCTCATTTGAAAGTCTAGCAACTATTTCAGAAAAATTCATCAGTTCCACGTTCTCCCGCAGCCAGGCGACAAGCCCTTTGCCCGCTTCGTATTCAAAACGCTCTATCTCCTCCATGGCCGCGTCCACATCATCCATTTTAAATGCCTCGCAGGCGACGGCAAGTTTCTTGAGCAGCTCCCCGTCGGGCATGTCTTTTGTGGGCCTGGAGGCAGCCGAGGCCACTTCTGCCAGCATATCATTTAATATATCGATGAGTCTTTCCACCGCTTCGACAAAAACGGCGTTATTCGCTTCGATATAGTCATAGTTCCCTTCTTTCGCCGCTTTTTCAAGAGCTTCTGCCAGAGAACCCACCGCTTCCACGCAAATTCCCCGGCTGGAACTCTTTATCCCGTGCACGGTTATCGCATATTCGTGCATACTTTCCCTGCTTGCCCGCTTAATAACCTCAAGCAGCGGGCGGGTATTTACCGCAAAGGAACGCAGGATGCTGTAGAAAGATTCCTCGTCGCCGAACCGTTCAATCCCTTTTTCCATGTCGATAAGCTGCGAGATGTCGTCAAATATCCGCCTGTCGATTTTGCTTCTGCGATCGACCCTTGCGCGCCGCTCCGAAGCGGGATGAATCTGCCATTCGTCGAGGAGCTTTTCCTTTTCCTTGTCCCGCACCCATTCGTTCAGCGCCGCATCCAGCCGCTTGACATTGATGGGCTTGGATAAAAACGCCTGGAAGCCCTTCTCCAAAAACATCTGCTCGTTTCCCACAATGGCGTTGGCGGTAAGGGCGATTACGGGAATGGTTTTGGCGTATTCGGTTCCAATTTCTTCCCGGATAATCCGAGTCGCTTCTATCCCGTCCATTTCGGGCATCATGTGGTCCATGAATATCGCGCTGTATTGCACATCCTGGGCTCTAATCAGGGTGATGGCCTCCTGGCCGCTGGTAACGCAGTCCACCTGCATACCGTAGGGCTTCATCATGCCCCTTGCCACGTCCAGGTTTGTCGTTACGTCGTCTACCACCAGCACCTTTGCGTAGGGCATCCTAACCCGCGACATCCGCGAGTATTTTCTGCGCCGCTGATCGGAATAGTTGAAGTTCTTCAGGCTTTCCGCCACTTCTTCGCCGATTACCGCATTGGATACGAATCCCTGCTTCAGCCGAACCCGGAAAGTGCTGCCCTTGCCGAATTCGCTTTCCACGCTGATCGAGCCGTCCATCATCTCAACCATTTTTTTGGTGATGGACAGGCCAAGGCCGGTTCCCTCAATCGTGCGGTGCGAGGTTGTGTCAAGCTGGACAAAATTTTCAAACAGGCGGCCAATGTTCCCGCTTTTAATGCCGATGCCGGTATCCTTTACGGCCGCAGTCAGCCAGACTGCGTCGCCTGTTTTTACGCAGCCAATGCTCATTTCCACCGTCCCTTCCCTGGTATATTTGAAGGCGTTGGACAGCAGGTTGTTGAAAATCTGCCTGACGCGCAGATCGTCGCCGTACAGGCGCGCCGGCAGGTTCTTGTCGATATCGAGGATGAACCGGATGGGCTTTTCCCCTTTCCGGATGATGTTCTGGGTAATGGTGTCGTTCAGCAGGCTGGGGATGTCGTACTCAATAGGAATGAGCTCGAATTTTCCCGCCTCTATTTTGGAAATGTCAAGGATGTCGTTAACCAGGCTGAGCAGCGTCTCTCCGGCGCTGTATATCCTTTCAAGGTTTATGTAGTCGTCTTCGCTGAGCGTTTCCCCTTCCAGGGACAGGTCGGACAGGCCGATTATGGCGTTAAGCGGGGTGCGCATTTCGTGGCTCATCCTGGCAAGAAAGGTGGACTTCGCTTCGGAAGCGGACATTACCTGCTCGTTTAGTTCCTCCAGATGGCGGTTTTGTTCTTCAATCTGATAAAAAGGACGCGAAACTATTCCAGAGAGCAGGATTGATATTACGATTCCGGCAAGCAAAAAACACAGGGCCGAATATAAAAGGTCGTTGCGCAGGGTTAAAAGCGGGCTTTCGCTCAGGGGGGCCGCTATTGCGATGCGCCAGCCGGCCAGCGAGCCTGTAACGTGCTTGTAAATGCAAAGGCGTTCTACGCCGTTGAAAAAGTACGTCCCCATGCCGTCTTCGGTTGTTATCATGATTTGGAGAAAATCCCGCAGGCCGGAAAAATCCGGGCCGGTATCGGGTTCCAAAATAAAATTGCGCTGGTCTATTACCAGTTCGCGCTGGACGTCGGCGATGGTGGTCCCCGTCCCGTCGAGCATAAAAATGTTGCCGGTACGCCACAGCCGGTAGTCGGTAACGAGGTCGGCAAAAAGCATGCCCGGAAAGGTTGCCGACAATACCAGGCTGTTTCCCATGGGTACGAACACATGCATGACAAGCGAGCCGGACAAATTGTTGAAATGCGCCGACGAAATGATGCGCTCCCCGTTAAACGCAACCTGTATGTAGCTGTTCTCGGTCCGCAAAACATCATGGGAAACCGGCTCGCCCGAATTGGCGACAATGGAGTGCGAGTCATAAACGGTCAGCGAAATAAAATCCGGGAATTCTGCCAACTGAGACTCCATGAGTTCCGCCATGCCCTCTATGGAATCTGTCTGAAGAAGGCGTTCGGCAACCGTATCGGCTTCTGATTTTAATAATTTGATCTTTGTGGCAACCAGATCATTTGCAATGTCAATGGCCAGCGTCAAATCCTGTTCAATGGTTTTAACAATGTTTTGCCTGGTAAAGGACAGGCTCAGAAAAAAGTATGCCGCCGTTATAATAAAAACGATCGACATTATTATCAGACCGGCTCTTGCACGCATCGACATTCGAGGTACCGCCCTACCCTGCCAGGGCCGAAAGCCGTTCTGTAATCTGGGCGAAGTTCATCTGGTTGACATTTTCGCGCAGCCAGACGGAAAGGCCGCCGTCGGATTCATATTCATAGCATTCAATTTCTTCCATGGCCGCGTCCACCCCGTCCATGTTATAGGCATCGCAGGCGGCCAGCAGCCTGCCCAGCGCCTCGCTGTCCGGCTTCTCCTTTTTAGGCTTGGGATTCTCGCGGGCAATATCCTCCAGCATACCGGTTATGTCTTTTATGAGCTTTTTGGCGGAATCCATAAAATCGACGTTATATGCCATCACATAGCTGATATCCCCGTCTTTTGCCGCTTTTTCCAGGGCTTCGGCCTTGGCGCCCACCGCCTCCGCGCAGATGCCGTTGCTTGCCCCCTTTATTCCGTGAACGGTAACGGCATATTCGGACAAATTGTCCTTGTTCACCGAGACGATCTTCTCCAGAAGCGGCGGCGTGTTGTTCGCGTAGGATTGCAGCACCTGGAGGAACGATTCCTCATCGCCGCTGAAGCGCTCTATTCCCCTGCCGATGTCCAGCCCGTGGATTCTCTTCCCAAAAGTACGCCGGTCGCCGCCGCTCCTCCTGTCGGAATCGGTGCGCCGCTCGTCCCCGCTGCGGACATCCAAATACTCCTGCCCGTCTATGTTGATCTTCTGGCCCGCGAGACTCTTTTCCAGCTCCTTGTCCCGCACCCATTCCCGAATCACCATGTCCAGGCGTTCGATTTCGATGGGCTTGGTTAAAAACGCCTGGAAGCCCTTGTCGAGGAACAGCGCCTCGTTGCCGAGGATCGCGTTGGCGGTAAGGGCGATAATGGGAATATTTTTGGCATATTCCGTCCCGATTTCCTCGCGGATAATCCTGGTGGCTTCGATCCCGTCCATATCGGGCATCATGTGATCCATGAAGATCGCGTTGTACCTGACCGATTCGGCGCGGATCATGTTGATGGCGTCCTGGCCGCTGGTAACGCAGTCGATCTGCATGCCGTAGGGCTTCATCATGCCCTTGGCGACATCGAGGTTCGTCGTCACGTCGTCAACCAGCAGCACCCGCGCATAGGACAGATTGACCCTTGCCGTGCGGAAGCTCCGGCGGCGCTTCTGATCGGAGTAATGGAAGCCCTTGAGGCTGTTTACCACTTCATCCCCGATTACGGAATCGTTTACATACCCCTGCCGGAGCTTTACCGTAAACACGCTCCCTTTGCCATATTCGCTTTGCACGTCTACCGTGCCATCCATCATGACGGCGATCTTTTTGGTGATGGAAAGCCCCAGGCCGGTCCCCTCTATTTTCCGGTTGGCCGATGTATCCATCTGCACATAGTCGGCAAAGAGGCTGTCCATATCCTCCTTGCGAATACCCATGCCGGTGTCTTTGACGGTAATGGTCATCCACACCGTGTCGCCGTCGCGTTCGCAGTTCACCCCCAGTTCCACCGAGCCGTCCCAGGTGTACTTGAACGCGTTGGACAGCAGGTTGTTCAGAACCTGCTTTACCCGCAGATCGTCGCCGTACAGCCGCGAGGGCAGGTTCCCGTTTATGTCCAGGCGGAACTGGATCGGCTTGTCGCCGATCCGCATGATGCTCTGGGTAATGGCGTCGTTGATAAGGCTGGGGATGTCGTACTGCACGGGGATAATTTCGAATTTGCCCGCTTCTATTTTGGAGATGTCCAGAATGTCGTTCACCGTGGAAAGGAGGGTCGATCCGGCGCTGTTGATCTTTTCAAGATTTGAAAGCACTTCTTCGACGAGGGACTTATCCTCCATCATCAGCGTGGAAAGGCCGATTACCGCGTTCAGCGGCGTTCGCATTTCGTGGCTCATCCTGGCAAGGAAGCTCGTCTTGGCGTTGTTCGCTTCCTGCGCCTCCTTCAGCGCCGCCTTAAGCTCCATCTGCATCTTGTTTCTTTCCGTAACGTCGTCGAAAGTCCCCACCACGTTAACCACACGGCCCTTGTCGTTGTAGATGGGCGTGGTACGGGTCCGGTACACCTTTCCTTCGATCTCGGTGCTCAGGTCCTGCGGCCCTTCGGCAAAAGTCTTGGGCACGGTTTCGTGGATGCCGAAAAACCGCCTGTCCAGCAGGGCGGCTTCGATCTTCATGCCTTCATAGTAGTCGGGCGGGAACCCAAGCTCGTTGAGGTACATGCCGTTGAACAGGGTAATTTTGTTTTCGGTATCCACGCACCAGATAATGCCCGCGTAACCGGCGATAACCGCTTCCAGCTTGGCGGCGGTGTCGCGGATGCTCAGCGTCATTTCGTTGCGCAAGAGGGCGGTGGCTATGAGCATGCTGCCGGAGCGGAGGGTAAATTCTTCGCTTTCGGAAAGGATTTTTTCGCTGTGGCAATTGTCAAAGCCGACATAGCCCCAGAATTTATCATGCACGAACACCGGCGCGACAAAGAGGGCCTTTATCCCCTGCGGCGCAAGCTGGGCCTGCTCCTCCGGCGACATGTCGCGCACCAGGCTGTTGATGCAGTCCCCCCGCGACAGGGTCCTTTCCCAGCCGGGGAGCGTATCGCCATAGGATACGTCAATCGTTAAATCAAGGTCTATCTGGCTTTCGGCATCGCCCAGCCATTCGTGAATCTGGGTGCAGTACAGCTTGCCCGATTTAATGTGGTTCTTCCAGATGCATACCCGGTCGGCAACGACGGATTCGGCCATCATGCCCATGCAGCGGTGCAGGTTGCTGTTGAATTCATCGATCTCCGACTGCAAAAGAATCGTGGCGGCGTGGTTCACCGTGTTAAGAAGGCTCGCGCCCTGCTCGATCTCGTGCACCATCCGTTTATGTTCGCGCAAGTCCCATGAATAGCCGGCGACGATATCGTCGTCCCCGAATTTGACGCGGACAAGCGTTACTTCCACCGGCATCAACGTGCCGTCGGGCAGCTTGTGCGTCCATTCGGAAACAGCCCTGCCCTCGTTAAAAGCCTTGTTAATTAACATGGCGGCTTTTTCGGAACTGAGCTGTCCGTCCATCTGGTAAAATGGAGAAAAATCCCAAAAATGCTCCAGATAGCCCTGCTTGTCTTTAGTTTCAAAGAGCTTGACCGCAGCTTCGTTGCAGTCAAATATCTGCGCATCCCGGTGAAACAGGTTGCAGGTCATCGGCATCGTGTCCAACAGAAGGGTCGTATGCTCATGGGCTTCGCGAAGCTGGGTTGCCTGGGTGTTGCGGTTAAACGCATTGACCATCATAAGGCCGGCGGAGCGGAGGATGTTCACCTCGTCTTCGCTGAAGGTACGCTCCTGATGGCAGTCGTCCAGGCTGAAAAAACCGTAGAACTGCCTGTTCCAATGCAGCGGAATCGCCAAAATTGATTTGACGCCCTGGGGTCCCAAAAGGTCCCGCTCGGATTTTGTCCGTGCAGAAACAGGCCCGTTGATACATTCATTTTTAATAAAGGCCTTTTCCCATTCGGGGTTATCCCTGTACGGGCGGCTGCCGATGGCGGGCCTCCCCCTGCGGCTGGCGTCGCTTCTCAGCCACTGAAACTGGTTGACGTAGCAAAAGACCCCGTCGATTGTATCATTCCGCCAGATGTTGATGCGGTCCGCGTCCACGCAGCGGCCGATGAGCTCCAGGCCCTGAAGCAGCGAAGCCTCAAAATCCGACTCGTCCACCGGCGAGAGCAGCGCGGTCGCCGTGTGGTTCATCACATGGAGGAGGCTGTCCCGCCGCTGGATTTCGTTCAACATCCGGTTCTGTTCGCGGAGGTCCCGCACATACCCGGCAACGGCATAGTCCCCGTCGTAGTCGACGCGGACAAGCGTCATCTCCGTGGGGATTGGGGTGCCGTCCCGCTTCTGGTGCATCCAGTTAAAGACGCACCTGCCTTCGGCAAACGCCCTTTTTACATATTCGGTCTTTACCGTGGAAAGCACTCCGCTGGGCTGGTATTCCGGAGACAGCTCTTCAAAACAATTGATAAATTCATCCTTGTCCTTAAGATCGAACAGCCTGACGTTTTCTTCGTTGCATCCGAAAACCTTAAGGTTCTTGTCCCACAGGTTGCAGGCAAAGGGCATCGCGTCAAGCAAAAGCCGCGTCTGCTGGTGCGCCTCGTTAAGCTGCGCCGCGTGGGTGTTGCGGTTAACGGCGCTGACAAGCATCAGACCGGCGGAACGGAGGATGTTAACCTCGTCGTTGGTAAAGACCCGTTCCTCGTGGCAGTCGTCAAAGCTGAAATAGCCGTAAAACTTTTTCTGCAAATACAGCGGTATTCCCAAAAAGGACTTTACGCCCTGATCTATGAATATTGCCTGTTCTTCTGCCGGCATCTGGGAAACCGGGCCGTTTATATATTCATTCCGGAGGAACCTTCTTTCCAGTTCGGGAACTTCGCTGTAGCGGCGCTGTATTGCGGCGGACTTTCTCCACCTGGAACAATCGCTTCTGACCCAGCTGAACTGGTTGATGTAGGTTAATTCCCCTTCAATCATCTCGTTCCGCCAGATATGGAGGCGGTCGACGTCTACGCAGCGGCCGATGAGGTCCAGCCCCTCCATCAGCGAAGTGTCAAAATCCTCCTCGTTTGCCGGGGCGAGCAGGACGGCGGCGGCGCTGTTAACCGCCTGCAAAAGCTGCTCCTGGCGCTCCTCCTGATACGAAGCGTCCCGTATGACCCGGGCCAGGTCGCCGATTTCGTCGTCGCGGTCCTTGCCGAAAAAATCGGCATCATTTGATTTGCCTTCTGACACGCTCTGAATAAGGTTATCCAGCGGGGTGAATATGATCCTGCCCACGATGGCGTTTCTCGCCACCACATAGAGGAACAGGGCGGACAGCATCACAACCAGCAGCGGCACGAGGTTGGCGACGCCGGCAAGCGAATGGCCGTTGTAAAAAACGACGACCGACCAGTCCGTGCTGCCGATAGGCTCGATGGCGACGTATTCAAACGGCCTTTTGCTGGTCCTGAGCACCTGCGGGCGGGAATGGGGGCCAAAAACCCCCTGAATGCCCGCTATGTGCATACCGAGTGCCGCAGCAAAAGCGGGATCGGAACTTTCTTCGTGAATGTGGTTGTCTTCTTCGTGGTAAATGCGGGGATCGATGCTGGACGACTGGATAACGCCGCGCCTGTCGATAATGTATCCCCGCACTATATTCTGGTTGTACTTTTCTTCGCTGAATATTTCGTAGAACACGTCGGGGATGCCCAGTCCCGAGCAGAATATCCCCAGGAATTTCCCGTCCAGCAGAACCTTGTGGTTTATCCACAAATGCCACATGTTGGTGGCTTTTTCTACGTCGATATTCAGGGAATACACATTATCGGAATTTATGCAGTCAAAATACCAGATGTCGTCCGGGTTTTGCTGATCGAGCCGCGCATGGGGGCCAACGTCCATAAACATCGGCCCGGTTTCATGCTCGTGGCCATGGCCGTGCATCAGGGAGTATTCGTTCATTGATTCATGGATGCCGAGGTAAAAATGATTGCCGTTCATGATGGCGGCATAGTCCGACAGCTCGTCCATCGCGTCGAATTTTTTCTGCTGGTCGCCCTCGTTGGCAAACCACGCCGTAATGGCCCTTGAGTGCGCCGCCTTTCGCACCAGGGTAAGGTCCTGGCTAATATACGAAAAGAACTTGTCCGCAGCCTCCATCGAATAGGTCCGGACGATATTCCTGGCGTTCTCGTTGTTAATCCTGTTGATTATCACGCCCGACACCACCGTGAGCAGGACAAGGACGAGGAAAAGAAGCACCATGTTGACAATTCTGGTATGTGCGGCGAGCCTGTTTTTCTGCTTCCGGTTATTCGACCCGGTACGGTTCATTATCCTACCCCTCTAACACCAAATTCACAGTCGAATGAAGCACCGCAGAAATATGTACTTATAGTATAGTGCATTGGCTCTGCATCTGCAATATCTCCGACAAATCTTCCAAAAATGGCCCCACAGCCATATCTGCCCCCATTTCTGCATCAAAATGGGGCATGGCCTGCCAAATTTGCCCTTTTAAAGAGGATTCTCCATATTTTTACCCCTAAACTACAATATAAAAATAAAACCGGCGAGAGGCAACCAATTTAAAAAAAAAGAGGAAATGTTTACAAATTTCCAAATATCGAATATATTTTATATATGCACCGTAAATATGCATCATAAGGAGACAATTTCGTGCGAAATGAAGACCTGGAAATTACTGAAGAGACAACCATGGAAGGCATTAAATTAACCATCAAGGGCCATGTTAATTCAGGGACTGCGGACAAGCTGGAAAACTGGTTGCACAAGGCTATACATGACGGGCAAAAAAATATCGTCCTGAACATGCTATGGGTAAAATTTCTGAGTTCCGCCGGGATACGTGTAATCCTTAAAACGTATCAGGATCTCAATGACACAGGGGGCAGATTCGGCATTGAAATGCCATCGCAAAATGTCAGAAATGTCCTGGGCATGACCGCGCTGGATGAGATGCTGATCAAGTAATCATGTATTCGATACGGACAAAAATTCTTGCAATAACATTTGTCTCTTTGATATTCATGGGTACAGCCTTTGTACTGTATTCAATGGCAACGACGAAAAATTACAAACGCCTGCGCCTTGAAGACATCGAAAAAACGGTTGAACTGGAAACGGAAAAATTCAACAAGGAAATCGGGGGCATTGAACGAAGCGCCATCAACATGGTGACCAGCGGCCTGTTGTTTTACCAGTCGCAGTCGCGCAGTATCGGCGAAACGTCGGTGCTGGAATTTCTCCGCAGCTTTCCGGCTGCCGTCGGAGGGGGGCTGTGGTTTGAGCCTCATGCCTTTAACAACGAAACGCGCAAGGTCAGCATCTACGCGTTCTATGACAGGGACACCGGCGAACTGCGCCTGGGCGACATTGAAAACTACGATTTTTACGACAGAAACTGGTATCGCGACATTGTTGACGAAATAACGCAGCCGTACCAGGTTGCGTGGGCAAAGCCTTTTATCGGCGACATTACGCAGAATCTCAAAACCGCAGCCGGAGCGGGCATTTTCGATTCCGAAGGCGCCATGATTGGAATATCGGTTGTGGACTGGGGGATGGAAAAGGCGGTAAAGGCATTAACCGCCATCCGCCCCACCGAAAACAGCTTTGTCGTGCTCTGCGTTCCCGAAAAAGACTACATCATTTCTGCCACATACCTGCCCAACCTGACGGGCGCACCCGCCAAAATCATTCCATGGGACATAAACGCCGGTTCGTTTACCCTTGGGGGGGTAAACTATTTAAACTTTGGCAGGCGGCTGGACAACGGCTGGCTGCTGTCGGTACAGATTCCCGAGAACGAAATTTTCGCCGAAGTGGAAAAGCGCAACACCTGCTACTCGATGACGATTATTTTTTCTCTGGTTTTTTTAATGGCCGCCGCGTATTTTCTGGTATCAAAACTTATCAACACGCCGCTGCGGCGGCTCACCACCGATGTCGCCCACCTCGCCATTGGCAACCTTGACATGCATGTAAAGGAGACCACCAAAGACGAATTTGGCATGCTTGCCGGAACCTTTAACAAAATGACCGAAGATTTAAAAAACGCCATCGAAGCCCATGAACGGGAACGCGAAGAAAAAAAGCGTATAGCCACAGAACTGCGTGTTGCGGCAGAGATACAGAGCAGCATGATTCCCTGTATTTTTCCTGCCTTCCCCACCCGATCGGAATTCGACATATACGCCACGATGATTCCAGCCAGGGAAGTAGGCGGAGATTTTTACGATTTCTACATGCTCGACAGAAACAATCTGGCGGTAGTAATAGCCGATGTTTCCGGCAAGGGAATTCCCGCCGCTTTGTTCATGGTCATTACCAAAACCATAATACGGGACTGCACTTTCAGCGACAGCCCCAAAAGCGTTTTTGAGATAGTCAACAAAAAACTCTGCGAGAACAACGATTCGCGGATGTTCGTAACGGCGATAATGGGCATCTTTAACATACCGAGCGGAAGGTTTGTGTATGTCAATGCCGGGCATACCCCGCCCCTGCTGCGAAGAGGCGATGGCGATTTTAATTATTTTAGCACAAAACCCTGCATCGTCCTGGGATTTATCGAAAACCCCGACTACCGCGAAGTGGAAATAATGCTGGAACCGGGGGATGCCATCTATTTTTACACCGACGGCGTAACCGAAGCGATGAACGCGGACAGGGAGCTTTTTTCCGAAAAGCGGCTTTTGGCATCGATAAACAGATGCAAGGAATTCCCCCCAAAGGATATGCTTTCCTCAATAAAAAGGGATATTGACATATTTACGGGAGAAACCGAGCAGTCGGATGACATAACCATGCTTGCCCTGGAAAAAAGCCGCCACTACGGCGTGCTGGACCGGGAGGCCGTGATTAATGAGCTTACGGTAGTGGCAAAGATGGAAAATTTCGGAAAAATCCTGGACTTTATCGGAGAGGAGCTTGACGGCTATGGTTACCCGCCCGAACTGGAGGATCTGATATTCGAGGCGGTCGAAGAAATATTCGTAAACGTTGAACATTACGCCTATGCCCCGGAAACGGGCGAAGTTACCATCGGCATCGCGGCCGGAGACGAAATACTGATCCGGTTTGTAGACAACGGCAGACCGTATAACCCCCTTGAAGCGCAGGACCCGGATCTGGACAAGCCGCTGATGCAGCGCGAAATAGGCGGTCTGGGAATTTTCCTCGTGAAAAAGCTCATGGATACGGTAAATTACCATCGCATGGACGACAAGAACGTCCTGATAATGACCAAGAAAGTGAAGAAGTAACAAATAATTACCATAGGAGGCAGGATTATGCGGAAAGCACATGAAGTAAGGGAACTGGAGAAAGACGCACTGGATGAAATTCTTATTGAAATAGAAAATTGCCGCGTTTCGCGTTTAAAATCGCTCAAAATAGGCTATAATCTGCATATCAAGGCTTTTCCGGAGGAAATACGGCAATTAACGTGGCTTACGAGCCTTTCTGTGGTATGCACCGCCATAAACGCAGTGCCAGACTGGATAGACGAACTGAAACAATTGCGGGTGCTTGATATAAGCTCAAACTATAATATTAAAAATTTGCCTTCCAGCCTGGCCAATTTAAAGCACCTTAAAAAACTCATTGTTGACAATACCGACATAGAAGAGATCCCGCCTTTTATCGGCGATATCCATTCGCTGGAGTTGCTGGAAATAGATTTGTACGACGCGGAAGTAATACCGAAGAGCATCATCGACCTGCCCAATTTACGGCGCATTGAAACAAGGGGCTGCGACATAAGCCACTTTCCCGCCCTGGCGGCAAAACAGCACAAACTCAACATGCAGGAATGTGTGCGCCACATTAACATCTGCAAGAAACGCCGCAGCAAAAAACTTGATTTATCGTACCTCCATGCCGGCGCTTTGCCGGAAGAGCTTGCGGAACTGCACTGGCTGGAAGAACTGGATCTAACATGCAACAACCTTAAAAAACTGCCCCAATGGATTGGCAACTTTAAAAATCTGAAGGTACTAATTCTGGACACAAACGAATTAACCTCATTGCCGCAGTCAATCGGGAACCTGAAAAATCTGAAAAAAATCGTTCTTTCATTTAACCGCATCAAAACATTGCCCGATTCGTTCGGCAATCTTGCATCGCTTGAAAAGTTTTATTTGTGCGAAAGGCATAACCACCCGGGCCTTGAAGAAATGCACGGCCAGGGTTCATGGTTTACCCTTCTTCCCGCCTCATTCGGAAACCTTGCTTCGCTAAAGGAATTTTTCATAAGCGATACGAGGATGACGCGGCTGCCGAATTCTTTCGGGAATCTGCAATCGTTAAGAACGCTCTCCATTCTGGAAACCATATCAGACGATTTTTATTTTCCGCCTTCCATGAAAAACCTCAAATCGCTGAGAAAAGTTGCATTCAGCAGCTTTACCCATCTCCCCGAATTTATCGGGGAACTGAAAAACCTGACCGTGCTGGACATTGACCACAACAAACTTGAAGTGTTACCGGGCTATATCGCCAATCTGAAAAAACTCAAGAAGCTTAACCTGCACAGTACGCTGATAAGGGAGCTGCCGGACTGGATTGAAAATCTGAATAACCTTGTGACTCTGGACATCACCCACAACGAGATTGCCGTATATCCCGGTGTAGTGAAAAAGCTGCCCAAACTGAAACATTTTGCGGACGACAGCAACCTGTACAACAGATGACAGACGCGGGAAATTGCCTTCGAAGTCTCGAAATTTTTTGACAGACGCGGGACTCGAACCCACCACCTTCAGCTCCGGAGGCTGACGCTCTATCCACATGAGCTAGTCTGTCAATACTTAATCCAAGAAAACAATATACCGGCGGAGGCGGTGTGTCAATAGAGCCTGAAATGTGATACAGTAAACCCATGGAATCTATCATTTTAGCCTCAAGTTCCCGGAGGCGGCAGAACTTTTTCAGGCTGCTGGGACTGCCTTTTGCCGTAATGGCGCCTGAAATTGACGAAACGCCCGCGCGGGGCATGAGCCCCAGGCAGGCGTCGGAGGATTTGGCCAAGCGCAAAATCCAGATAACCATTGAACGGCTCAAAAAGAAGAAACAGGAAGAAGCGGCCAAATGGATTTTTTCGGCGGATACGATGATCGTCCTGGACGGAAAAATCTTCGGCAAACCCAAGAACCGCATCGATGCCGGGGCCATGCTCCGCTCGCTGGCGGGGCGAAGGCACGAAGTCGTCACGTCGATGGCCCTGTACGACGGCTATGAAAACAAAATAGACTGCCGATCCGTTACCTGCGAGGTAACGTTCGCCGCGCTTTCCCCCGCCGAAATCGAATGGTACCTGAAAACCGGCGAATGGCAGGGGGCGGCCGGGGGCTACCAACTGCAAAGCCTGGGGGGCTGCCTGGTTAAGTCAATAAACGGGTCTCCCAGCGCCGTGGCGGGCTTGCCATTATACGATTTTTATGCCATGCTCAGGGATAATGGCTACCGAATAGGGGCTTGAGCCCCTGGTAGGCAAATTTCCGTTGCACCGGCTTACCCCCGGAACAACGAGACATAGGGTTGGATGCAGACGAATTAAGAAGAGTCAACGAATTACACGAATGTAAACGAATGGGGGGAAATAAAGTAGGAAGTAGGAGTTAGGAGTTGGTTTTCTTCCTCCTTCCTACTTTTTATTCGCGTTCATTCGCGTCATTCGTTGATCTTTATTCTTGTTGTCTGTGTAAGTCAGGAGGAAACTTTGGCAGTAGTTACCATGAAGAGTCTCCTGGAGTCGGGAGTGCATTTCGGCCACCAGGTGAAGCGATGGGATCCGCGGATGAAAAAATACATCTTCGCGGAACGGAACGGCATCCACATCATCGATCTGCAAAAAACGATCCAGGCGATCAAGGACGCCTACGAAGCGGTCCGCAAGACCGTTGCGTCGGGCAAGTCGGTGCTGTTTGTGGGTACCAAGAAACAGGCGCAGCAGGCCATCCAGAAAGAGGCTGAACGCTGCGGGATGTACTATGTGAACAACCGCTGGCTCGGCGGGATGCTCACCAACTTCGTCACCATTAAAAAATCGCTGCTCCGGCTGAAAAAGCTGGAGAAAATGGAAGTCGACGGCACCTTTGAAAACCTCACCAAAAAAGAAATCGCCGCGCTGGGCAAGGAGCGGACCAAGCTCCAGAAGAACCTTGGCGGCATCAAGGAAATGAAGGAGCTGCCGGGCATTTTGTTCATCATCGACACCCGCATGGAAGCCATCGCCGTCGCCGAAGCGCAGCGCCAGGGCATCCCCATTGTCGCGGTGGTGGACACCAACTGCAACCCCGACGGCATCAACTACCCGATCCCCGGCAACGACGACGCGATTCGGGCCATCACCCTCTTTACCCAGATCATCGCCAACGCGGTGGTAGAAGCGGACAACGAGGTCGGCCTCAAGATCATCGAGACGCTGGGAGACGAGGACGAGGATCAGGAAAGCCTCATGTCCGACATGTCCAGCAAGGAAGACGATCAGGAAGTGGACATTGCCGCTGCGATTGAAAAGTACTCCACCGAAATTCCGCCTGACGCGATAAAAGACGAAGCCGCTGACGACGAAGCCGACGAAAAGGAAACCCAAATCCAGGTGGACGTAGATAAATTCTTTGATGACGAATCTTAAGCGCGCGAAACGTTGAGCGCGTTGACGGGCTTTATGCCGAACGTCAAGAGCCCCAAAAAAGCCGCTGTGCAGAGTAAAATCGACAGGGCGATATTATTGAAGGAGAAAAACATGGCTGATATTAGCGCTGCAGATGTTAAAAGGCTTCGGGATAAAACCGGAGCGGGACCGATGGAATGCAAGAACGCCCTGGTTTCTGCCAACGGCGATTTTGATCAGGCGGAAAAGCTGCTCAGGGAGAAGGGCCTTGCCGCGCTGGAAAAACGCTCCGGCAGGGCAACCAGCGAAGGCAAAATTTTCGTGAAAACCTCAGCGGGAGGCACCGCCGCCGTCCTTGTGGAACTTTCCTCCGAGACGGACTTTGTCGCCCGCAACCCCGAATTTATCGCCCTTGGCGAGGAAATTGCCGCAAAGGCGCTGGAAAACGGCATTACGGCGCCCAACGACGAACTGAACGGCAAGGTTACCGAGCTTGCCACCAAAATCCGCGAGAACATGAGCCTTAAGCGGATCAGGCTGCTTGCCGCCAACGCCAACGAATATGTCACGCAGTACATTCACGGCGACGGCAACATCGGCGTGGCGGTCAAATGTTCGTCGGACAAGCCGGAAATTTTCAAAGACGACGAGGTAAAGGGCTTCGTCTTTTCGCTGGCGCTGCATATCGCGGCGTTCAACCCCTACGCGCTGGACAAGGGCAAGATCGATCCCGCCTACATTGCCGAGCAGGAAGAAATTTTCCGCAAGCAGATGGAGCAGGACGAAAAGCTCAAGGGCAAGCCGGCCAACGTGCTGGAGGGAATACTCAAGGGCAAGGTAAGCAAGCACCTTTCGGAAATATGCCTGCTTGAGCAGGGGTATGTGAAAGACGAAAAACTTACCGTCGCCAAAGCCATTGACGAAGCGGCGAAAAAAGCCGGGGCAAAGCTCGAAATCGCCGACTACGCTTATTTTAAAGTGGGAGTGGTGTAATCGATGCAGGAAGTCATTGACTTAACCGAAGAAAAAATGAAAAAAACCGTGGCGAGCCTTAAAGATGGCTTCGCCGCGCTGCGTACCGGGCGGGCTTCGGCGGCGCTGTTCGACCGGATCAGGGTTGACTATTACGGCGAAAAATCGCCGCTCAACCAGGTGGCGAACATTTCGATTCCCGAAGCCCGGCTTATCGTGATCCAGCCGTGGGACAAGAACCTTATCGGCGAGATCGAAAAGGCGATACGCTCGTCGGAGCTGTCGCTGAACCCGTCCAACGACGGAAAGGTAATCCGCATCGCCGTTCCTCCCCTTACCGAAGAACGGCGCAAGGAACTGGTAAAGCTCGCAAAAAACCAGGCGGAGCAGTCCCGCGTTTCCATTCGCAACATACGCCGCGAGGGCAACGACGAGCTGAAAAAACTGTTAAAAGAATCTTCAATAACCGAGGACGACGAAAGCAGGGGCATCGCCGATATGCAGAAGCAGACGGACAGCTACATCAGCAAGGTAAACCAGGTTCTTGAAGAAAAAGAAAAAGAAATAATGGAAGTGTAATGGGCGCTTTCAGCGGACGCGGCATTCCGCGCCATGTCGGAATCATAATGGACGGCAACGGCCGCTGGGCAAAGCGGCACGGGATGGCCCGGACCCAGGGGCACCTTGAAGGATTAAAGGCGGCGAAGCGAATCGTTAAAGCCGCTAGCGACATGGGGATTGGGTATCTGACCCTCTACGTCTTTTCGACGGAAAACTGGAAGCGCACCGCCGCCGAGGTGGGCTTTATCATGGGGCTGGTCAGGCAGTACCTGCGCGGCGAGATGGACTTTTGCCGCGAAAACCATATCCGCGTGCGCCATGCGGGGGATGCGGCGGGGCTGCCGGAGGACATTGCCGCCGAAATTGCCGAAACGGTGGAGGATACGAAAGAATTTGGCGGCATGCAGGTGATCCTCGCCCTTAACTACGGCGGCAGGGACGAACTGGTGCGGGCGGTGCGGCGGCTTGTCGCAAAAGGTGCGGCGGACGGCGGTTTGCTGAATGCAGCCGAAGAGGACATTGCCGCCTGCCTGGACAACCCCGACATCCCCGACCCCGACCTGATCATCCGCAGCGCGGGCGAGTACCGGATGAGCAATTTTTTGCTGTGGGAGGGGGCCTACGCGGAACTGTACGTTTCGGCAAAACTCTGGCCCGAATGGACCGATGCCGATCTGGCGGCGGCTGTCGGCGAATACCGGAACCGGGACCGCCGCTATGGCGGTATCGCGGCCAACGGAGAATAGGATTGTGAAAAAGGTATATCAGCGCCTGCTTATCTTCTTCCTCGGCCTTCCTGCCATTGTCGCGATGGTGGTATTGCTTCCATGGTACCACCACCTTGCGTTCAATGTGCTGACGGTCATTTTCAGCGCCCTGGGCGCAGTGGAATTTTCCGTATTGCTGGCCCAGAAAAAACTGTGCATCTCAAAAGCGGAAGCCGCCGCATTGGGCGCGGCGATCCCGGCGGCAATGATCCTCACCGAAAGTTTCGGCTTTAACGGGCTTTTAATTCCGGCGGTCATTGCCGGCGCCGTTTCGTGGCTGCTATTGTCGCGCATTTTTTCCCGGGGCGACGCCCTGGACAGTTCGCTGAACCGCCTGGTAGCCGGTTTCGCCGCGCTGATCTACCCGGGGATGCTGATGGCGTGGATAGTCAGGATGAGCCATTGGGATAATTATGCAAGCATCATCATTTTAACGTTTCTTATATCGGTCTTTGCCGCCGACTCGATGGCATGGGCTGTGGGCATGCTGTTCGGCAAGGGAAACCAGGGGATCATCCCGGCAAGCCCCAACAAAAGCATCGCCGGTTTTATCGGCGCAATCATCGCCCCGATCCTCGTCGGCCTGGGCGCCGCACTGATCTTTCCGGAAGCGTTCATTCCCAAATACGGCCTGCCCCGCGAGCTAACCCCCGCCGCCGGCGCCATTCTCGGCCTGGTAACCGGCATTGCCGCGACCCTGGGCGATCTTGGCGAATCGACGATCAAGCGGAGCTCCGGCCTTAAGGATTCGGGGAATGCCATTCCCGGCCGGGGCGGCGTGCTGGATTCGATCGATTCCATCGCCCTTGCCGCGCCGGTATTCTACATGGCCTTCCGCCTGCTCTTCGTCCGACCATAACTATCGATGAAAAAACGGGCCGCCGTTCTGGGCGCGACAGGATCAATCGGCAAAAGCGCCCTGGACGTTCTGGAGCGGGCAAGGGATCATTTTGACGTAGTCCTCCTCAGCGCCCACAACAGCGGCGAAGCCCTTGCCGAAGCCGCCCGAAACTGGCCCGGCGCGGACGCGGTTCTTAGCGGGGCGGCAGACGGGAAGCACCGGCTCCTTTCCGCGATAGCCGCCTGCGGCGCAGACATCGTCCTGAACGGCATTTCCGGCGCGGCGGGGCTTGAGCCCTCCATGGCGGCGATTAAGGCGGGCTGCAGCCTCGCCCTGGCAAACAAGGAAACCCTGGTAATGGCCGGGCCGCTTGTGCTTGCCCGCGCGAAAGAAAAAGGCGTACAGATAATCCCCGTCGACTCCGAACATTCGGCGATCTATCACCTGCTCAAGGCGCACGGCAAAAATACCCTGGATGAAATAATATTGACAGCGTCCGGCGGGCCGTTCAGAAATGCCGCAATCGAAGAAATGGAAAAGGCGACGGTGCAGGACGCACTCGCCCACCCAACCTGGAACATGGGGGGAAAGATCACCATCGATTCGGCTTCAATGGCGAACAAGGGGCTGGAGGTAATTGAAGCGGCGCGGCTGTTCAACATCGGCCCGGAACGAATCAAGGTGGTTATCCATCCCCAAAGCATCGTCCATTCGATGATACGGATGAAAAACGGCGCCGTATACGCCCAGCTATCCCGCCCCGACATGCGCCTTCCCATCTACGACGCCCTTGCCGCCGCATTAATAGACGCGCCGAATGCCGCGCCATTAATCGAAGGCGCGCCGTCCCCTTTCGGGCGGCTCGAATTCGACTCGCTGTCCCTGGAATTTTATCCGCCCGACATGGAAAAATTCCCCCTGCTGGCCCTTGCCTATGACGCGGTAAAACGCGGCGGGCTGTACCCCTGCGCGTACAACGGCGCAAACGAAGCCGCAGTCGCCGCCTTTATCGCCGGGCGAATCGGCTTTACGGACATCGGGCGCGTTACGCGGCACGTACTGGACGGCGACTGGAGCGCCGAACCGGCAGACATCGCCACGGTAATGGAAGCAGACAAAAAAGCAAGAGAAACGGCGAATATTGCAATTATAGAATCAAAGTTTTAGAATTGCCCTATGGTTGCAGTAAAAATAGCCCTTGGGCTGCTCGGCCTGGGCATTGTCGTTTTCATCCATGAACTGGGGCATTTTCTTGCCGCGCGGCTGGTGGGCATCGATGTGGAAGCATTTTCCATCGGCTGGGGCAATCCCATTCTTAAAAAGAAAATCGGCGATGTCGAATACCGGCTGGGCATGTTCCCCCTGGGCGGCTACTGCAAGATGCGGGGCGATAACGAATTCAAAGAGGCATGGGAAAACCGCGCCAGCGGCATCGAACCGGTAAAGGGAACTTTTTACGGCACAAGCCCCCTGCGGCGGATCGTCGTATGCTTTGCCGGGCCCCTGTTCAACCTGCTGTTCGCCGTGCTGATACTCTCGCTGATCTGGGGCATCGGGTTCGAGGTAAACACGCTGGACAGCCGCATCGTGCTCGCGTCGGATGTCAGCGCCGATGCCACCTTCCCCGCAGACGCAGCGGGTTTCAAGACCGGCGACAGGATAATCGAAGTAAACGGCAGGAAAACAAATTATTATCACGAAGTACAGCAAAACATAGCGACCAATCCCGACAAGCTGCTGCCCGTAACCGTGGACAGGGGCGGCGAAACCATCAGCCTCCTCGTTAAGCCCGACCTCGACAAGAGCACCGGCGCGGGAAGAATCGGCGTCTATTTCTGGGCCGATCCGCTGGTAGACGAAATCGTAAGCGGCAGCGATGCCGCCATCGCAGGGCTTCTGCCGGGGGACCTTATAATCCGGGTAAACGGCGAAACAATCACCCATACCATCGACTTTATGAAGGCGGTAGACAGCAGCCCTCCGGTGGCAAAAATTGACTACATCAGGGACGGCGCCGAGCAAACGGCGGAACTTGTCCTCTCGGCGGATGGCAGCCTGGGGATAATCTGGCCGAGGGTGCAGTACCGGACTCCGTCCCTGTCGCCCCCCGGAGCGCTTGCGAAAGGCGTGTCGGAAGGCTGGAATACCCTGCTCGTCTCGCTGAAAAGCCTTACCTTGCTTTTTAAGGGGATCGATGTAACCGAGGCGGTTTCCGGCCCGGTCCGCATAACCTACATGGTGGGCGACGTTGCCGCCGAGGGCTTCGGGCAGAGCTTCGGCACGGGCCTTCGCTCCCTTGCCGATTTTATCGCACTCATCTCCATCGCCCTCTGCGTGATGAACCTGCTGCCCCTGCCGGTGCTGGACGGCGGACAGATCATTTTGTTCACCGTGGAAATAATCCGGCGCAAGCCCCTGCACCCCCGTGCCATCGGGGTGTTCCAAACCCTCGGCGTGGTACTTATCTGCGGGCTGATGCTTTTTGCCCTTTTTGGTGATATACTGTACCTATCGAGGCGGTGAGATGATCGTAAAACGCGGCGTAGCGGTATGTTTTCTGTCTTTGGTAATGGCGGCGCCTATGCTCCGCGCAAACGACTGGGTATTCACTGGCGCGGTGCCGGGCAAGCACCGGGGGCCGGTAACCGCCATTGTCCACCGTGGCGACACCGTGCTCAGCGCCGGAGAAGACGGCTACCTTGAGATTTGGAATCCCAACGGCGGGACCGCCGCAGATCGTTTCCAGGCCAGCCCCTACGGCATCGTTGCGATGGCGGGAAGGCCCAACAGGAACGAGGTGTGCATCGTCGAAAACGACGGGCTGGGGCTGTACCGCATCTCCGCCTGGAACTACCGGGAACGCCGGAACATTTTTACGCTGCAATTCAGGGATCCGATAAACCACATAACCTACTCGACCGGGGGGAACTTTATCATCGCCGCCAGAACGGGAAGGACCGGGCTAGTCCTGATCGACTCCGGCTCGGGCGACGTGCTGCAGTCCCCGCAATCGCTTACCGGAAACATCGCGCTGGCCGTTACCGGCAGATCGGAACGGAACATGGCCGTCTATCTTTCATCGGGGATTCTTTCGTACTGGGACCTTGAAACGGGAAACCAGATAAGCGAATTTCAGATACCGGCGAGCCTTTCTTCTCCGGTGCTTTTCAGCAACAGCCGCTATCTTGCCGGGGTAAACGCCGAGGGGCTTGCGGTGATCCATGCGGCATCGGGCGAAATTCTCGGGAGGGACGCCGCCATCCCCGAAGGCGCCCTGCTCTGCCCTGCCGACGACGCGCTGCTTGCCCTGGTTCAAAAAGACGGATCGGCAGAACTTCACCGCTATTCGATAGACCGCAACGGGCGCCTGAGCATCGGCGGAAGGGTGAGCCTTGCCGTCCGGGGCGCGGAATCGGGCGGCCGCTACACGGCGATCGGGATGTATGGTTCCGGCTACGGATCCATCGCGCTGGGAACGGAAAGCGGATCGGTGGCGCTGTCCGGATCAGACGGCAGGACGCAGATCCTCAGCACCACCGAGCAAACGATGATTACCGACGCCGATATTTCCGGCGAGATCATCGCCTTCCTCGCCGACAATGGAACGATAGGTTCCATTCCCCTTAATTACAGCCAGCTTACCGCCGGAAGGCTCGTCCGCATGGAAAAAAACGACAGCGGCCATAACCGCATAACGGCGCATCCCGGCGGAAGCAGCGAAACCGGCCGCTTTGTCTTCTGGCACGACCGGAACCAGTCCAAGCCGGTAATCCGATCGGCCGCTTCCGGCAGCCCGGAAGCCGTGTTAGGCGAAATAACCATGCGATCCCCGATCAGCACGGCGGCTTCGTTCGGCGGAAAAGTTCAGTTTGTCGATACCACGGGGAACATTTCCGTAGTAACCCCTTCCGACACGGGCAAGAACGGCCTCTTTACCTTTTTTTCGGTAGGCTTAATGGACGCCGCCTTTATCGACTCCGAGCGGCTGATAATCGGGCGCAGCGCGGTTTCGGGCAACGCGCCGTTTATGATAATCAACGTAAACACGGGAGAAACGGTTCCCCTTCCCTACCCCGGCCAGGCAGGGATAATGGTGCACCGGGGAGCGACGGGCAACATCTACGCGGCGGTCATTACATCGCAATCGAACGAGGCCGACGGCGTCCGCACATCGATCCTGCGGCTCAACCTTGCGAACAGCGCCAGTTCCGCAAGGCTTGTCGATTACCAGGGAGAGGACACCCAATTTTCGCTTGCCGAAACGCCCGACGGAATTGCCGCAACCATTGGCGGCGAAAGCGCCGCGATCTACTCGGGCGGCCGCGTCCAGAAACTGGAAATTACCAACGGCTTTCCCCTGAAACTTGCCGACGGCGGCCAGCACCTGATCAGCCTGGACAGGGACGGCAACATAGCATGGCACGACAACCGCACCGGCAAACTCCTTGCCGTCTTCCGGCTCCATCCTTCCAGGTGGACGCTGCACACCGAAAAGGGAACCGTTAGCGGCGGGGTTTTGGTAAATTAGGGACAAAGTTTACAGTTTACATTCATCGAGAATTTTCACAGGACTGATATTAAAAAATTTGGCCTGATTGATAAATGCCGTTGATCAAATCACATGATTTCCATTGATCACAGAAATGCGAAAAGAAATCAGGCTTCTTGTACCGGCATGAAAAAAATCTGCATAATAAAACTGTGTCCCAATTGCGGTTTTTTTCCATAAACCCGGGGGATCAATAACCTTGCCCAAAATCAGATTGTCAATGATACATTCAATAAGTAAATATTCGGTCATCAGGCAGCTTCCAGGTCCATGGTAGCGATTTGAATATTGATACTGCTAATGATAGTTTTTGCAGCTCCGGCAGCCATATCTCTAATCTGCTGTGTTATTTCCTCAGCGAGCATATTTTTTATGGCCGCATTAACCTTATTTGCTATATCATGGCTAAGGTCTTTTCTGTTTCTTGCCAGCGAGAATTCGATGTTCCGGTATTCACGCCAATACTCCTCCATAGTCAGAGAGTTGACTTTTTCAATAAATTCATCATAGCCTCGGCCTTTTTCCATCGCTGCGGTAATGTAATGAATGGTAAGGCCAATAAGCCCCTCTATAGCATCTTCTATGGTTTCCCCGGATGAATCCAGAATGAGTTCAATATTAGTCACCTCGAAAAGTCCTGATGGCGTTTTATTGACTATAAAATGCAAATCGGGAATATTCCACTCTGCACTAAGGTTGTCAATAGTCATTTTGCCGATGGCAACAAAATGTTTATTTTCCATAGGTTTTCTCTCCTTGACCCTAATATTCATTATATCACAGAATAACGCAGAATGGGCTACATAATATCAATTTTTTCACAAAAAAACCGCAGACTCTTACATACTCAGCCGGTATAGCGCGTATTGGTTGAGCGAGACACCTTCCTTCTCGGCTTCCATGGCCAGATGGGCATGAAGGGTCTTGGGAATTCTCACAACAAATTTACCGCTGTACTGGCTGCCATCAACAGGCTGCGGTATTGGGAAACCATTTTCAAGTTTTGTCTCGATCCAGCCTTCCATTGCTTCCCGGATATTTTCAAAAGCTTCGCCATAGGTATCGCCGTGGCTCATGCAGCCGTCAAATTCCCTGACCGTAGCGAAGTAATAAGAACCGCTCTCATCATTAAGGTGTTGTATGACAATATGATACGGCAAATCAAGGTAATCTTTCACTTTCATTTTCTGAATCAAATTCTTAATGGTTGCCATATTATTATAGTATCATATTCAGTACTATAAGTCAAGAATACATATTCAAAAAATCACAAAAAAACCGCTCCCGGAGGAGCGGTTTTTTTTGGCATTTGCTACGGATTAATCAACCACAGCATGTATAGAGGGTCCTGTATCAGGAATTTCGTAGAAGCCCCAGCGGTTTTGTCCGTCAATTATTCTTGCAAGGCCAGTGGTCGTATGATCGCCGAAGAGTATGTTTTCGTGCGCGTACTGGAAGCCGGGGGCGATGAGAAGGTATTGGAAATCCTCCAGATTCTGACCGGGTTCAAGGGTAAGGGTAATGCAGTTAAACCCCTGCTGATTCTGGTTAACATAGTTTGACCTCGAGTAGCTAACATCCTTAACCTTGATAAAATTGTACGTGCTGGTGCCAGGGGTATACCAATTTCCGCTTGTTAATGCAGTACCGGACTGTAAGATTTTCACATTACGGTTAAATTCCGCTGTAGACAACTCCTTCAGCCAAACAAACGCGCTATCTGGGGTAGTCTCCGTTCCATAATTAATGGGGTTAAAGAAAAGTTCGACGGTAATGTTATTTCCGGCAACGGCGGAATCCATCAGTGCTCCGTTAATAAATGCCTGAGTGGTAATAAACCTCCATCCCGTACCGGTGCCAGTCGAGAGATAATCTTTGGCGGTACGAACCGGAGTAGTAACTACCGTATCATTCCACGCGCGAGTGGCAATACCGCTGGTTACGTCGATCTTTTGAATGCATCCCTGATATGGTTTGACCGTTTCCAGGTACTCTATGTCTGTGGCAACGGTGCGGTAATACCCCAGGGCATCGGGAGTATAGGTCAGGACTATTGAACGGGCAGCAGGATTGAGTACACCGGTTGGCTGGGTTAGGACTTCTGTGCCGTCAAAATACCTGATATTGGCTTCAACGGGTTTCCATGTACGGTCATTAAGATCGAATTTCTCGAAACTGATTTTTTCAACCAGCGCCCCAAGTTCTTCGTCAATGACCGCGTTATATTCAGCGGTACCTAAGTTAATATTTATTCCGTTGGGAGCAAGAGTAGCTACCGAAACGGTACGCTCCTGAGTGAAATGGGCATCCGTTGTGGAAATAAATGCGGAAACATTCGTAAGGGTCAAAGCCCAGGCCTGGTACCCATTGCTGGTATGCGGCCCGCCGGGAGGTACAAAGGTACCGTTAGTACTTTCATCCACATAAACCTGGATGTATGCATCGTCGTAGAATTCTTCACCGGGTTTCCTGTCGCCGTTTCTGTCCAGCTTGTTCCCCTTAACGGTATATTTTGTAGAATCAATTTTAACTACAAAATTGCTTGCCGGTATGTTGAGGTGGATGGTAATATCAACAAAACCATTTGAACCAACTGTCGTTGGCGTCCGGCGCATAAGGGTATAATCGATGCCCGTCGACCTGTCACTCGGAGTATTGGAATGTCCAGCAGGGTTGGTATAGCTGTATAGGGTCATAAAATCCTTGAGTGCGTTTTCTATCTCCGCGATGCTTTGCTTTCTTAAAAAATCCGCCTCAGCGGGAAACCGAATGTCAAATTCGTACAAGATTCCAGGATTGGTGGTTCCGGTAGTCGCTGTAAGAGGATCACTGGATGTTCCGCCGGTGCCAGGGATGGTAGGCACAAACCTTCCATTCCCCCGGTAAGCAGCTGTGTCTGCCGCTGTCGATGTCGATGTGGGACTGGCAGCGTCATTTGCCTTGCCCCAGTCCATTTTGGTAAAGTCCGCATCCGGCGCGCAGGAAACCGCCGCCAGAATGAGTACCGCCGCAAGGGCGGTAATTTTTATCGCTGTTTTCATGCATCGTTCTCCTTGTAAAAACTAAAATTTCACCGATAACAGGAGGTGGACATACGTTAATTCCAGCCTGAAACCGTATCCCGCAGGAACGCTTACCGACATATCCAGCGCCGCATTTGGGGTAAAATTAAACATAAAGCCGCCCAGGAAATTGCCGGTATAGGGGGTCCAAGTATTGGCAACGGCAACACTGTCCGTTGTGGTAGGATTGGCAGTCGCAGTTGTGGTGTCGGCGGTTACGTTGCCAAGGGCATCTATCGTTTTATTTTGCGTAGTTGCCGTATACTGACGGGGTTTGGTTGTTACCGTCTCATTGGTAAAATTTGCCGGGGTGGCAGAGATACCGGCATTAACGGTAAAACGATCGGGGATAAGTTTATAAGTTGCTCCAATACCCAGGTTCAGCGCCATGTTAAAATACGAATTTTCGGTTGGATTATTGGTGTTAACGCCGGTATAGGCATGAGACAAGGTTGTTGCAGTGGTGTTAATAAGGATAGACCCGGGGTTGTATTCGGTCACCGTTTTGGTACGTGTCTCGGTATATTGGTCGCTGGAGCTTGAGATGAACGTAAACGGCAGACTGGCGATAAAGCCAAGCTTAAAGCCGTCGGCGACTTCTTTGGTAATCACGTATGCCGGTGTAATGGTGTTGGTAATGTCCGTCCGTTCGTTAATATAGAGAGTCGCATTGGTTGCCGTTTCGGTGCGATCAACAAACTCGGTTTTCCGGTTGACATAGCTGTTGGCTGCCCAACCGACCGTTCCGTTATATGTACCGCCAAGACCGATATTATCGGCGCTGTTGCTCCATGCGTTCCCGCTGATGCCGTACTTCAGTTCAAAAGTCGCCGATGCGCCGCCCTTTGTTTTAAAATCAAGCTTTGCGCCAATATCCCCGTAGGGGTTAACATACCCGTTGTTATATCCCGCCCCATAGGTAGTAGTCACATTTCCCCGCTGGCCGTTAACAACAGAATAAGTGCTGTATTTGTCGATCTGGGAATTGATGACCGCTCCCAGGCCGAAATTGGCATAGGGTCGCAGGCCCATATCATCGCCCAGCTTTATTTCCGTACCCCAGCCGATATACGGACGGATAAATCCGCCGTTCACCGAAAATTCGTCAACTTTATTTGTATAGGTTATTGTGCCGCTCAAGTTATCTGCCACAGTTGGGTTTCTAAGAGTACTTCCGTCATGGCGGTTATTGTACAGGGATTCATGGAAACCAATTTTAAATCCGTTTCCTCCCACGCCAAACAGCAGTTCAATGTGGTTGTTGCTGTTTACCCAACCGGCGGCATATGTTGTCGTTTCCGTATAGGTTAACTGTTCCTGCGTGGTGGTGTTCCATGTCGCCTGTTTGCTGTTGGTATCAGGTAGACCTGTAACCTGGACGATGTTCCCCTGGTACCATGCGCCCAAGTATACCTTTTCGCTCAGGTTCCGGGCATACCCCATGTTCAGCTTGCCGGAAGCGGGGTT
>WRJO01000006.1 GCA_009778545.1 Treponema sp. | reverse complement strand
GCGATTTCTGGATACCCGGCTCGGCAAAATTGCTGCATAAAACCGACGCGGTCTATGTGGCGGATCAGGACGGCCGCGTGCTGGATGCGGTGATGATCGCCGAATCCCCCGACGCATGGTGGAACAGGGATTACTTTGCCGCCGCCGCCGAATTCCTGTTCGCCCAGGGTGCGTGGAAATCACCGGGGGGAGGGGTATGCGCCCCGGCGGACGCGGCAAGCAGCGCGAAGATCGGTTCCGCTTCAACCCGCAGCATCTCCAGAGATGAGACTGTGCCGAACACCAACACCGCCGCAGACTGGTATGTCACCATAACCGGCGGGGCGACTCCGGGGCAGCCGAATAATCCGAATCGTTTTAATTAAGGCATGGAAATTCGCCGCATTTGCACAAGCGGGGAATAACGGCTATAGTAAACCATGCGCAACAAATTGACCGATGAGCTTGCTGTTTGCGGCCTTAAAGCCGTCCTTGCCCTGGCGGAGCATCACCCCGAAACGATAAACCGCCTCTTTCTGCGGGAGGATCGTTTTTATGGATTTACTGCCGTCTGCAAACAGCTTGCACAGCGCAAGCGGCCGTACAAGATATGCGAAAGCGAAGAGCTGGAGCGTATTTGCAAGAGCGTTCACCATCAGGGAGTGGTGGCGATGATAATCGCTCCGGTAATTGAACCGCTCACCAGGGAAGACCTGGATTTTTGGGCAAGCGAAGGGAAGACGGGCCTTGTGCTGCACGATGTCGGCAACGATCACAACCTGGGGGCAATTGCCAGGGCGGCGGCTTTTTTTGACGCGCACTTTATCGTCCTGAACGAAAGCGACAGCGAGGTTCAACTGACCACCAGCGCTTACCGCGTTGCAGAAGGGGGCATGGAGCATGTCGCCATGCGGAAAGTCGGCAGCACAGCCGCGTTTTTGAAAGACGCGACAAAAAAAATTATCGTTATCGGAACCGACACCCGCGCGCGCCGGCGCATCGGGGACCTTCCCGGCATTGTACAAGATCACCCGCCGCCTTCCACCGGCAAGCGTCCCGGCATCGCCCTGGTGCTGGGCAACGAGGAAAGCGGCCTGCCATCAGAGGTAAAAAACAACTGTACGTGCCTTCTGCGCGTTCCGGGAACGGGCAATATCGAAAGCCTCAACGTGTCCCAGGCGGCGGCGCTGTTCCTTAAGGAAATATACGAACTGTAGTTTTGCTGCTGCGCGTTAATACCTTTCCCTGTAAAAACTAATCCAGAATATCCTTCAGCATATCGTCGACAGAGAAAAATCCAACGCGGACGCCGTTAGGGCCGTTTGCCAGCCATTGGGCGGCGCGCAATGCCCCGGAGGCAAAACCTTCGCGGTTGCGGGCGGTGTGGGTAATCTCAATGGAATCTGCCGGGGAATCGAAAATCAAGCTGTGCGTGCCGGGAATCGAACCGAGGCGCAGGCTGGGAAAGTGCAGCTCGCCGGGCTGCGGGCGGCGGTCAAGGGTTTCCCAAACGGCTTTGTCTTTGCGCCCAAGCCGTTCAAGCACGCCGTTTATCAGGGTCTTGGCGGTTCCCGACGGGCTGTCCAGTTTTTTGTTGTGGTGCGACTCAAAGCCGCCAACGTCGTATTCGGGGAAGGAGTCGGCAAGCTGCGCGGCGTACCAGGCTATGCGGTAAAAAATGTTAACGCCAAGCGAAAAGTTGGACGCCCATATCAGGCTCGCGCCTGCCGATTCCACAATTTGGCGCGCCTCGTCAAGTTTGTCGTGCCAGCCCGTGGTCCCGATAACCAGAGGAATTTTCTTTTCCGCCATAAATTTGATATTGGCAAGCGCCATTCCCGGCTGGGTAAATTCTATCGCAACCTCGGCCCCGCGCAGGTTTCCCGCCTCGGCCATTCCCCGGTACAGCGGCGCGCCGCTTTGCGGACTCTGTTCGAACGACAGCGGATCCACTACGGCGGCAACGGTATGATCCTGATCCAACGCCGCCTGCTCAATCATCTTTCCCATTTTGCCGTAACCGATAACCGCAATTTTCATGTTCATCTCCTTTCGTGCAGCGGCGAAAAAAAGTCCAGGTGCAGGGCGCGGACAACATCTACCGCCTCCGCGCCGTTTACAATAAAACTGATATTAACCTTGCTCGCCCCCTGGGAAACCATCTGCACCGGCACCCCGATAAGCTGGCAGGTCTTGAAAGCCCTGGCAAGAATCTCCGAGGATCGTTTGACGTTGCCTACGATGGTGACAATCGCCATTCCGGTTTTAACGTCAACGCCGGCAATGCGGGAAAGTTCCTTCTTTACTCCGGAAATGTCCTGCGCCGCGTCTATGGTCAGCGATACCGAAACTTCGCTGGTGGCAACCATGTCCACCGATACGCAGTGGCGGGCGAAACAGGAAAAAACCTCGGCAAGAAAGCCGTACTGCCCCAGCATGCGGGTGGAAACGATGTCCACCAGCGTCACATCCCTGCGGAAGGTGATTGCCCGCACGGGAACGCTTTTTTTGTCCAGCGCGGCAATTATCCGCGTTCCGGAGGCGGCGGTGTTATACGAATTTTTTACACGCACCGGCGTTCCCGTTCTGATGCAGGGCTGCATGGCGCGAGGGTGCAGCACCTGCGCGCCGAAATAGGCAAGTTCCGCGGCCTCTTCGTAAGTAACCGCCTCAACGGGCTTTGCCTTGGTGACAATGCGGGGATCGGCAGTCAAAATGCCGTCTACGTCCTTCCAGACCTGCGCTTCCTCCGCCCTGCAGGCCGCAGCAATCATTGTCGCGGACAGGTCGGAGCCGCCCCTGCCGAGAGTGGTGATGCTGCCGCCCGGATCTTTCGCGATAAAACCGGTCACGACTGGCAGCACTCCCTTCCTGAGCAGGGGCATTATTTTTTGCGGAATGAGTTCCCAGCTTTGCGCGAGCAGTTCGGCGGACGTAAAGTTCGAATCGGAAACAAAGCCCATATCCCAGGCGTCGCAGGCAAGGGCCTTTATCCCCAGCGCATTGCAGCAGGCGGCGGCAATACGCACCGAAAGCCGCTCGCCGAAAGAAACCATATAATCCTTTGTCCTTGGCGTCATCTCCCTGATCAGGGAAACGCCGGACAATAGCCGCCTAAGCTCTTCAAGCAGCGCCGTAATTTCCCTGCGGGCCTCATTCGGCAGCTTAAGTTTCTTTATCGTGTCCAGGTGGTGCTGTTCAATGTGCCCAATGGACACTTCGCCCCTTTCCAGCGCGGCATTGCCCGCTTCCAGAAGATGATCGGTCGTGTCCCCCATCGCCGAAAGCACCAAAACCGGTTTTTGATCAAGCTGAGACCGTACAATATCGATAATATGGCGGATTCTCTGCGCGTCGGCAACGGAACTTCCGCCAAATTTCATAACTATCATTATCTGCACGGTATCAAAAAACCGCCGTCTATGCAATAATGGCAGTAAGCAGTTAATATGATTTGCGAACATGCCCTTGCACTATTTAAAAACAAACTTGCGCTGGTAAAAGAAACAACGGCGGACAGGATAGTCATTGCCCTTCCGGACGGCGGGAAGATAAAAGTCAGAGAAAAAGACATAGATATCATACACCCGGGGCCGGTCCACGGCTTTTCTGGGATTGAAAGGCCGCTAACTGCGGAACCGGGCGCTTTTGCGCCTGATGGCGCGATTCGGGAAGTTTGGGAACTTCTGGCCGGGCAGGGGCCGATTTCGCTCAGGGAAGTAGCCGATCTCGCCTTCGGCGAATACAGCCCCGCTTCGGCCTGGGCAGCCTGCCGCCTTTTGCTGGACGGCCTGTACTTTACCGGGACAGTTGCCGCCATCCAGTGCAGGCCGCCAGATCAGGTTGAGGCCGATGAAAAAAAGCGCGAGGAAAAACGGCGGGCAGCCGAGGAACGGGAACTTTTTCTGAAGCGCCTGAAGAGCCGCCGCCCGGACCTGCCGGACGACAGGCGGTTTATCCAGGATGTCGAGGCGCTGGCCTGCGGAAAGTCGGAAAAAAGCCGGACGATGAAGGAAATCGGACTGGGAGAAACGCCGGAGGACGCCCATGCCCTGCTTGTGGAAAGCGGCTTCTGGGCGGCGGATGCCAACCCCCACCCCGCCCGCTGCGGCGTTTCCATGTCGCAGCCGAAAAATATCCCCGAACCGGCGCCCCAGGAAGACCGCCGCAGCCTTGGCGGCCTGGCGGCCTTTGCCATCGACAACCCCTGGAGCCACGACCCCGACGATGCGGTTTCGCTTGAGATAAGGGACGGCAGGCAGATTCTCTATGTCCATGTTGCCGATCCCGCATCATCAATCGGCAGCGGCAGCCCGTGCGAGCGGGAGGCCCGCGACCGGGGAGCGACGCTCTATGTTCCCGAGGGCGCCATCCGGATGCTCGCCGAGGAATCCCTGCCGCTCTTCGCCCTCGGCCTTGCGGAATCGTCCCCCGCCCTGACGTTCAAAATGACGATGGACTCAAACGGCGAAATCGCAGAGACGGAAATTTTCCCTTCTACAGTAAACGTAACGCGGCTGACATACGGGGCGGCGGACAAACTTATGGCAGAGGCAGACGGAAAAGCGTTACGCGATCTGTACGCCCTTGCCGAGCGCAACATGGAACGCCGCGCCGCCGCCGGCGCTGTCAGCATAGACATTCCGGAAATCTACATCGGCCTGAAGGACGGGCAGGTGGTAATCGAGCCGCTTGAGCAATTCCGTTCGGCGGACATGGTGCGGGAATGCATGCTCCTGGCCGGCGAAGGGGCGGCGATGTGGGCGATACAGCGGAATCTGCCCTTCCCCTACATCGCGCAGGAAGCGGGGGACATGCCCGGCGAAATTCTGCCGGGCATTGCCGGGGCGTACCAGCTCCGCCGCTGCATGCGCCCCCGGATACTGTCGGTAAAGCCGGGGCGGCACTGGGGGCTTGGCATGGATGCCTACACCCAGGTCACCAGCCCCCTGCGCCGCTACACCGACCTCCTTGCCCACATCCAAATCCGCGCCAGCCTGCGGGGCGGCGCTCCCCTTTCCGCCGACGAAGTGATGGCGCGAATCGGCGCGGGAGAAGCGGCAGCGGCGGCAACTACCCATGCGGAACGCGCCAGCCGCAGCCACTGGAAGATGGTGTACCTTTCCGGCAAAAAAGATTCGGTTTGGGACGCCGTCGCCATGGAAAAAAAAGGCAGCCGCTGGGCGGCGGTAATCCCCGATCTCGCCCTGGAAACACTGGTACCCCTGCGGAAAGATCCCGCCCCCAACGATTCGCTGCGGCTGATTTTGAAATCGGCAAGCATCCCCCGCCTGGAAGCGAATTTCACTGCCGAGGAGTAAGTCCCCATTATTCCGCACGGAGGCACGAGGGCGCGGTTTACATTATTTTTTTATTAAGGTACAGTAAAAACGGAGGAACTTATGAAAAGAATCACAATGATTGCGTTTTGCGTACTGATTGCGGCAGGAACGGTTTTTGCGGGAGGCAAAAAGGATGCCGGAAAACTCGTCTGCGGAGTTACCGAATTCGAGCCCATGAACTTCCGGACCTCAAGAGGAAATTGGACAGGGTTTGACACCGATCTCGCGCTGCTTGTCGGCCAGAAGCTGAACCTGCAGGTGGAATTCCAGGAGATTGAATGGGCAAGCAAATACCAGGAGCTTGAAGCGGGAACCATCAACTGCATCTGGAACGGCTTTACCGCCAACGCTTCCGAAGCGGACGGTACCAGGCGAAGCGACATGGTGGATTTCAGCTACAGCTACATGCACAACCAGCAGTGCATCGTTATCAGGGCCGCGCGGGAAGGCGAATTTACCGCCATTGAAAGCCTGGCGGGCAAAACTGCGGCGGCGGAAAGCGGCTCGGCAGGAGAAAGCGCCGCTAAGGACGCGGTCGGGGAAACGGGCAAGATCGTCGGCACAGCCGCGCAGATCAACACGTTTCTTGAGGTTAAGTCCGGCGCGGTCGATTGCGCGGTGGTCGATGTCCTTTTGGCGCAGCGGCTTGCCGGCTCGGGAGACTATTCCGATTTAATGATTGCAAATATCACGCTGGATCACGAAGTGTACGCCATTGGCTTCAAAAAGGGAAGCGACCTGAGAGACAAGGTTAACCAGGCCCTGAAAGAACTGTACGACGAAGGAAAAATGCTGGAACTGGCGAAAAAATACAATCTGGAAAATTCGCTTGTTCTGGATACGGACTTCAGGGGATAGTGGATCCTTTTAGGATTTTTCCCTTCGGGATTGTATCTAAATGAGCTTTTGGGCGGTCACGCTAAGGTTATTACAGGGCTTTCAGACAACGTGCCTAATCTTCGCGCTTACCCTTGTGTTCGCGCTTCCGCTGGGCCTTGTAATATCCTTCGGTTCCATGTCAAAGATCACCCCGCTGCGGTATCTTGTAAAGATCTTTGTATGGATAATCCGGGGCGTGCCGCTCATGCTCCAGATATTCATCGTGTTTTACGTGCCGGGGTTCATCTTCGGCGCCCCCATATCTTCGCGAATCAACGCGGCAATCATCGCTTTTTCCATTAACTACGCATGCTATTTCAGCGAAATATTCCGAGGCGGCATCGAGAGCATCTCCCACAGCCAGTACGAAGCGGGGTATGTTTTGGGAATGACAAAATCCCAGATTTTTTTCCGCGTAGTGCTGCTGCAGGTGGTTAAGCGGATCACCGCCCCCATGTCCAACGAGATCATCACCCTGGTAAAGGACACGGCCCTCGCCCGGGTGATCATGGTTGTTGAGTTAATACGGGTCGCGGAAACCTTTGCCGCAACCAGGGCCCTGATCTGGCCGCTGTTCTATACCGGCGCGTTCTATTTGCTGTTTGTGGGAATCCTTACGCTGCTGTTTGGATATGCGGAAAAACGACTTGGTTTTTTCAGGGCGTAGGAATAGATGCCAATTCTGGAAGTACAAAACATAGCAAAGCGATTCGGATCGGCTGAAGTATTGAACAACATCAGTTTTTCGCTTGAGGAAACCGAAGTCCTCGCCATTATCGGCGCTTCGGGCAGCGGAAAAACCACGCTCCTGCGCGGGCTGAATTTTCTGGAGCGGCTTGACGCGGGGCGGATTATTGTGCGCGGCGAAACATTGTTTGACGCGGAAGACAAGATCCATTATGACGAGCAGAGCATCAGGCAAAAGCGGCTGCATTTCGGGCTGGTATTTCAATCCTTCAACCTGTTTCCGCAGTACACGGCATTTCAAAACGTTGTGCTGGCCCGCGAGCTATCGGCCCAAAGCCGCCCGGACTACAAAAAAAACAAAAAAAACATCATTGACGAAATACACCAGGAAGGCATGGCATTGCTGGAACAAATCGGCCTTTCGGCAAAACGTGATTTCTACCCGTACCAGTTGTCGGGCGGGCAGCAGCAGCGGGTCGCCATTGCCAGGGCTTTGGCGCAAAAACCGGACATTTTGTGCTTTGACGAGCCAACCTCCGCGCTTGATCCCGAATTAACGGGCGAGGTATTAAAGGTAATACGCAGCCTTGCTGAAAAAAACACAACCATGATCATCGTTACCCACGAGATGCAGTTCGCCCGCCAGGTCGCCGACACCATCCTGTTCATGGACGAGGGCGTCGTCGTTGAATACGGCCCCCCCAGGGACGTGCTGGACAATCCTTCGAGCGACAGGATGAAGCGTTTTCTGGAACATTACTCATAGCAGCTTTAGCTGTCAGGGAAACACCCTAAAGCCCACGGAAAAAATAAAAGCGTTTCGGGCCTTGTACACGTCGTCGTTCAGCCTCTCGTACTCCCCCTCGCTGCCGATGCCGGCGGTGCCGTTGATGGTAAAGCTTGTTCCGACGAATCCCATTTCCGCGAAAACCGAAAGCGGAACCGCGCCGGTCCTGAAAGTGCAGGAGCCGCCCACTTTCAGCACATTGTCCCATCGGTACACGCCGTCCTTTAAAAAATATTTATTGGGATGGCTGCTGCCTGTTAATTTGTCCGCAAGGGAAGAGCCGGGAACCGCCCCATACCCAAAATCGGCGCCGTGGCGCATCATCTGAAACTGGACGTGGCCTTTTATTTCGGGGAACAGCCTCGATTCAAAACGCAGCAGCAGCTCGTCGGAGTTGGGAGGCATATAATAACCCAGGCTTTCTCCGCCGCTGGCAAAAGCCGACGGCGAGGGAACCGGTGCGCCTTCATGCCCGTTGTATGAACTGGTGTAGCAATACGGCTCGACTTTCGTATAACGCAGGGTAAAGGAGGCAAAGGGGAGCCAGTGCACAAGCACCTTAAGCCCCGCCTGGTAGGCGTAATTGTTGCCGTTCAGGTAGGTGAAATTATCGACCAAAGAATCAAGCTGATTGACGAAAAGACTCCCCCATATCTTTACAATTCCCGGCAGCCGCAGTTCAAGGTTGGCAAAAAACGCCGCATTAACCTGGTTGAGCCAGACGGCCGATCCGCCCAGGCTAAAATGAAGCAGCCGCGCGGGGTTTAGCTCGACCTGCGCCATGGAGATCATGTTGACAAATGGGCCGTCATCGGGCCACTGGCTGTCGCCCCGGTAATATTCCAGCGCGCCGTTCATAAGCGAAATATCCAGCCATGCCAGCGGCGAGTAGGTTCCTTCAAGAGCGGCAAAGGGGCGGGCCTGCGCGTTCATGTACAGCGAAGCGCCGCTAACCTGGGGCCCCCAGTCGCGGCGGAGCCGGCCGATGCGGAGCTGCAGCTGGTCGTCAAGAAAAGCGCCGCTGGCTTCCGCAAAAAAGCCGCCCGCCAAAGAGGCATTGCCGGGCCAGGGAGAATAGGCGCCGGTATCGCGCAGCGAAAGAACGCCGCCGTCCCAGGATTTGCTGTGGGTATAGGGAAAGAACGGGGACACAATGTCATCCCGGCGGATGTAGAGGAATTCCCCCAGCGCGGTAACGTTCCATGAGAACAAATCAAGAACGTCGCCGGCCGCATACAATTTCGCCGTGTTGACGCTGGCGGCTGAACCGCTCGGCGCATCAACCGAAAAAACGCTTTCCCATCCTATGCCCGCCTCAATTGAAGCGTCGCCATACTCGGCGCGGTACCTGCCCCCGCCGGGGTCGAATCCGGTTTTCCGGTCAAATAAATCAAGAATGGCGCTGACCGTATCCAGCTCCCTCGTCGACAAAACCTGCTCGGGATCGTCCATGATCTCCCACAATTTTTCCCTGACTGCACTTTCGGACCAGGGTTTTGCCGAAGACGACTGGGGAATGATTCCCCGCATTATTCCCATTTCAATAATTTCATAGGCGGGGTGGTCCAGGGGGACCGAATTATATTCCTGCGCCCCGATATTCGCCGATGCGATAACCAGAATCAGCAGGAAGCAATGGGCTTTTGTTTGGATCATCTTTTCATTATACTAATGATGGAGGGATTTGTGCAGTACAGAACGGACAAAATATCGGGCAACAGCCTGTCGGTGCTGGGCATGGGGTGCATGAGGTTCCCCAGGAACATCGCCGGCATCGACATGAAAAAAACCGAAGAGCTAATCGCCCATGCCATTGATAACGGGGTGAATTATTTTGACACGGCGTGGATTTATCAGGGAAGCGAAGAAGCCCTTGGGTCAATCCTGGAAAAACACCAGGCAAGGGAAAAAATCAACATTGCGACCAAGCTGCCGCTGGTTTTCGTGAAAGGCCCGGCGGATTTTGACCGCTATTTCGACCAGTCGCTCAAGCGGCTGCGGACAAGCTACATCGACTATTTCCTGATGCACATGATCACCGACTACGACCAATGGGCAAAACTCAAGGGATGGGGAATTGAACAATGGATAGCCGAAAAAAAGAAGGCTGGCCAGATCCGCCGGATTGGATTTTCCTACCACGGCAGCCGCGATGAATTTTTGAAAGTGCTCGACGATTACGACTGGGAGATGTGCCAGATTCAGTACAACTATTCCGACGAAAATTTCCAGGCGGGGGTAACGGGGCTGAAAAAGGCGTCGGAAAAAATGCCGGTTATTATCATGGAGCCGCTGTTGGGTGGAAAGCTCGCCTCAAACCTGCCCAGGGAAGCGGTTGGCATTTTTAAAAAAGCCAACGCCGGCCTGTCGCCCGCGGCATGGGGACTCAACTGGGTCTGGAATCAGCAGGAAGTAACGCTGCTCCTTTCCGGCATGAGCGACATGGCGCAGCTTACCGAGAACCTCGCCCTTGCCGACAATGCCAAAGCAGGGATGCTCGGCGATTCGGACATGGACATTTACCGCCAGACCCTTGCCGTCGTAAACCGCGCCTGCAAGATCCGCTGCACGGGATGCAGCTACTGCATGCCCTGCCCCAAAGGAGTCAACATACCCGGCTGCTTCGCCGCCTACAATACGATTTATTCGATGGGCTATATTGAGGGGGTAAAACAGTTTATCACCAGCACCGGCCTGACGTCGGAACATTCGAGCAGTTCGCGCCTCTGCGTAAAATGCGGAAAGTGCGAATCCCACTGCCCGCAAAACCTGCCCATCATGGATCTGCTTGCCACGGTAAGCCGCCGCCTGGAACCGGCGTGGCTCAGGTTCGTCGGCGTCTGCGCCCGAGCCTACCTCGGCAAAAAACGGAAAAAGCCCAATGCGGGATAATATTATTCGAATATTTCACACGCAGAGGCGCGGAGGCGTTCTTTCGGAAAATTTCACGCAGAGGCGCGGAGGCATTATTTGAATATTTCTCACGCAGAGGCGCAGAGGCGCAGAGGACGCAGAGAATGCGAAGAAAATAATCGTACTACAGAAAATTTCTCTGATAACTCGATGACCGCCCCCAGTCCCCAGTCCCCAGTCCCCAGTCCCCTATCTCTGCGTGCGCGTACCGCTTGCGGTACGATGCGCCTTTGCGTGATGATTTTGTGGATTATATCCCTTTTTAACGGCTGTACGCGGCGGGATGAGGTTTCGCATAACGGGCAGCCGGAAAAGCCGGTGGTCGCGGTGAGCATTTTGCCGCAGGCCTGGTTTGTTTCACGCATCGGCGGCGGCAGGACCGAAGCGCTGGTTTTGGCGGGGCCGGGGCAGAACCCCCACAGCTACGAGCCGACGCCCCGGCAGATAAGCGGCCTGTCCCAGGCAGGCGCGTGGATCCTCTCCGGCGCCGAATTCGAGATAAGCCTCCGCCCGAAAATCGAAAAGCTCTTCCCCTCCCTGCCCATTGTCGACGGGACTGCCGGGGTTATTTTCAGACAGTTGGAAGATCATAATGACGACGATGATGACGATGACGGGCATAATCACGATCATCATGGCGGCAGCGGCCATTTCCCCCACGACATCGACCGGCACACCTGGCTTGGCTGCGAACCGGCAAAGATACTCGCCGCCCACATACGGGACGCGCTTGCCTCGGCAGACCCGGCGGGGGCGGAACATTATGCCGAAAATTGCCGGTTGCTTGTGCAGGAAATCGACGACGAATTTGCCGCCCTGCGCGAAGACCTTGCCCCGCTGCACGGAAAAAACATTTTTGTTTACCATCCCAGCTTCGGCTATTTCCTCGACGAATTCGGCATACGCCAGCAGGCGGTAGAAACCGGCGGCAAATCGCCCGGCCCCCGCGACCTGAACCGCCTGATCGCCCTGGCGAAGGAAGAACAGCCCGCGGCAATTTTTGTGCAGGCGCAATTTCCCACAAGCGCCGCAAAGACCGTCGCCGACGCCGTGGGCGCGGAATTGATCAGCCTGGACCCCCTCGCCCCCGACTGGCTGGAAAACATCCGTTATATGGGAGAGGCGCTGAAAAATTCAATAACGATCAACGAAGAATAAATTTATTGTTTTTTCCTCACGCAGAGGCGCGGAGGCGCAGAGGACGCAAAGGGAGTAAGGAAAAGTAGGGGGCTAGACTGCGAAATACCCGGGTTACTCCGAAAATACGCTTTTTTTCGAACTACGCTACCCAACCCTTCCTAATTCTTCTCATAGCTTGAAGGTTGCGGGCAGCTTGCGAACAGCGAATCACTCTCTGCGTCCTCCGCGCCTTTGCGCCTCTGCGTGAAATAATTGGAAAAAATTACATTCGGTGTAAAATTTCTCTTGGCTTTGAACCCTGCGCGGGGCCTACTACGCCTCGCTGTTCCATTTCTTCGACGAGGCGGGCGGCGCGGTTGTAGCCGATTTTCAGACGGCGCTGGATGTAGCTGGCGCTGGCCTTGCCCTGCTGCAGCACGATCTCCAGGGCCTTGTCGTATAACGGATCGTCGCCGTCGGAAAACAGCGAGGGGCTGAGTTCTTCTTCGTCCTCATCGTAAAAAATTTCATCGTCAATGTAGTCGGGCTCGCCGAGCGTTTTGACGTGGGCGACCACCGCCTCAACTTCCTCCTCGGAAACAAACGCCCCCTGCATGCGGACGGGGAACGGGTCAACCACGCCGGAGAACAGCATGTCGCCCTTGCCCAAAAGTTTTTCCGCCCCCGGCGTGTCGATGATGATCCGCGAGTCGATCATGCTTGCCACCATAAAGGCGATGCGGGTGGGGATGTTCGCCTTGATAAGGCCGGTGATAACGCCAATCGAAGGACGCTGGGTGGCCAGCACAAGGTGAATGCCCACGGCGCGGCTCATCGCGGCAAGGCGCGATACCGTCGTTTCCAGTTCCTTGCCCGTGGTCGCCATCAGATCGGCAAATTCGTCAACGATTATCACAATATACGGCAGATATTCATTGGCAAGGTCGCGCTCCTTCACGCGCTTGTTGTAATTGCGGATGTCCCGCACCCCCATCGAATCGAGGCAGGCGTAGCGCCGCTCCATCTCAAAGATGCAGTACTGCAGCGCCTGGAACGCCCGCTTCGGCTCGGTGATAACCGGCGTTAGCAGGTGTGGAATGTCGTTGTACAGTTTCAGTTCGACGATCTTCGGATCGATCAGGATCAGGCGGCAGTCGGACGGCGGCAGCAGGTACAATATCGAAAGGATGATCGAATTGACGCAGACCGATTTTCCCGAGCCGGTCGCGCCGGCGATCAGCAGGTGGGGCGTTTGGGTAAGATCGACGGTGAGCGCCTCGCCGGTAATGTCCTTCCCCATCACCACGGGAATCTCCGGCCGCTTGCCCTCGCGCTGCAGTTCGCCTTCGATAATTTCCCTGAACGAAACGATGTTCCGCTTCGCGTTGGGAACTTCGATGCCCACGGCGTGCTTCCCCGGAATGGGGGCGACGATGCGCACCGACGAGGCGGCGAGTCGCAGTGCGATGTTGTCCTGCAGATTGATGATGCGGGAAAGTTTTATCCCGGGCGCGGGGAGAATCTCAAACATCGTTATTACCGGGCCTTTGCGGATACCGGTCACCTCGGCCTGTATTTTAAATTCTTCAAGGGTCTGCTTCAGCGTAACCGCCGCTTCCCGGGTCGCCTGATCGATTACCCAGTATTCGCCGTCGGGGTACTGGTTGAGAATCTCCAGCGGCACGCGGTACTTTCTCTTGTGCCCCCCATGCGACGCCGATTTTTTGCGGGCCTTCTCGCTGTGCATCGCCGCTGCCTGTTCCGCCTCTTCCAGCGCCCGCTCGACGCTGCCGGCGGCGTCGTTCTTTCCCCGGTTCTTTTCCTTTTCGCTCAGGTATTCAAGGGCAAGGGGGCTGTTCAGCGGCCTCACCGGCGGCAGGTCCAGGTCGATATGCGCATCCGCTTCATCGGAATCCGCCCCCGCCGCAGGCCTGCTCAGGTCAACCCAGTCCCCAGTTGCGGCTGCCTCTGCGTACACTTCCTTAAGGTTGCGTTTTGGGGGCGGCAGCAGCGACGGACCCTTAACCCGCCGAATTCTTCCCCTTGTCCCGTCCTTCCGTCCGAACAGGGCATTTTTCAGCAGCAGCAGGGCTATCGTCTCAATGAAGGTCAGAACGACGATGATAAGACCGAAGACGGCTTTTCCGGCAGATTCCAGGAAGCTGTATTCCATGGCAAACGATTCAAAATCGCGGATAATGATAAAACCGGCGGCAAGGGTCAGGAACGGGACCGTCGAAGCGGCAAGCATATAGATCCGATCCGGCCTCCAGCGGGGATCGGCGAGGATAAGGGCGGCGTAGCCGAGGTAAAACGGGATAAAAAAAGCAAGAATGCCGTAGGAATGGGAAAAAAACGACCCGAAAAGCGGGCTGAACGCCTTGAGGCCGAACACCGCGCCGAGAAGCGACAAAGCCAGCGCAATTGCCAATACCGCCAGCGCCCCCGCCGAGATCAGCGCCGCCAGGCGGTACTTAAAATTATCCTCGCGGATATTGATAAATCCGCGCCACAGCATTTTTACCTTTCTGAAAAAAGCCGAAACGCGGGCAAAAACCCCATTTTTCCGCAAAAGAGTCAACCCTCCCCTTCAAATATCGGCCTATTCAACCCTTCTATTGACAGCCAATTACATGTGGATTATAATAGCCTTCTGGTTAGGGAGGCCGCCATGAAGTTTATCAAGAAGAAAAATTTTCAGGAAGGGGAATTTGTAATCTATGGTTTCCAGGTTCATAGTGCAAAAGTCGTAAGTCCCTTACTGTTATTTGGCGTTATTTCATTCTTTCTTTTTATGGAAGCATTGTGTGATCTTAGTTTCAGGCTTCCGGTAATTTTTACGTTATGCTTAACCATATCGGTTATAGTTTACTTCCTTTTGGAGGTTTTGGAAACTACCGATTTAGGTTATTTCATCGTAAATAAAAAAGCAATAATACTGGTAATGTTATGTCCCTTGTTACTTATGATCTTTCTTTACCAGACCGACCCGCGTTTTTTTAATTGTATTCAAAAAATAATTTTTAACCTGAAACCCATACTGTTGACTATATTGATTTTGTCTGCCGTACATTTGGTTATGCAGCTTGCGGAATATATGAGTGAGGGATACTACCTTACCAATAAACGCCTGATAATAAAAAAGGGGTTCTTTTTCGAAAATATCACGGATATTCCCATTCAGAAACTTGAGAGTCTTGCTGTTTTTCAGGGATTCTGGGGCAGCCTGTTTAATTACGGGACAATCCGTATATTAGGACTCGGAGGAAGCCGTCCCTGTATGATTAAAGTAAGAAAACCATATGTCGTGCGAAGGAAGATCGATATGGTAATCGAGAAAAACAGGAGGATTACTGTAATACAAAAGGATTTTCCAAAACCAGTGGTTATAGAACAGCCGAAAAAAGTAATTCAGCCTGATATCTTTGATTACGGGGATGTTGTCACATTTTTTGCCTGCCAGGAAAAAGACAAAGGGCAAAACAACAGTTAACACAGGAGTAAAACCGTTATGCGAAAAGCAAGCAGAAATATTTTTTTTGTGGTCTTTGTCATCTTCTTTTCTTTTGTTGTTTTAGCTTTGGGATTTTTCCTTTTTTACGGACCGTTCTTTAGTCAAACTCTTCACTGGAATAATAATTCGTACAAAGTTGGTATATACTCCGTAAAGACAGAGGGAAATAAAACATATATAAACATCAACATTCAAAGAAGTTCATGGCTGAGAGCGGATATGCGTGGTTCTGATTCCATTCCGCCTCTGGAAATGTACGTAATGGCAGACGGACAACATTATTCCGGGGAAATACTCACAATTGAGCAGGGCAGATTCACCTTTGTATTTAATACCGCTGTCGTTCCTGATGTTATTTTTGTACATATTGCCGGACAGTATAACCTATTCTTAACCCACTTATCTTTTCATGGGGTAACAAGACGGCCAATTCGTTTTTATGTCCCACCCGACGAAGCTGTTGACCTGCATACATTGTTAGAGCAGGAAAAACTGCGAATTACTGTCACTGGCATATCCCTCAGGTATATTTCAATGACAATTGAAAATATTTCGGGAACGACTCTGTTTATCAGGAACATTCTGGGAACATCGTATACCAGCCCCAATGATAATTTCCAAAATATGGCGCTGATTACCAATTGTGCATTCATCGCAGAGGCAGGGAGGGTTTATACCCTTGTTTTGCCTGTTGTTTGTCTAAATCAGGACCGACAGGCCCCAGGGGAACATGTTAGTTTTACAGTTGAACGGTTTGATGTATATGAAAGTATAACTCAAACAATAAGAGAATTGAGCATATTAAACTATTCCCATGAGGAAATTCAGAGTAAGGTATGGGAATTTATCGAAAGGGGCGAAAGATAGGAAATTTGCCGGATTTTGCAGAATCTTAATACCCGGAACGGAATCGGAAGATGAGCCGTTTGGCCGCTACGGGAATTTTGTTGTTATGCCGGAAAAGTAAAACATTCCGAATATAACACACGGCATTCCGAATAAAACAATATTACGAATCCCCGGATTTTCTTTTCAACAAATTTGACGAATTTACTTGAAACCTCAATAGAAAATTCATATATTTGAGTTAGAATGATGAAACGGAATAGATGAATTATTACAGCTTAGCCTAACAATCATCTACAGCGTAACATCTCAGTTTAGCAACACCGTTACGTCAGACTGCCTCCCGGGTTTCCTCACCTCCTTTTCCCGGGGGGTTTTTTTTGTTTTCCCGATTATCTTTCTTCCCGCTTGAAAAAAAAATCGAAATTATCTATTATGACACTATATTGTATTTTGTCACGATAAATGGAGGTTCGGCATGGAAAAGACCCTGCCGCTGATGCTGAGGACAAGGGCCAAAGAAAGCCCTGAAATTGCTATCCAGTACTATAAAGATCCTTCCGGCGCTTTCAGATCGAAAAGCTACCGGCAGTTTTACGAGGAGATGTGCTTCCTTGCCGCCGGGCTTAAGGAGCTTGGCGTCGCCCGCTTTGACAATGTCGGGCTGATTTCCGACAACCGCCATGAGTGGATGGTCACCGATTTTGGAATCCTTACCCTTGGCGCGGCGGACGTGCCGAGGGGCGGCGACACGACTGTTCAGGAGCTTGCCTACATCCTGGGCTTCACCAAATGCCGGCTTTCTTTTGCCGAAAATCAGAAACAGGCGCTGAAAATTCTGTCCTGCAAGCCGGAACTGCCCGAACTGAAAACCCTGGTAACCTTTGACCCGGTGGACCGGGAAACCGAAGACGCGGCGGCGGCGGCTGGCGTAACGGTGCATTACTTTGCCAGCGTTATCGCCCTTGGGCAAAAGAGCGAAGCCATGCATCCCGGCGGCGCCGAGGCGGAAATGGACCTGGGGGAGGAAGAGGATACCGCCACGATAATTTTTACGTCCGGCACGACGGGCAAGCCCAAGGGCGTCATGCTCAGCCACCGCAACTTCCTCTGCCAACTGCCGTCGTTTGTTCTGGTGCTTGATCTTAAGCCCGCCGACATCTGGCTTTCCGTGCTGCCGGTCTGGCATGTGTACGAACGGGAAATGGAATACATTATTTTTTATTACCAGAACAGCATTGCCTATTCCAAACCCATTTCATCGGTGCTGATGGCGGATTTTCCGGCGATAAAGCCGCACTGGATGGTCAGCGTTCCCCGCGTTTGGGAGGCGATCATGGACGGCATCACCCGAAACGTCAAGCGTGGCTTTACCAAAAAGCTTTTTGATCTGGCCGTTTCCCTCTCGATGATGTACACCTATTTCAGGGATTTGACTTTCGGCCTTTTGCCCAATTTCCGGGGCCGCATCCGCCTGCTGGATTCGGTTATCGGCTTTTTTCCCTGGCTGCTGCTGCTGCCGGGCAGGGGCCTTGCCCAGGCGTTGGTGTTCAACCGGATAAAGCGGCGGCTGGGCGGCCGTTTCAAAACGGCAATTTCCGGCGGGGGCAGCCTGCCTGCGCGGGTGGACATGTTTTTCAATTCGGCGGGATTCCGTTTGCAGGAGGGCTACGGCCTTACCGAGACTGCCCCCCTTATCAGCGTGCGGCAGTACAAGCGTTCGCGGCGGGGAACCATCGGCCAATTGCTGCTTGAAACCGAAGCGAAAATTGTTGACAGGAACGGCAATTCCCTGCCGCCGGGCCGCAACGGGCTTATCTACGTCCGGGGCAGGCAGGTGATGAAGGGCTATTATAATAACCCCGAAGCCACCGCCGCAGTACTGAGCGAAGACGGCTGGCTCAACACCGGCGACATCGGCATGCTTACCCACGACAACGAATTGCGCATAACAGGACGCGCCAAAGACACGATCGTGCTGCGGGGCGGCGAAAACGTCGAACCGGTTCCCCTGGAGCAAACCATGCGCGAAAGCCCCAGCATATTGCACTGCATGGTGGTGGGCCAGGATCAGAAATACCTCGCCGCCCTTATCGTTCCCCGGCAGGAGGCGATCATGGCCTTTGCCGAAGAGCACAGCATTCCCATTGTCGACTACGAACTGTTATTGCAGCAGCCGGAAATCAACGAGCTTATCGCATCCGAACTGAGCGAACGCATCAATGCCAAAACCGGCTTTAAACCATTCGAGCGGATTTACAAATTCGCCCTGCTGACAAAGCCGTTTGAAATGGGCAGGGAACTTTCCGCCAAGCAGGACCTTATGCGCCACCGCATCTCGGCGCTCTACGCCAGGGAGATTCGCGGGCTGTATAGGTAGGGGTTTACTCGATAATTTCTCACGCCAAGGCGCGGAGGAGGTACTCGATAATTCATCACGCGGAGGCGCAGAGGACGCAGAGGACGCAGAGGGAGAGGGAGGATATATCGGATAACGCAAAGCATGTCATCCATCTTGTTTTGTTAAGAACTCAAGGAACTTTTGCACGTCGTATTCGGTTAGTTTGCCTATTGCCGTTTTCCCATCCAATGCACTTGGCGGCAAGTCCCGAACAACATTCGTATCAATATACGATTGCTTGTCGAGCCCCGCCTTCTGCCAGTCGTTTATTTTGAAGTATTTACTCCGAATAGCTTCGCTCTTATTTTCATATTGCGTTGTAATATTAAACACATTAATAACCATTGGCTGTTGCTCTAATATAAGGACAGGACGTTTCTTGCCCTCGCTTCCCCACGAAATGTAGGCAATGAAAATATCAAATATATTCATTACCCATTCACTGCCCAATCGTAGAGTTCGGGGTCTTTATCCTTATCAACAATTATATGGCCGTCCGGGTTTACCTCAACAGCCTTATGCGGAATGTCCTTGCGTTTGATAATGTCAAGCACCTGTTCGCTGTAAGTTTGGGCAACAATGGGTTGGAACGGCAGACGCCGCTCCGCTATTATCTGCCTATAAAAGATATCTATCGCGGTTGTCTGATCCAGGCCCATGCGCTCCAAAAGATGTGTAGCAAGCTCTTTTACGTCCGTATCAATTTTGACATTTACATTTGATTTTTCACTGACCATAATTAGCACCTTATGATAATGATAGCAAATTATCACGATAATTTCAACATCCTGACATTAATTTTTTCCTGAAACCGCGCCGCCTGAATACTACACGCCCTTCTTTGCGTTCTCTGCGTTCTCTGCGCCTCTGCGTGAAATATTAGAAGGTAAATGCTTAAGCCTCTGGCAATATTTACCCCTCTATTATATACTACGTTCAGCAATGATCCTCTACCATGGCAGTGATACTGCCGTAGCAGAACCCAAAATTATCGCCGCCAACCGCATGTTGGATTTTGGAGAAGGGTTTTATACGACTTCATCCCATGAGCAAGCAATAAGGTGGGCACGAAGGATTAAGCAGGTGAGGAATTCTTCCAAAGAAATAATCAGTTTATATGAATTTGACATGGATAAAGCGGTACAAGAGCTGGATATTATCCGCTTTGATTCGCCCAGCCCGGAATGGCTGCATTTTGTCACCGCATGCCGAAGCGGAAAAGAAACCGGTGCCAGGTATGATCTGGCTATTGGACCGGTAGCCAATGATAATGTATACAGTACAATACAGTTGTTTGAAGCCGGGGCCTACTCCGAGGCAGAAGCCATCATCCGTTTAAAAGTTGAACGAATTTTCGACCAATTTCTTTTTCATACCGTTAAAGCTTTGCGGTATTGTGTCTACACTGGCTATGAACACATTGAAGGACAGGCTGATGGATAAAGCAAAATTCGAGGCAATACTTCCCATTATTGTAACCGCCCTTATGCAAAAAATTATTGAAAGAAAAGGAATGTCCCAGGACGAAGCGTTTTCCCGGCTCTATGGTTCCCAATTGTATTTTTTACTTGACGATGAAAGGACAAAGGTGTGGCATTACAGTGCAGAAAAACTGTTTCAGCTTTTTGAAGAAGAGCTGAACACCGGTACCTTTGAACTGCCGGAGTGTTAGCATGGAAAAACTACTGGCCTTTAAGGTCTTTTGTCTGGAAAGTTATAAAGCGGCACACAGCCTGAGCGGAAAAGCGGCCCTTGATGTATTTCTAAAATACAAAGTATTCGATTACATTGGCTCTTGCTATGACGTTCTCCACACATTCGGAAGACTATATCTAGTTGGCGATATTGACGAATTCATTTCCTGCCGGGATAATATAGAAGAAAAAGAACTTTTTTAACCAAATCGTTTTACAAACAATTTGAAAACTGGTATATTATATACAGGAGGCAATTTTATGCTGGACACGGAATTATTAATAAGAAAAGCTGAAACATTACCCCATTCTTTATTTGAAGAAGCGGTACATTATGTAGATTACCTATCACAAAAAGCACAATCTGCTTATTTTACAGAAAAGCTAATTGAAGCTGAACGCGAAGCAGTTAAACCAAATGCTGTGTGGCTTGATGAGAACGAATTTTGGAATGAAAGTAATTGAAATATATTCTGAATATCCGGAAAATATTGAATACCGCCGTATGTTAGTTGGCAATTATTTTGTATTTTATAAAATCGACGAAGAAAAAAAGCAAATATCCATTTATCGTATATTAAGGGCTTCATGGGATTTGCCCAAGCATTTATAATTCTCTCTGTGCCTCTGTGTGAGGCATGGCCGACGCTTGGGTGTCAGGCACCCAATTTGCCGCAAATTGCCATGACCTCGGAGGAAGCATAGCATGGACAATGAAACCAAATTCCTGGTGCATTGCATAGAAATATATAAAACCGCTCGTAAATTAAATGGCAGAGAGGTTATTAAGCTGTTTAACCAATACGAAATTCCGCAATATATTGTAGCCTGTTATGATTCCCTGCATACCACCGGCCCGCAATACATTATCGCAGATATTGACGAATTCATTTCCTACCGTAAGGAAGATAGTATACAATAAACCTATGGAGAAGATGGTATATCAGTCGCCAAAGAAACACAGGATTGTTGCCATAAAAGATCTTCTGGTAAAAAACAATATTCCGGTAACAAGTATTAAAATCCACATTTTTGTAAACTGGAGTTTTGGGGGAGGAAGAGGAGGCGTCGAAAAAATGTTCAGGGAAACAAGAGAACGACGTGATGAGATACTCATACCAATAGAAGATTTTAATGAAAAACTAAACGACGCACAGACATTTGAACTCTATACCGATGAACGGCATGAAAATTCGGCAATAAGCCTGATAGAAAACTGTATCGAAGAAACTTTTTTTGATGACTGTATTTTTACATCCGGTAATTATGATGAGGTTTTTGAAGTTTATTTGCTGCTGAGAAATAATAATATACAATGCGGCGATATTTTTCCGAATATTGACAACTACTTATTGTTTGTGGACCCGGAAGATAAAGATGCAGCGCTGAAAATACTAAACCGGCAAAATACACAAAATACTGCAAAAATACAGGAATTCGAAGAAGAAAAGCCGAATGTGATATTTGCCCGGGAGAATCATGAAAATAACATGCTCAAATATATTTTACCGCTGGCAATAATACCATGTTTGTTCCTGATAAAAATCAACAATGAATCTATCATAGAAATAATAATCAGCAAAATCAAAATTATCATTGAAGAAATGATCCCAAAACCCCTCCCCTTCCCTTGAACCCCCGCCGATTTTTAAGTACAGTAACTATCGGAGGCATGGTTTTAATGCGGGTTTTAGCGAAAGATATAGCCGGAAAAGGGGCCGATACATCAATAGAGGCGTGCGGCTGGGTGCACAGGATTCGGGACATGGGCGGGGTGTGCTTTATAATCCTCCGCGACAGGTCGGGAATCGTCCAGCTTGTGCTGAATGAAAAGCCCGACATTACCCTTGAGTCCGTGATAAAAGTGCAAGGCTTCCCCGCCCCGAACGAAAAAGCCCCCGGCGGCACGGAGATCCGCGTCAGCGCAATCGAAGTGTTGAGCCGCGCGGAGCCAGACCTTCCCTTCCAGGTTAACGGCGACATCGCCAAGCTCGGCATCGAGACGATTCTTGACAACCGCCTGCTCAGCGTCCGCAGCCCCAAAATCCGCGCGGTCTTTAACGTGCAGGCGACCATCGTCGAGGCTTTCTCCGCGTGGCTGCGTTCACAGGGCTTTACCGAGATCAAGACCAGCAAGCTGGTGTGGGGCGGAACCGAAGGCGGCACTGAGCTGTTCGAGGTGGAGTACTTCGACCGAAAGCTGTGCCTTGCCCAGTCGCCGCAGTTCTACAAGGAAGCGATGGTGGCAAGCGGCATGGAGCGGGTGTTCGAGGTTGCCCCGGCCTACCGCGCAGAAAAGCACGACACCCCCCGCCACCTTAACGAATACATCTCCCTCGATGTCGAGATGGGCTTTATCGAATCCGAAATGGACCTTATCGAACTGGAGCGGGGGCTTTTGGCCCATATCTTTTCCCAGGTCGCCGAAAAAAACGCCGCCGACCTTGCGCTGTGGAACGCCTCCGTGCCAAACGGCGAAGCAGTGGCGGCAGCCCCGGTGATCGGCTACGAGGACGCGGTAAAACTCGCCTCGGAACTTTCGGCCAAAGCCGGCGGGGCGAGGATCTTCGACATCAACCCCGAGGCGGAACGCTTCCTCTGCGAGTGGGCAAAAGAACAGCACTCAAGCGATCTGGTGTTCGTCAACGAATTTCCCCGCCGCTACCGCCCCTTCTACACATATCCCTCGGACGCGAACCGCACGATGAGTTTCGACGCGCTGTTCCGGGGGCTGGAGATAACCACCGGCGGGCGGCGTCAGCACAATTACGACGCCTTTGTCGAAGTGCTGCCCCGTTTCGGCCTGAAACTCGAAAATATGCAGAACTACGCCGCCCTGCTCCGCTGCGGCTGCCCGCCCCACGGCGGTTTTGCCATCGGCCTCGAACGGCTCACCGCCCGCATTCTTGGCCTTGCCAACGTAAAAGAGGCGAGCCTTTTCCCGCGGGATAGAAAGAGAGTGGAACCGTGATTATTTTTTTTAACAGTGTTACTCTTATTGGCCCGCCGCAGCTGGTACAGCTAAAGCTGTCCCGCATTATCGGAGACTGCGGCATTTTCTCTGCGTCGGCCCATGCTGCTGTATCGGGTGGACGCCCATGCGGGCGCCTAAACGCGGCTCCGCGGGATAGAAAGAGAGTGGAGCCTTAGCTTTAGTGAGTCACGAACTGGCAATAGGCGAGCGATGGAATAACCGGGCATTGTTCGGCCTGCTGGCGCCGCTGGTCATCGAACAGATACTCGCCGTCACCATGGGCGCGATTGACACCATAATGGTAAGCACCGTGGGAGAGTATGCCGTCTCCGCCGTTAACATTATCGACAACATCAACAACCTTTTGATTATCGCCTTTACCGCCCTCTGCACAGGCGGCACGGTGGTGGTCAGCCAGTACATCGGCAGGCGGGATTATGCCAATTCAAAACTTGCCGCGAAGCATTTGGTGTATATCGTTGCCGTAATCTCAATCGTAATGATGACGGGGGCGCTGCTGCTCCGCTACCCCATAATCAATCTGCTCTACGGCAGAATCGAACACGACGTTATGGAAGCCGCAGCCGTTTACCTGTTCGTTACCGGCCTGTCCTACCCCTTTCTCGCCGTTTACAACGCCAACGCCGCCCTGTTCCGCACAATCGGCAACAGCAAGGTTTCCATGAAGATAGCGCTGATGGTAAACATCATGAACATCGGCGGCAACGCCTTTTTTATCTATGTTCTAAAAATCGGCGTAATGGGCGTGGCGCTCTCTACCCTGATATTCAGAATGGTCGCAGCATCAATTACAACCATCATGCTTAACCGGAATGGGAACATACCTGTCTCCCTTTCGGGAATGTTCAGGCTCCGCCCGGTCCGCTCCATGATAAAAAACATCCTCTTTGTGGGAATACCCAGCGCCATTGAAAATTCGATGTTTCAGACGGGCAGGCTCATGACGCAGCGGATATTTACCTATTTCGGAACCTCTGCCATTGCCGCCAACGCCATAGCCAGCGTTATCATTTCCTACTCGTTTATGCCCGGAATGGCTTTCGGGCTGGCATTATTAACCATTGTCGGGCAGTGCATCGGCGCGGGCGATTATGTGGAGGCAAAGAAGCAGACCTTCAAGATCATGAAGCTCGCGTACCTTACGCTGTTTATCATCAGCACGCTGATCTTTATCTTTTTGCGGCCGCTGACCGGCCTCTTTAACCTGAGTCCCCAGGCCCATGAGATGGCGGTATCGTTCCTTCGCATCCATTGCATCTCAATGGCTCTCGGCTGGTCGATGGGCTTTGTGCTCCCCAACGCCCTGCGCGCCGCCGGAGATGTCCGCTATGTGATGATTGCCGCAAGCACCCCCATGTGGCTTGTGCGGGTAAGCACCTCATACATCTTTACCTTTGCCCTCGGCCTGGGGCCGCTGGGGGTATGGCTTGCAATGGGAGCGGACTTTATCGTTCGCGGCACCCTTTACTGCGTGCGCTGGGTCGGCGGCAGGTGGCAGGGCAAAAAAGTAATCTCCGACGACGGCTAAATCGGAAATATTTCTGCCATTCCGGTTTTGATTGACAAAACTTACAATTATCCCATACAATAGCTATATTCGTTTTTTTGCGGATATATTTTCAAGCTGCCCGGAAGACCTGCCAATGGATAAAAAAAGGGAAATTCCGCCCGGATTGGCCGGAAAGATTCGATCTGGGCTGCTATTGTGCAGCCTGGGGCTATCGATCCTTTCCTGCGCGTCAAGAAGGGATTTTTTCAGGGGGCTCGACAATACCGTAATCAATAACGAGTTTGAAGCGGCAATCAGCGCCATCAGGGAGGGGCAGCAAAAAAAAGTACCGGCATATCCCGAGCGAAATGCCGTTTCGCTGTTCCTGGACAAGGGGATGCTGGAATATTATGCGGGAAATTATGCCCAGTCCGCCCTGGATTTGCAGGAAGCGGAACGGCTTATCCAGGAAGCCTTTACCAAAAGCGTCACCGCCGACATTGCTTCATATATTGCCAACGATAATACCAAAGAATACCCGGGCGAAGATTTTGAGGACATATACCTCAGCGTATTTAACGCGCTGAACTATTACAAACAGGGCGATGTCGAAGGGGCGCTGGTAGAGATCCGCAAACTTACAATGGCAAGCGGGAAACTGGATATGCTTTCCCGCAAATATGAAGATGCCGGCAGAAACGCCGGAGAATATGCAAAGAAAGAATTCGGCGACATAGACATTGCAATTCCCGAAGGAAAAGGTCCGGTGGAATTTTCCAATTCTGCGCTGGCCCGGTACCTGTCCGTTCTGTTCTACCTTGCCGATGGAAACAAGGACAGCGCCCGCATAGAGCTGGGCCGGCTTGTGGATGCATTTTCCAACAGAAAAATGTATAGGCACAGCATCCCGGGAGCAATTGCCGGCATAATAGACGTTCCGGACGGAAAAGCGCGCCTTAACGTAATAGCCTTTACCGGACTATCCCCGGTAAAAATTGAAGAACAATTTGTCCAGTACTGGCCGTTGATGCAGAACCCCGAATTAAGAACCCCCGTTTTTAAGCTTCCGGCATTCATCGACAGGGATCATTCAGGAATACAAAGAATTGAAGTTACCGTTAACGGTGAAAAGTTTGAGCTTGAGCTTCTTGAAGACATGGGCCTGGTAATGAAGGAAACCTTTAGCGCCAAATTTATGAACCTGTTTCTCAAGACCTATATACGTGTTATGATTAAGTACGTTGCGGCCGACATTGCCGCATTGGCGGCTGCCCAGTCTGAACAGTACGGCGAACTTGCCCGGTTTTTAACCGCCAACGGCGCAAGGGCAACCGTGTATGCAAGCGAAAGCGCCGATATTAGAATGGGGAGGTTTTTCCCCAACAAGGCATATGTCGGCGGCATAAACCTTGCCCCCGGCGCCTACGACATGATTGTCCGGTTTCCCGGCGGGCACACCAGGGAAATTGCCGTCGAGGTAAAGGCGAACGCCGTTAACCTTGTCGACGTTGTAAGCTTAAGGTAAATCCGGATTCGGTATGCCGGGTTTTAATTTTTAGGGAGCATTGACATGAAAAGGAATTTTTTTGTATTCGGGGCAATAGCGGTTCTCCTGCTGTCTTCCTGTGTATCCGGTCCGAAGGTTAAGCGGGTAGATGCCCGTACGCAGACCGACTTGAGCGGTTACTGGAACGACACCGACGTAAGAATCGTATGCGAATCGCTCATTAATGACTGCCTTAATTCGCCGAGGGTCGACCAGGCAATACGTGCAATGGGCAGCAGAACGCCGGTTGTCATTGTCGGCAGATTCAGAAACGAATCAAGCGAACATATCGACACGTCCATTATTTCAACAATCATGGAACGGACAATATTCAACAACGGCAAAATGGACTTTGTCGCCGGCGGCGATACGAGGGACGAACTCCGCATCGAGCGGCAGGATCAGCTGTACAATGCCAGCGACAGTACCGCAAGCGCTTTGGGAAACGAAACCGGCGCCGACTTTATGCTTACCGGATCGGTAAAGACGATCGTCGACAGGGCAGGCAACCAAACCGTTCGGACGTATTTTGTTTCCGCCCAAATGACAAACATCGAAACCAACACGCGGGTATGGATGGGCGAAAACAGCGAAATAAAAAAAATGATCATTCAGCCAAAAAACAGATTGTAATTCCGGGTGCGCTTTTGCACCCTGCTATCTGTTCCTGAAGCGCGGCGCACGGAAAGAGCGGCTGTCTTCAACAGCTTCCTCCTGCCCCTGGATATTTGCTATCCGCTGGGCCGGCGATGGATGGGTGGTATTAAACCCGCCCTGGCGGGAACCCTGCACCTGCTGCAGTATTTGCAGCATTTCAGTTAGCGAGCCGGGATCGTACCCCGAAGCGGCAAGTATCTTAAGCGCTTCCCTGTCTGCCTCAAATTCCTGGGCCTGGGAATAGCCGCTTAAAACCATCGCATCTATTATTTCCGAGACCGCATTGCGGAATTCCGTAAGCTTTTGGGCTGCAGGCGAATTGCCGGCAAAATCAGCCGCCTTGTTCTGGATGGATGCCGTTTCATTGATAAAACTCATGTCGCTAATCATGCTTTGGCCATGCCGGAGAATGACATGGGCCAGCTCATGGGCAATAACCGCTGCAAGCATATCCTCGGATGACGCCGCTTCCACAAGCCCCTTTGTCAGGAAAATATGCCCGCCCGGGCTGGCGAACGCGTTAAATTCGGGGCTGTCAAGAATCGTAACATAAAACCCGATAAACGAAACCGCCGGTCGGGGGGAATTTATTACCAGGGTTTGGCAAATTTGGTTCACATAACGGGTAAGCTCCGGATTCAGGGTATAGGGCCTGTACACGCCAAGGATATTGGCGGCTACCGCCCTGCCCAAATAGTATGTATCCTCGAGCGTCAGTTCCGAATCATTAAATGCGCGGTCCATGTTGGAGAAAGCTTCTCCGATAAAATCCCGGTTTGCTGCGGGCTTGCCTGCCGCCGGCTTGTTTGCCTCGGATTGTCCGCCCGCAAACGACAACGATAATGGCAAGAGCAAGCAAAAGAAGAAAAAAAACTGCCGCCTCATAAGTCCTCCTGATATGGATATTGGAAATACTATAGCACATGTAAAACAATATTCCAATCATTTGGTTACAGGGAAACGGCATATTCCAAAATATTGTCAAAAAATATTTATTACCTGATAACGCAAAAATATCTTGAAATATGAGACAAAAATGTGGTATATTATCACAGAGGATGTATGTCCCCACAACAACCATACAGGAGTGTATTGTATGAAGAAAATTGCATTGACCCTTGTTGTCGTAACAGCAATGGCGCTTGTTTTTGCCGGCTGCGGATCAAAACCTGCCCCCGCGCCCGAAAGCAACGGCCAGCCCGCCTGGGTACGGGAGCTCAGGAGGAACGCGCCGGAAGACGTATTGGTAGGCATCGGACAAGCCAAGCTTGCCACGCCGAATCAGTCCATGAATGCATCTGAAACCCGGGCCAGGGCGCAAATTGTCCGGGCGATGGATTCCATGGTAAAAAACATGATCGAAGATTATACCGCTTCCAGCGAGGTTGATACTTCTGCGGCAATTTCTTTCCAGCAGGAAGTAACCGTAGCGCTCGGAAAGGCCCAGCTAACCGGCGCAGTAATTAAGGATCAGGATTCCGATCCCAGCGGCATTTGGTGGACTGTTATCTACCTGAGCAAGGCAGATGTAACCAGGGAAATCAGCCAGGCCCAGGCTGCGGCAAGGCTGGCTGTTCCGGCAGCGGCAGCCTTTATTGCCGAAGAGCGGATGGAAGAGAAATTCAGGCAGGCCGCCCAAGAGGAATGGGTGAGCAATTTCTAGAGAAGGCTGGCGGGGTGCGGGCTTCTGCACCCTGTCTTCCTGCGAGCGCCAAAGAAAACCCATGATAAAAAACATAAGCGCTGTATGTGCGGCATTAATATTGTGCGCTTGTTCAAGTTCCGGCTCTGCTGTTCAGCCGGCAGCCCGGAAAAATAATTCCGAGTTCAGCCATTGGGTAGCCCTGCCGCAGCCGGGGTATCTGACAGTTATCGGTATATCAGCCCGGCAAAGCACGCGTAAAAAGGAAATTGACATCGCCCTTGACGATGCTGCAAGAAAAATTGCCATGTATCACGGCGTTAAGGTCACTTCAGAGAATGTAGAAAGCATCGGCGCCGGTTTTCTGGATTATTATGTCTCTTCCCATGCCGACCTCGAATATGATCAGCAATTGGAAAAATACGCAGAAAAATTAACCTATGATCCGAAGCGCGATGTCATTCAGGATGACGGCGCCATATTTGTCCGCTTTGCCTATCCCGCTGTTTTCCCCGGGGCAATAGGCGGCGTACCGGGAAACAAAAAAGCGGACGGCAGCCCCGAATGGACTACCCGCCCGCCGTCAAATATCGGGGACTTCATTGCTGGCGTTGGCCATTCGGGCAAACAGCAAAAGCTCAGAGATACCGTTCTAAAATCCTATGGGTCAGCCGCCGCCGCGATTGTTTCGCAGATTTCTACTTCGGTAACGGCGAATTATACGTCGGATTCCAATACATACCATATTGATTCGAGTATTACCCGGAAAAGCGAAGGCGAACTTCGCTACTTTACCGTTATTGAAATCTGGATTAATCCGGATAATGGAGACGTTTGGACTTTGGCAGTTGCCAAAAGTGCGGAGTAACCGCAAAACAAGGGAGTGGCAATGAAAAAAAACATACAATTCTTCTGTTTAAATCTATCGGCTGCGGTTTATTTGTTTCTTGTTTTCTCCGGCTGTGCGTCGGCCTCATCCTCCCCCGCAGAAAATTCGGGAGGGGCCTTTCCGGCAGGAGCGCCGGAGTGGGTTCGCAAACCGAACGCACATTATCCGGACAGCCTGTACGTAGCTGCAACGGGAAGCGGAATAGCCGCTGAAGAAGCCGAACACAAGGCGAGGGCGAACCTTCTCAGAGTTTTCGAGATACGGCTTACCGACGAATCGGTAATAGCCGACGTATTCCGGCAGACAACCGCCGACGGCAATACCTCCTGGTCTGAAACAGTTACCAGCGACAGAAGAATTTCTTCAAGCGCGGCAGGAATTTTGGCGGGCTGCGAAATTAAGGAAAGCTGGAAAAATGAAAGGGGAAATGAATACTATGCCCTGGCGGTAATGGAGAGGGCAAAGACCATATCTATTTATAACGACATAATCGCACGTTTGCAGCGGGATATTGAGGAAGTGATTAACGTACCCAACATAAATACCATTGAAGGGTACACCCGCTACAGGGCTGCGGCCGTCATTGCAAAAGACATCGACACCTGTGTAAATATCCTGCGATTTGTCGGCGGAAGCGGGAGCGTTCCGGCAGGACTAAGATCGGAAAACCAATACCTGGCAGACGCGAGCAATATCATTAAGGCAATTCCGGTCAGCGTGTCTGTGAAGGGCGACAGAAACAACCGGATACAGGGTGCTTTTTCCAAGGCCCTCTCCGACCTGGGATTCCAAAGCGGCGGCACCAATTCCCGGTACCGCGTAGCTGCCGAGGTAAACCTTTCGGAAGCCCCCAGCGCGCAAAACATTTTTGTCCGGTATGAAATTAATGCCAATTTTATTGATACAGACGGAAACAGGGTGCTGGTGCCGTATAATATTTCCGGCAGGGAGGGGCATACCAGCCTGGCAAACGCGGAAAACCGGGTCTTTTCTGCTGCGGAAAAAACAATTGCCGAAGGTTTTTCGCAGGCCCTGAATGACTATTTTTCCCGGCTGCTGCCCTAAATATAACGAAACATAGAGAGGGTCTTTATGGAAATACTCCGTCCGCAGGACAGGCCGCAGTTAGGCTACTGGATTCCCCTTTCTTTTCAGCACGTGTTCGCGATGTTCGGAGCGACCATCCTGGTCCCCATTTTGACGGGCCTGGATCCGGCGGCCGCGCTCTTTACCGCAGGAACCGGCACGCTGATCTACATCCTCTGTACCGGTGCAAAGGTTCCCGCGTTTTTGGGTTCTTCCTTTGCATTTATTCCTCCCCTAATCGGAATTACGGCAAGCCACGGGCTTTCGTATGCTCTGGGCGGCGCAATAGCGGCGGGCCTTTTCTACTGTTTTGTCGGGATCATTATTCGCTTTGCCGGAAAAAATTGGCTGGACATTGCCCTGCCCCCCGTGGTCATCGGTTCGGTGATCATGGTTATCGGCCTTGTGCTGGCCCCGGTCGCCATTAACATGGCGATGAACGACTCGGATGGAAACTACAGCTTGGTTTACCTATCCATCGCCGCGGTAACGCTGTGCGTTACGGTCGCGTCTAACATTTTCCTGAAAGGCTTTTTCAGCACCATACCGATTCTGATCGGTATGCTTGCCGGGTACTTCTTTACCCTGATAATGGGGTTCTTTTTTCCTGCGTATGCCCTTATTGATTTTCAGATAGTCAGGGATGCCCCCTGGCTGGGGATGCCCGGTTTCCAAATTCCCAGTTTCAGCTTTGTGCCGATTTTAACGTTTGTGATAGTTTCGCTTGCGACGATCTGCGAGCATTTGGGCGACACGCTGGTAACAAGCAAAGTTGTCGGCCAGGATTTTTATAAGAACCCCGGCCTGCACCGTACCCTTGTCGGCGACGGGCTTGCCACTTCCTGGGCCGCGCTGTGGGGCGGGCCGCCCAATACCACATACGGCGAAAACATCGGCGTTATGGCGATAACCCGCGTTTATTCGGTTTGGGTCATCGGCGGAGCCGCGCTGATAGCGGTACTGCTTTCGTTTTTCAGAAAGTTCGGCGCGCTAATCCGCACCATTCCCACGCCTGTCCTTGGCGGCATATCCATGCTGCTCTTCGGCATTATCGCCTCCAGCGGCCTTCGCACCATTGTTGAAAGCGGCGTTGACTACCGTGAAAAGCGCAACCTCACCATCACTTCGGTAATCCTGGTTATCGGCATAGGCGGCGGCAAGCTCGCCTTTAAAATCACCGGAGACCTTCAATTTGAACTTGCCGGCGTTGCCCTTGCCACCGTCGTCGGCATAATCCTGAACCTGGTTTTCCCCAAAAGCAAGGAGACGGTTGGTACGGATTCGTAAACATACAAAGTATTATGAAAAAGTGCTGAACATTACCGGTTGGCAGCGGTACGCTTACACATAACCTATTTTGTTTATACCTATTACTCCTCTTCGGAGAATGGTTATATTAAGTCTGCCCTGATCTGATGATTCCTCATTAAATTTGTCAAACTCATACTCATCAAATTCATACTTATCAAATTTATTCTCATCAAACTCATATTCATCAAATTCGAATTTGTCAAATTCAAATACATCAAGTCCTATTTCACGAATAATTTCATCGGGCAATGTATAATTCTGATCTACCAGGCCAAAAAAAGTAAATCCTGTATCACAGCAGAACGACAAGGCTTTTTTATAGGCGGTATCATAAATAAAAGAGGCGGCAATTGAACCGACAAAACTTCCCAGCATATATCCAAAAACAGGAATATGAATAAAGCTTTGGGCTGCCCCGCCTAACGCGAGTGAAGCGGTTGATACAAAAAGATCCTTCATACAGGCATTGGCAAATTCCCGGCTGGTCATTTCCTTCCGCGCTACTCTTATGCTGTTTTTTATTGCATTGAGTGTCAGTACTGTTACTAATCCTATAATTGTCGGGTCGGCGGATTTTAAAAAGGATCCCAGCTTGCCGCTCTTGCAGGCTATGGTTATACCCGCCGCTATTCCGCCGCGTACAAAGCCCTCCGCCCCTCCCATTACAGCGGAGGAACCAAGCTTTATAAAATCTTTAGCTTCAATCTCCTCATCCTGAATTACTTTTTGCAGCAGCTTGAATAAATCCGGTGCCAACCGCAGAACCATGGATATGGTAACTGCCGAGAGTCCCGCTTTCAGGGACTGCTGCATTATATTTTGAAATCTTATTTTTTCTTCTTCAGAAATTCCAAAATCACTTGCCTTATACTCACCCATTTTACCCAGTCGGGCAATTTCTTCTGCATCCGATTTTGTCAGGGGGTCGGACCCTACTCCTCTGCCGCTTTTTATTCTGTCGGTTAACCGATCCAGTGTTTCCAAATCCTTTTTAACCAATTCAGGATGGCTCACGGAATTTCTTGCTATTCGGCGTTTTAAAAATTCTGCCGCTTCTTCCAATTGGTCTGCAGGTACCAGCCTTTCCTGGCCTTCATATAAGGGATCGTGTTTATTGCTGTCGTTGATATTTATTTTATTAATTTTATTATAATCTTCAAGGGTTGCCGAAGGATTGCGTGTTTGAAATCTTTTAAACTTTTCCATATTTGATATTGCCTGTTCTTGTGCGGTTTTAGCTCCGCTTGCACCGTACTTTGAACCAATATCTTTTCCGAAATTGGTTCTTATATCGACCGATCCCAATTTATTTCTTTCTGCTGTATTTACATAGGTACGATCAGGGGTATCTTTGATTACCGAGTTAATATTAAGAGTATCTGAATGCCACCATTCCGCAATGTCGCCTTTTAATATACCGGGAATTTGCTTTTTTCCATCGTAAGCATTTATATGTTGTTCATGCTTTGCTATTTCTGATTGAACAGATTGTACATAGCCTGCACCCCGGTATGCTTTCTGTCCGCCAACAGCATCAAAAAAAATATTATACCCGTCAGAAAAAGTTTTATTGCTCCTCATTTTTGGCAGCGCCCATAAAAGCATCCAGGTCTTTGATTAAAAATTCCGTTACCAGGTAATTATATTCCATTTTCAGCAATTTAGTATTTAATTTTTTACCAGCATTAAAGGCTTCAATACCGTAATAACCCCGAAGATAACTGGCAATACCAAGGCCAATGAACCAAGCAGGCGGAAAAATAAAACCTAAAAGTCCTCCTAAAACATAAAAAATATTTGAAGTGTTCAGTGAATTTTTTGATTTTTCCCATTCTTCAATTTCTTTTTTTCGCTGCGAACACATATTCTTAAATTCTTTTATTCCGTCTTTTGTCCGGCCTTCGTTTTTCACTTCAAGAATAGCCGTAGATCCTATCCAGCCATAACGCATACTCAGTTTATCGAACTTCCATTCAATGGAATCCAGGCTTCGGGAAGAATATTCATTTACTCCGATGTGTATTATCTTTTCATTCGAGGTAAGGTTAGTGATATTATCTCGATAAACTTTTGTATCCCAAAGTACTGCTTTATACTTCCCGCTTTTGCCAATAATATGCAAGAGCGTTTGCCCAACTTCCATTTCAATCTGAGTATTAGCAACGATAACAAATGAATTACGAGACATAAGTTACCTCCATAGAATTAACAGAAGCCAGTTGATGGGCGGTGTATGCACCTCTTCGCAGACAATCCGCGTAAAACGCTCAACATATCGCGTTTTGCACGGTAGAAACCATCCTTTCGTGCGACACTGTAGTGCTTCAGTCAAAACATTACCACTCCAAGTAAGTTCTGTCAAGTAACAATACAAAAATACAGCGGTTTCAATAATTAATAACTAATGCGCCGCTTTTAGAACAGAGACAACCTTTACAAATACCCCCAAATGGTATAGGATAAGTTTACGAGAGGTAATATTATGAAATTTCATTCAATAGAGCCAAAGCATTTTTGGGCATTGATTTTAATGTCAACCGTTTCTTTATTATCAAGTTGCGGCAAAGATAATATCCCGCAAAATCAAAGCACCATATCGGTTTTTGGCACAGGCACGGTTTTAGTTCAGCCTGATGTGATTCAAATGAGTATCACATTAAGTAATGTGGCCCAAACAACCAGAACAGCACAAGAAACAGTTAGCAGAATGGTTAAGCAAGCTATGTCAATATTAAAAGATGAAGATATTGAGGATAAAAATATAGCTACCGCTTCGTTGACGTTTCGTTCGGAATATGAATATACAAACAGGCGTATTTTAGTTGGACAACGGGCTGAACAAAAACTGGTCTTTTCTATTGAAAATATCAATGAAGACAATGAAAATGAGAAGGTTTCCAGAATAATAGATCAACTTATCGGGATTAACGGAATAGAATTGAATCAAGTTAATTTTAGTGTAAAAAATAACACTGAATATTTTTTCAAATCCCGTGAACTTGCATTTCAAAAAGCAGTCGAAAAAGCCAATCAATATGCTGAACTTTCAAACCTCACAATATCAAGAGTATTAAGCGTATCAGATGAGGGGTTTCAGCAAAATTCCCCAATAAGCAATAAGTTCACCAATCAGCTAGCATCTGTAGAAATGGCTCGCGATGCCGGTTCAACAATAGTGCCGACAGGAGAATTGGAAATAACCACGAATATTTTGGTGACGTTTGCTTTGCAATGAAAGATATAATACCGCAGGGTCACCTGGCAGCCTGAATGAAAGCCAGTTGATGGGCGATACTGGATTCGAACTGATGATTCCTTTCCGCAATCAACATACCTCCACCCTGAAGGGATGGGGTATGTTGTTTTGGTAAGGTATTTGTCTCGGGGTACATACCCTTTTATCGCCTTGAAGGGCGGGGTATGTACCCCTTCGCAGACAATCCGCGCAAAACGCTCAACGTATCGCGTTTTGCACGGCAGAAACCATCCTACCGTGTGAAGGTAGCCTGAAAACAAAAGCCGTTTTTTGGGCGATACTGGATTCGAACCAGTGACTCCTACCGTGTGAAGGTAGTACTCTCGCCACTGAGTTAATCGCCCAAAAAACGGCCAGCGACTTCTACCGGGCTTCAGTCACAACATTACCATCCCGCGCAAGTCCTGTCAATAAATTACTCGCTGGCTGTGGAGGCGGAGCGAATTGGGCGGAGCTGCGCTTCGCTGACCTTGGCAGGGTCGTCTACTCCGGGGGGAAGCTGATGGCCCTCTTCGATTTCCACTTCCTCTTCATCTAAACTGCCGCCCTCTTCCCAAAATTCGTGCTGGGACAGGTCGTCGGCAAGGGCAATTTCTTCGTGTTCCAGCCGCACGGAGATAAGTTTGGTAACGCCGGATTCTTCCATTGTAACGCCGAGCAGGGTGGCCGCGCCGGCGATGGTTTTCTTGTTATGGGTGATGACGATGAACTGGCTGGTCCCGCCGAATTCCCGCAAAAGCTGCACAAAACGGCCGACGTTCGCCTCGTCCAGCGCCGCGTCAATTTCGTCCAGCAGGCAGAAGGGGCTGGGCTTTACCATGTAGGTGGCAAAGAGCAGGGCTACGGCGGTCATGGAGCGCTCGCCGCCGGAAAGCAGGGAGATGTGCTCCAGCTTTTTGCCGGGCGGCTGGGCGAAGATCTCTATGCCCGACTCAAGCACATGGTTGTTGTCGGAAAGCTGCAATTCCGCCCGGCCCCCGCCGAAAAGACGGCGGAACATGTTGTGAAAATTCTTTTTAATGCGGTTGTAGGTTTTAATAAACAGTTCCGAAGATTCGGTGCGTATCTCGGCGGTTAAGTCTTCAAGGTCTTTACGGGCCTTTTCAAGGTCGGCAAGCTGGTTACTGAGGAATTCATAGCGTTCCTTTGTCTCGGTAAATTCTTCCGGCGCCATAAGGTTTACCGAGCCAAGGTCGTTCCGCTGCGCCCGCGCCGCAGCGAGTTTTTCCCGCAGATCGGCGCTCTGCGCGGTAATGGTAAATATCCGCTCCTCGAACTCCATCAGATCGCGGGAATGGGTTTCGCGGAAATTGTCCTGGATGTTTTTTATCTCTGTTTCCGACTGCACCAGTTCCAGGTGAATCTTGTCCAGGGCTTCCTGCACCTTCTCCAGTTCCGCCGTGCGCTTTTTGATTACCGCCTGCTTGCCCGTGACATCGCTGTTCCGCTTAATAATGTCCTTTTCAAGAACTTCCAGTTCCTTATTCAGGGCTATCGTCTGTTGATCGATTGCGGCGATTTCGTCGTGGGTTCCGGCGATGCGCCCGTCTATGTCTTCAAGCCGCTTACGGTCCAGCACCAGTTCGTCGCGGATATTTTTCAGCATCGATTCCTGGCCGGCAAGCTCGCGCCGAATCAGCTTTGCCTGTTCCTCGGCAGACTTTGCCTGGGCGTTGATGTGGGCGCGGTTTATCCGCAGGTCTTCCAGCGTGGCGCGGTATTCGTTGGTTTTCGCGGTCAGGGCGGCAGTATCGCTGCGCAAATCCCTGATCCGTTTGCGGCGTTCTTCTATGCCGTCTTTCGCACTGCGGATATTCGCGTCAAGCTCGCGCTTCCTGGTGATGATCCCCTCCGGCGCGAGAAACTCGTCGAGAAACAGCGGCGAATGGCTGCGGTAGTTTGCAAACAGGGCAATGGCCTTTTCCGCTTCTTCCAAGGCGGCGGCAAGCTCCGCTGCCAGAGTCCCGGCAATGCGGGCAAGTTCGCCCTCAGCCATGGACGATGCCGTCCCTGCGGCGGCGGCAAAGTCGCGGATAAGGGTTTCCCTTCCGGCAAGAACCGTTCGCAGCCTACCGAGGCATTCGTTCAGATCAGCCTCGATGCTGCGGCGCTCGGCGGCGGAATATCCGGCTTTTTTCAGGCCGGCGTCCAGTTCGGCGACAATGTCGTCGGTTATCAGCGCAAGGCGCTTTTCGAATTCGGCCTGTTCCTTCTCAATGTGGTGAATCTCCGCCTCGGCCTTGTGCACGGCTTTTTCGTTCTCGCCGATACGCGCCGCGGCAAGCTGGATGTTTTCCTCAAACGACTTGATATTTTCCTCGATGCTTGCCGCTTTTTTCCGCAGTTCAATCGCCGCTTCATCCTGCCCCAGAGCATCATTATTCAATTCT
>WRJO01000005.1 GCA_009778545.1 Treponema sp. | reverse complement strand
CGCCTGGAAATAACCCGCCTCGCGGCTGAACTCGACCGCGAAAAAGCGCGGAAAAAACCGTAGGGGCGGGGAAATCGGCTCGATGCCCATTCCTACGTAAACAAACCGGTTCCGCTGGGTATGACGAGCCTATCTCGTATGAGTCATTCTAATCGCGTCGCTAGTTTTCCGGTGAGAACTTGGCGGCGTGGCGGATGAACACGGCCTGGAGATCGTCGATGGAGAGCGGTTTGGAAACGTAGTCGTCCATGCCGACGGCGAGGCAGCGGTCGCGGTCGCCCTGGATGGCGTTGGCGGTCAGGGCGACGATGAACTGGCGGCGCGGCCAACCGCCGCTCTTGTCTTCGAGTTCGCGTTTCCTGATGGCCAGGGTGGCTTCATAGCCGTCCATTTCCGGCATGTGGCAGTCCATGAAGATGACCGCGTAGTCGCGGGCGGCGGATTTATCTACGGCTTCGCGCCCGTTCACCGCCACTTCGACTTCGCATCCGAGGTGGATGAGCATCCGCGAGGCTACCAGTCGGTTGACGACATTGTCTTCCGCCAATAAAACCCGCAGAGGCGGAGCGGTTTCAACCGGAGCTTCGGGTATGGATTCATCGGCTTTGTCGGAATCCCCGAAAGCGGGAAAAGATTCGGCGGCGGATTCGGAGAAGACCAGCCGCGACAACGTGGACATGGCGGCTTCCAGGCGCAGCGGCAAGCCGATGTAGACGTTGGCGCCTTTGGACTGCAACGCTTGCCAGGAATCGTTTTCGGTGATCGGCAACATCGCGGCGATGGGCAAGGCGCGGAAATCAGGAGCCGCCCGGATGGCTTCGATAAGCGCGAAGGCGTTAACTTCGCCGTGGAGGTTGTGGTCGATTATGGCGAAGTCCGGCTTCAGCGTTTCGCTCAAGGCGTTCAGGGCTTCGCGACCGCCGGTTTCGGCGATCACATTGACGCCATAGAGTTCGAGGGCCTCGACCAAAACGGCGCGCTGGGCTTCGCCATCATCGACGCGATTCTGGCGGATACCCCCGCTGCGCAACTCCTTCCCGAAAAGCCCCTGCCGCAGGAAGTAAAGACCGTGGAAGTCTGCGCCGTCTCCGGCGACCTTCCCAACGGCGACTGCCCGCAGTTGGCGGACACCTTTTTTATCCCCGGCGTTTCCCCGATCAGCCGCTGCCGGATTCACCGGCGCATATACATCGACACCCGAAGCGGCTACCGGAGCAACGAAACCGAAGGGGCGCATATCCGCAGCGAGGTACGAGAGTTCTGGCCTTCGGACATTCTGGAAGTTTTTTCCGCCGCCGGGCTGCCCCGTTTTTCGCCGCCGCCCTATCCCCCCGATACGGCAGACGCTCCGGCGGAAAGGGGCGGTTTTCCCCCTTCGATAATTTCCCCGCTTGCCAACACAGACTACATTATCCGGCCGGAGTTGGGGTCAGGTGATCGTTACAATCAGATGGTTCTGCTGGCTGCGGCGGATCAGGATGCCGGGGAGCTATTCTGGTTCGCCAACGCCCAATTTTTGGGCAGGGCAAAACCCAGCGAACGTTTGGTCTGGGGCCCTGAGCCGGGCCAATGGAACCTCGCCGTAGTAGACAGTCTCGGACGATCTTCGGGCATCCGCCTCAACGTAGAAGCCTCAGCGGAGTAATGCGAATTTATTCGAAAATTCATCACGCAGAGGCGCGGAGATTTAATTGGCAAATTCATCACGCAGAGGCGCGGAGGCGCAGAGAACGCAGAGGGAGAGGGAGGAGTTGCGTAAATCAAAGAAAATGAGGCTTCGGTTTAAATCGTAGTTCGGACTACTAAGTTGGTAGCGGATAACCGGTTTTGGGTGTATAATGTGGGTATGGATATGGACGTACCGATAGGCTCGTATGCCCGTGGGGATAATCGGGAAAAAAGCGATATTGATTTGCTGATTTTGAAAAGGGGGACTGAAGAAAGGGCGTGAAATTACGGGGGATTAATCTTGTTTGAGCAGGAATAAAAATATTAGGGGGTTTTATGAAACGTTTAATTTTTCTTTCCTTTTTTCTTCTTTGCCTTACTGTCTCTTTATTTTCTCAGGTTTCTTTCCAATACGAAAATCGTAGTTTCACAGAATTAGGTCTTACAACCAATGAACAAATTGCACAGTATCTTCAAATAGAGATTTCAGATTTGCTTCCCATTTTCCAACATAGTTCTATGAGAGGGCAAGGAGCATCTTTGTCTCCTGCTGAATTCTATGATGTGATTTCAACTGTTTCAAATACTAGAGATTTTATAGCGTTTGGTAGAATCTGTAGGGAACTCGGCATTACAATGGAAAGGTTTTTTTTAGTCTTTTTCAGAGAAATGGGTGGGATGCCCGAAGCTGACTTACAAATGACATTGGCAGTGATTCGTATTGGCATAAAGTGGAAAGTTATTTCTCAATAATGACTTTTAGATTTCATTGAAAAATAAATAGATAACTCACCTTACGCAAAAGTAAGAAAAACCCGATAATAGGGTATGGGAAGGGATATACTTGATTTATACAGCGACTACTTGCTGTGCAGCAGCGGACAGACAACGGCAACGGGATTATCTTCGATAGTGGAAGGTAATATAAGCCACGATAGGATAACCCGATTTTTGAAGAAAGAATACTTTGATGAAAAAGCACTATGGAAAAAAGTCAAACCAATTGTAAGGGCATACGAAGAAGAAGATGCGTGCCTGATATTTGACGACACGATAGTTGAAAAGCCGTACATGGATGAAAACGAAATAATATGCTGGCATTATAGCCATACGGAAAACAATACGGTAAAGGGGATCAATTTGCTGAGTGCTTTTTACCATTGTGAGAGCGACGGGCAAACAGTACGCCTTCCGACTGGTTTCAGGATCATAGCCAAGACGGAGGAATATATTGACGAGAAGAGCGGGGAGAAGAAACGGAAAAGCCCGGTGACGAAGAACGAAATGATGCAGGAGATGATAAAACGGCATATACAAAACCAAGTCAAATTCAGGTATATATTGGCGGATTCATGGTATTCATCAGCGGAAAACATGCGATTTATATCGAAAAGGGAAAAAGTATTCATATTTGAACTTAAAGACAACCGGCAAGTAACGGACAGCGAAAAGAAAAGGAATCAGGGAACATTCGAAAGGTTGGACCAATTGAAAATACCGGAAGGGAAGGCTGTAAAAGTTTGGATAAAAGATCTGGAGTTTCCGGTGAAAATATGCAAACAAGTCTTTACAAACAAAGACGGAAGCAACGGGCAACGCTTTCTGGTGACTAATGAATTAACCTTAACGGATGAACAATTTCGAACGCTCTACAAAAAACGGTGGGGTGTTGAAGAGTATCATAAGAGTTTGAAACAGAATACGTCTATAGGAAGTTCACCGGCACATACAGGAATAGCACAAAGCAATCATATTTTTGCCGCCATATTTGCGTATGTGAAACTTGAAATGCTCAAGCAAAAAGCAGGGCTTAATCATTTTGCTATGAAAGCAATTATCTACCTGGCTTCAATGAAGACAGCCATGATTTCCTTTCGGGAATGGAAGACCACTCAAAATATTGCTTTTGCGTAAGGTGAGTAGATAAGTGAAAACAATCCTAACTTAGCATAACGAGGTTGTTGAATTTATATTATTTTTTACAGAATTAACCTTCCACATATTCTTGCTGCTAATGTTTTTTTGATTATTCCTCTTAAGCTGGCCGGAAAACCTGTGCCGGGGCCATTTCCATGCCCCATTTTTCCCCTATGCCGCACGGCATTGGCCGGTTTTCTTCTTCCGTAATCGTCAGTTACCTGTTTACGTTAAGTGCCATTGGCAAAAACAGGTAAAAATGTATGAAAAATTATACAAAATGAATGGTATTTTGATATTGACAATATAAAAAATAGAATATTATAATATAAACATGGGAAATGAAGAACTTACGAAGTATATTGAAATTGATCAGAATATTCGTTTTGGAAAGCCTTGTATAAAAGGTACAAGAATAACCATTGGTGATATTTTACAATGGTTATCTGAAGGAATACCAATTTCTGAAATACTTGATGATTATCCTTTATTAAAAGAAATACATATAAAAGTCGCATTGGCTTTTGCCGCAAGGCGTGAAGAAATTGTAAGGGTTTTGGCATCAGTATAAAATATTATGAAATTATTACTTGACGCAAATATTTCATGGAAGTTGGTTAGTATTCTGAATCCAGTATTTGGCGAATGTGTCCATGTGGATTCAATTGGGCTGACAGTACTGGAAATATACGGATCATTAAAACTATTACAAAAAAGTTGAAAAATACCCAAACATTGCCTAAAAGGACTGTATATGCTTAACCGCTAAAGCAATCTTTTCAATAATACACTTGACAAAAGAATAATTATTTGAAATTATTTGGAAAAGGAAGGATTCCAATGAAAAAGATGTTGTTTTTATCAATGTTTGGTATTTGTTTGATAATTTCCGCTTGTAAAGCAGGGCACTGCAAAGTTACGATTGAAAACAATACTGGAACCAAAATTAACAGAATTTATGTAACTGAATCGGAAACTGGTAAAGAGGTAAATAAAGACAAGATTTGGAAAAATATCGAAAATGATGCCTCTACTACCATTAAATTGGAAAGAAAGAAATTCTATGACATTGTTCTAATTAATATCGATGAACTGCGATTTGGTAAAAAAAGGCAGGCATGGAATGAGAAATCCGCAAATATCAGTTTTTATCTTAGGGATACTCTGGATTGCAGTGTTAGCATTGAAAACAAGACTGGAACTGAAATAACTCAAATAATTGTAGCAGAATTGAATTCAGGCGGAGATGAAGTGAAAACTGAGGTGCTCAGTCGAAGTATAAAAAATGACACTGCTACCATAATAAGACTGGAAAAAGGCAAATTATATGGCATTGTTCTTATAAATACAGACGAACGGCAATATACAAAAAAAAGACAGGCATGGGATACGGAATACGCAACGCTTGAGTTTCGTAATAGAGATATCCTGGATCGCAATATTTGGGATACAGTAAAGCGATTATTTTTATGGCCAGCTTTTAGATAATAGGAGTTAATGTATGGCTAAAAAAGCAGTGGATAAAAAGACTACAGGCAAAAAATCAGTTACCAAAAAAAAGCCTGCTAGTAAAGAACTAGAGAGTAAAGAATCTATGAAAACTAAACAAGAAAATATCGAACAAGTAAGTAAAAAAAGAATAATTTTCAATATTGTACTAAATATAGTTTTTATTTGGTTTTTGATTGGGGCATTCTTTTTCCCCCCAGCAATTCCGGCGGTTATTGGTATTTTTATTTTAATTAAGGTAGTTGGAAATAAAAAATATACCAGAATGCTCGGAGAAGCGGCAAGAATTGCATTGGCTCATATTGCTTTAGCGGTTGAAGAAGTCATGAAAACAGGCGCGGCATTAGTTTTTCATACACATGTTATTTTAACAGGAACTACTAAAGAGTTTTATAACCTTATTGGAGGTGAGGCTGGTGCAAAAAAAATCCTTGATACATATGGAAAATTTATAGCAGAAGTCGGAAAAATAACTGTTGATGCCGGTATTGTAACAGTTAAAGCTATAGCAGAAGTAACAAAACACACAATAAGAAGGCTGGAAGAAGAGCAGCAAAGAAGATTAACCGCTTCAGAAAGGAAAACAATAAAAGATAATATTGGGATATTTCTAAATAATAATGCTGAAGATGCTGAATGTGAGTATATTGATTAAAGATGAATATTCCTAACTCTTACCTTCTTCCTCTGCGGCCTCCGCGCCTCTGCGTGAAATATTGTCGATTGATTTTCTCTCAGCTTGCTTAGGATATACATTTCTGCTATTCTTATATTAGAGAGGAGAACCCATGCTGCTTGCCGAACTAAACGCCCCCATAAAGGAAATTAAGTCGAAAATATACGAAACATGGAGGCGGCTTTGACTCTTTTGGGCAGCGGATAGGCGATCTTGAGGCAAAAACGGCCGAAACTGGGTTTTGGAACGATATTGCCTGTGCGGAAAAGACCATGTCTGAATTAAAAGGGCTAAAAAACCGGTACGAACCATGGAAAAGCCTGAAGGCCGAAATTGAAGACATCGAGGTACTCTTTGGGCTGGCATCAGAGGCAGCCGACGAAAGCGAAAGCGCCGGAATTGAAAGCGGCCTGAAAGACATCTGCGTGCGTTATGAAAAACAAAACCTCTTTGAGATGATGGGAGGAGAGGTGGACAAGAACGGCTGCTTCCTTACCGTACATTCTGGGGCTGGGGGAACCGAGGCCTGCGACTGGGCCCAGATGCTCTACCGGATGTACACGCGCTGGGCGGAAAGGAAGGGCTTTTCTGTCGAAGAACTTGACCGGCTGGAGGCAGAAGGAGGGATCAAGTCCGCCACCTGCAAAATCGAGGGAGACTTCGCATTCGGCTACCTCAAAGGCGAAAGCGGCGTTCACAGGCTGGTGCGTATCTCCCCCTTCGACTCAAACGCCCGGCGGCATACATCCTTTGCCTCTGCCTACCTGTTTCCCATACTCGACGACTCAATCGAGGTGGAGATACGCCCCGAGGATCTGCGGGTGGATACCTACCGTTCCGGGGGCGCGGGCGGGCAGCACGTCAACAAGACCGACAGCGCCGTGCGCTTTACCCACCTGCCTACAGGCATCGTTGTCGCCTGCCAGAACGAACGCAGCCAGATAAAAAACCGCGCCATAGCGATGGATATGCTCAAGGCCCGCCTGTACGAACACTACCGGCTGGAAAAAGAAAAAGAAAACGAGCGTTTCCATCAGGAGAAAAAAGACATATCATGGGGTATGCAGATACGGTCATATGTTTTTCAGCCCTATACGCTGGTAAAGGATTACCGCACCAAAACCGAAGTCGGCAACATACAGGCGGTGATGGACGGCGATATCGACGGGTTTATCGAAGAGTACCTCCGGTTTACCTGGTCGCAAAACACGGCGGGCCGGTAGATGGCAAAGCTAAAGGGTTTTTTCCTGGTGTGCGCCCTGTGCTGCATGCCGTCCGCGCACGTCCTTTTTGCCGGAGGCAGGGCCGACGATGCGGAAAAAACGGCTATTAACAACGAATGGTCGCTGTGCATTACCGCCATCGACAATTCCGGTCTGCCGGACACCCATAAAAACGCCGGGGATGTAATAATCCGAAACCTTGTAGAATTGCTGGATTCCGTTAACTACCGCCTCCGCATCTCGCCCGAGTACGCGTATTACGAAGGCTATGCGTGGCAGCAGTCCAAAAATACCGTCGCCAGGAATATTGCCAACAAGCAGAACGAACGGGCGCTGCTGCTGTACCGGGGCGAGCCGGGCTGGAGGTACCGCAGAAACCTGAAAAGGATAGACGACGATATCGCCAAATTGATGGAAAGCTTTGCCGAAATTGAATCCGAAAAACCCCTTATCAACACCGTGCCGGAGTTCAGGCTGAGCCAGTCCAACCTTTCCGGCAATTTTCCGGTGCCGCCCAAACCCGGCGGGGAGCACCGGTTCTGCCAGAGCCAGCGGGCCGACGCTTTCCTTGCCGGGGAGATTCGCGAGTTCCACGGCAGGTATTACATCCGCCTGCAGCTGTACGCGCTGTACAGCCATTCCTTTATTTTCGAAGACGACATTATTTTTTCGCTGGACGACGCGGGCGGCGCGGTGGAAGAAATCGCCGCGCGGCTGACTTCGGTGCTGTCCGGCAACAGGCCGGCGGCGGTGATGGTGCAGGCGGAACCTCCCGAATCCCAGGTTATCATCAACCGGAATTATGCCGGAAGGGGGACGGTACAGACAAGGGAATACCCGCCGGGAAAAATAACCATCGCCGTGGCTGCCGAGGGCTATTCTCCGCAGACCGTCGAGACGGAGCTTGCCGCCGGAGAACTTGCAGAAGTGTCGGTCAATCTCAGCCCCCTTATATATTCCGATGTGAACGTCAGCGCCGTTTCCAATTTTCCCCCATTGCTGTACATGGGCGCGCTGTATGTGGGGGAGCCTCCGCTGACCCTGCGCCTGCCCATCGACAGCCTGGTGTATATCGTTACCGAAACCAAAGGGGGCGAAGAGGCGAAGGTGGTATTCATCACGCCCGACATGCCCGGAGAATCGCTGGACATTTCCCTTAGAACCAAGATCCCCCCTTTTGGGGAGAAGCGGGTGAACAGGGCGCGGACAAGGCATTACTGGGCGTGGGGCGGCACCTGGATCGCCGGCATTACCGCGTGGATAACCAACGGCATTTTTACCGGGAGGAACGCCGTCCTTGCCCAAAGTTCCAGCCAGGAATTTTATGACGCTACGCAGACGCTGTACTACGTGAGCACGGGCGCGGTGGTTGTTCTGGGCGCGGTGGCAATATATGAACTTGTTCAGATGTCGCGCTATGTGTATACCGCCGCCAGCGGCGCAACCCCGATTGCCAGACAGGAAAGGGCAAAGAAATGAAATTTGCCGAGAGGATACGGGCGTTCTTTACCGGCGCTCCGGCGGTTTCGGACGCTTTTTTCGACGAGCTGTCCGACCTGCTGGTTGAAGGAGACCTTGGGGCGAAAGAGGCGTTTGCCGCCGCCGATTCGCTGCGCGGCATATGCAAAAAAGAAAAAATCGCCACGCCGGAAGAAGCCCGCACCAGGCTTGCCGTCCTGCTCGAAGAAATGCTGGAGGCCGTTCCTGCGCCGCCGCTGGCCTCCGGCATACCGGAGGGCGGCCAGGCGGTGATACTGCTATTGGGCGTTAACGGCGTGGGAAAAACCACCACCGCCGCAAAAATCGCCGCCGGTTTGCAGCAGCAGGGCAGAAAGACGGTACTCGCCGCCGCAGACACGTTTCGGGCGGCGGCAATCGAGCAGCTTAAGATACACGGCCAGCGGCTTGGGCTGCGGGTGGTGGCGCACAAGCACGGCGGGGACCCTGCGGCGGTGGTGTACGACGCAATCGAGGCTGCCGGGGCGGACGGCATCGTCATTGCCGACACCGCCGGAAGGATGCACACAAAGTCCGCGCTGGTAGAAGAGCTTCGCAAAATCGACCGCATAGTGGAAACAAAAGCCGCTTCGGCGCAGTACATTAAATACCTTGCGCTGGACGCGACAACCGGAAGGAACGCCATGGCGCAGGCGGAAATATTCTGCGGAGCGGTCGCCCCGCAGGCGGCGATAATCACCAAGTACGACTCGACGGCGAAGGGCGGGGTGGTGTTTTCCCTCGCTTCGGAATTGCGCCTGCCCATAGCGTACATCTGCACAGGTGAAAAATACGGCGACATACAGGCCTTTGATCCCCATAGCTTCGCGCAGGAATTTGCCGGTGTTGCCTAAAAAAATCGGCACGCTGCTGCCGCTGCTGCTGTTTGCCATCCTGCTGCTCTTCGCCGGGTTCCTTGCCATAACCCAGGAATCGGCGGACGAAGGCGAAACCGTCCCGCCGGATTTGGCGGCTGGCGATATTATGGACGGAGAATTTTTAGACGGCGATGAAGAGGAATATGGCGAGGAATATCCCCTGCCGGTATGGATGCCGCCCGGGCCGCCGCGCTGGTTCCGTTCCAACGCGGGAGGCATGGCGCTGGAGGAAACCCCGTCGCGCCTTTCCGCCCTCCGCAACAAATACGCCCTTGTAATCGATTACGTCGGCCCCGACGAACTGGATTCGCTTTTGGCTCCTTTTTACCGCGACGAATACGGCATCGAAATTCGGGTGCTGTATGAAGACGGCCAGGCTTCCCGCAGGCAGTGGCTGTTCCGCGACGATGCAGGTGCAACAAGGCTTAACGCGGTATTCCGGTACGACGAAGTCGAGGTTGAACAAGCGGCAGAAGAGCCGTCCGGCGATGAGCCTGCGGAGGATGATGCACAAGAAGCGGAAAATGCCCTTGCGGAAAACGGAAGCGGCGAACCTGCCGCAGCGGATTCTGATGAAATTGCAGCCGCCGCCAGGGCGGGCATAACCATCGTAAGGCCTGTGGGCTTTATCGAACTGTACAGCGAAAACAGCCAGATTGAAGCGGATTACCTGTACCTTGAAGACGGCGAAGAATTATTGACAACGTTTTTTTACAACGGCAGCACGCTGGTGCGGGCCGAGGCGGAAAAATGGGACTCCGACGGCGGAGAATACCGCAAACTGTACACGGACAGCTACCGCTACAACCGTTCCTATTCGCTCCGCCATGTCGAACGTTCCTTCCATGAATCCTCCAAAGCGGAACCTGTACGGCTGCTTTTCCCCTACCGCGTGCTGGACGCGGCTGCCAATGACAACTTCCTCAGCGAAAAGCTCGTCCCCGGATCGGACTTTCTCGGCGAGATGCGCGCAGGCGACGGCTACCGCATGGTATACGAGACCGATCCCAGAGGCAGAATATTGACACAGACCCTGATCGACAGAAACGACGAGGCGGTGTGGGTAATCAGCAATATTTGGTCGGGAGACAGGATCTCCTCGGTCAAAAAAACCGAGGGCGACGACGAATGGATAACCGAATACGGCTATGACGGCGAAGGGAAGCGGATAGAGCAGCGGGACATACGGAACGGCGTGCTTGAAAGGCTGGTACTTATCGACGGCAATAAGGAAACGGAAGAGCTCTACATGAACGGCATTGCCGTGCTTAGGGCGTATTGGGAAGACGGCAGGAAAATTTCCGAAGAACGGGTGCGGCGCTGATGCGGTTCAAGTGGATACCGTTCATCGCGGCGCGCTATATTTTCCGCCCCCGGAATAAGTCGCCTTCTTCGGTGCTGTCAATCCTGGGAATAGGGGTCGGGGTATTCGCACTGGTTGTAATAATCGCCGTGATGAACGGCTTCCAGCTGAGCTTTATCGAAAGCATTCTGGAGATTTCTTCATACCACCTGCGCGCCGGGTCTGTGCCTGCCTCGCGGACGGAACAGGCGGGGGAAGCGCTTTTGTCCGTGCCGGGAATAGAGGCGGTTGTTCCTTACCGCGAATTCCAGGCGCTGACAAGGGGCGAGCGGGGAGGGCAGCATGCGGTTATCGTGCGGGGCGTTGAGGAAAGCGCGTTCATGCATGACAGGGGCATGGCTTCCCGGCTTGAATTCCTGGAAGGTTTTTTTGACATTGCGGACGAGCAGTCGGCGCTGCTGGGTTCGGAACTTGCCCGCCGCCTCGGCGTAAAAACCGGCGAAGAGATAACCCTGTACTCGGTACCGTCAATTTTCGCCGCCTTTGACGATCAGGATGCGGACGGCGGGATGAAGTCCTTTACCGTCACCGGGATTTTCCGTACCGGTTTTTACGATTGCGATACAAGCTGGGCGTTTATCGGCATAGACAGCGCAAGGGCTTTTTCCGACGCTGATCCGGTCCTGGGCATTAAGCTGAAGAACCGGTTTTACGACCGCCAGGCGCTGGAGCTTGCGAGAAAAAGCCTTGCCGCCATACCGGGGCTGGAAGGAGCGGAGCTTTCAAGCTGGCGCGACTATAACCGCTCGTTTTTCGGCGCGCTCCGCACGGAAAAGCTCTTTATGTTTATCCTGGTCGGCCTTATCTTTATCGTGGTGGGGCTAAACATATTTCAGGCGCAGAGAAGGGCGGTGCTGGAACACCGCGAGGAAATTGGGCTGCTGCGGGCGGTTGGCGGAGGCGAGAGCGCGGTGCGCCTGATCTTTGTCTTTGACGGGGCGATAGTCGGCTTTACCGGTGCCGCAGCCGGCCTTGTTTTGGGGCTGCTGGTCGCGTCGGACATCTCCGCCTTTTTTACCGTTATTGAAAGCATCGTAAATTTCTTTATCTATATTATAAATGGCATCGCGGGCATTTTTGGCGCAGGCTACCTGGGGAAATTTGCCTTTTTTTCCCCTGCGGTGTTTTATGTCAAGGAAATTCCGACGAGGATAATACCCCGCGAAGCGGTAATCATTTTCCTGTTTGGCTTTTTGTCGGCCCTGCTTGCGGCATGGTTCGCGTCGCGCAAGGTTTCCCGGATTCGCCCTGCGGAGGTATTGCGGTATGAGTAACATGGTCATTGCTGAAGGCATAGTGAAGAGCTTTGTATCGGGAAACGAGTCGCTGCACATCCTGCGGGGAATTGGCTTTGAGATCCAGACGGGGTTTTCCGCTGCGGTTAGCGGAAGTTCGGGCAGCGGCAAGAGCACCCTGCTGAACATATTGGGCGGGCTCGACCGCAGCGACGGGGGCAGGGCCGTTGTCGGCGGCGAAGAAATTACCGCCCTGCCGGAAAAGGCGCTGTCGGAATACCGGAGCAGGAAGATTGGCTTTATTTTTCAGTTCCACTATTTGCTGAAAGATTTTACCGCGCTGGAAAACGTCATGCTGCCCGCCTACATTGCCGGCATGAAAAAGAAACGCGCGCTGGAACGGGCAAGGGCGCTGCTGGCAGATGTGCGCCTTGGCGACCGCGCCGGGCACTTTCCCTCGCAGCTGAGCGGCGGGGAACGGCAGCGGGTGGCTGTAGCCCGCTCGATGGTCAACGACCCCGACCTTATCCTCGCCGACGAGCCGACGGGGAACCTCGACCCGGACAACAGCGCCCTGGTTACCGAGCTGCTCTACGCGGGCGCGGAAAAATGGGGCAAGACCCTGCTGGTGGTAACCCACGACGAAAAACTCGCCGCCCGCGCCTCGCGCCGGTATGTCCTGGAGAACGGGCTTCTGGCGGCAATTGGCAGCACGGGTACCGCCTGATGAAAGGGAGATGCGGATTTTATATTGCGATACGCTACCTGCTGGGGCGCGCGCGCGAAGGCGGGCGCTACCTGCGCGGCGCGGCTGCGGGAATCGCCGTGAGCCTAATCCCCATCATCGTTACGCTCATCGTCGCAGACGGCATGATACGGGGCATTATCGACCGCTACCTGGAACTGGGGACGGGACATTTGCAGGTGTTCAGCTTTATCGATCCGCAGGGGCTTGATATGGCGGCAGAGCGGATACGGGAAATGGACGGCATCCGGGGAGTGTGGCAGGAACAGCGGAGCATGGGTGTGCTGGTCGGCAAGAAGGGGAGGACCGGCGCAAGCGTCCGCGCCATAGAGCCGTCGTTCTGGGAAGATTCAGGCGGCGTGCAATACCTTGCCGTTGCAGCGGGAGATGCGCGGCTGCAGACGGATCGGGAGATGGCCCTTGGAGAAAGCCTTGCCGAATCGATCGGCGCGGAAGTGGGAGACACGGTGCGGCTGATGACCATACAAACCGGCGCGGGCACAACGGGCATACCCCGCGTAACGGCCTTTACCGTTTCCGGCATTGTTTCGTCGGGCTACCACGACCTTGACGCGCTTTGGTGCATCATTACGGACGGCGGGGGCCGGCGCATTTTTCCGCCGGAGCTGCAGTCGTCAAGCCTCATCGTGAAAGTCGACGATCCCTACAGAAAAACCGACCAGATGGCAATGGCGCTGTATTCGAATCTGGGCGCGGGCTACAGCGTCTACACCTGGAAGGAGCTGATGCGTTCCCAGTACAGTTCCTACGAGTCAACCCGGCAGATGCTGATATTTATTATGGCGCTGATCGTAATCGTCGCGGCGGTAAATGTTTCCTCGGCAACAATGATGCTGGTGATTGAGCGGCAGCGGGACATCGCCGTGCTCAAGGTAACGGGGGCAGGCGCTAAAGGCATTACCGGCATTTTTATCTGGGGAAGCTTTCTTACGGGGCTGTGCGGCGCGGTAATCGGCATTGCGCTCGGGCTGCTGCTGGGCAGCTTTATCAACCCCGTGCTGCGCTTTCTGGAAAAAGTGTTAAGCTTTTTTTCAGGTTTGGGCGGCGGCGCTGAAGTAAAAATACTCGATCCCGGCTTTTACCTTGAGTCCATCCCGGTAATAATAGACTGGTTTGCCGTCTTCCTTATCGGCTGTTTCACGATCCTCTGTTCAGTCGCCGCCTCATGGCTCCCCGCCCGCCGCGCCGGAAAACTCAAGCCCATGGACCTGCTCAGAAAAAACTAGCGCTTACGATGGGGCGGGCAGCGCGAGGGTTTGTGCAAATAAGTTGTGGGGCAAGTTTAGCCGCTTGCGGCGGGTTGTTGATTTTCCCGGCCCCTTGGTGTATCCTTCCTTTATGCGGCTGAAGGGAATATCGTTTTTTTGCCTTCTCATTGTAATTGCTGCCGCCGCCTTTGGGCAAACAGGACAATCCAAGAGGAATGGCAGTGCCTTTTTTAAAACCCGCGCCGCCATTGCTATTCTGCGTTAATGCTGATGGTATAGGGCTGGTCCGGTTCGTCGTCCAGGCACCATACCTTTAAATAGTAAAGCCCGCTTCCCAACTGCAGCGAAAGCAGGGAATCGAGGCTTTCGCCTCCGTCGTCGTCTTCGGCGATGGAATTCAGGTTGGCGTCGAACAGTTCAATGTAGGTGTCCAGCCGGTTTGAATTAACCCCCCTTGCCCTGATCGTATAACGGCCGCTCTGCGTTATCTGAAATTTGACCCAGTCTACGTCGTCGCCTGAATGGAAGGTGTGCTGCTGTGGCGTTCCGATTTCGATTGTTTTGGCGGAAGCGGGATCATCGTCGGGCTCGTATTCGTCGGGGGCAAGCCGTACTATTGCCTGCACCCACGCGCGGAATCCGTAATTGCCTACATCGTCGCTGTCGTAGCCGCGCACCTTTGCGATGTAGCGTTTGCCGGCCTGCGCGCTGTACCGTATCCGGGCGTTGGCGCGGCTGCCCGAGTCGTCGTCTTCGGCAAGCAAATTGCGGGTATCCGCGTCGTAGAATTCAATATAGGTATCGACATTGCCCGTGGTTTCGACGGTGAGCCGGCCTTCATTTTCCGGCACAAGAAGGAAAAATTCCTCATCGCCGCTTTCAAGCCGCCGGTTAATAACAGTTGCGCTTTCATTCGTGCCCGGTTCGTACTGATGCGGGGAATTCCAGCTCGTCTGCCCTTCCCTCGGAGCGGGAATCCAGGCGCGGAATCCGTATGCGCCCGTGGTGCTGCCGCTGTACCCCCGCACCAGGGCGATGTACCGCTTGCCCGCCTGCACGTTGTACCGAATCCGGGCGTTGGTGTTTCTGCCCGAATCGTCGTCTTCATCCAGCAAATCATGGGTGTCGGCATCGTAGAATTCCATGTATGTATCGATATTGCCCGTGGTTTCTACGATGATCCGGCCATCCCGGTCCGGCACAAGGAGGAAAAAGTCCTCGTCGCCAGACGGCTGGATGGAACGGCTGATTACCGGCGCATTTTCGTCAATGCCAATTTCATAGGCAACCGGGTTTTCCCAACTGTCCGGCTCGTATTCGTCAACGGCAGAAGAGCTCCCGCCGTCGCCCGAACTGCTGCCTGATCCGCCACCGGCAAGCATTCCCGCAATAGCCGTAGTCCGCTCAAAATCGGAGTTGAATGAAGCTTCCACCGACCGGTCCTCGGAACGGATAAGGCGGGCATACACGCGGATAACGCTGCCGGCAATGTCGACAATTTCTCCGGTAATGGTCCAGTCCGCGCCGGTTCCGCCCGAAAGGATGATATACGGTTTGGCAGCTTTGTTTGCCAATTCGCCCGTTAGCTGATTTATCAGGTAGGCGGAAAGGGGCGGCGCCGATCCCCGGTAATTGAACTGGCCGACAGAGATTTTCTGGGCTTTTGCGTCAAGGAGTTTTCTGTGGATATTTTCCGCCAGTTCGCCAAGGGCGCTGTCCAGCAGCGGGACGGCAGCCGGCGGAGTCGTTGTGGCGCTTTGGGTATATTGGATGTCCTGTGGCCCCTGGGCGGGAAGGACGGACAGAGCAAGGCATAAAAAGACCGGTATTAAATATTTTTTCATATGTACTCCTTGATACAGGAAGAGTACCATATTCCGGGGAAAATTTCAACGAATGAATGAAGGACGAAATCAGTCCAGATCGGGCGAAAAGTTGTCGTAGACGCTTCCGGCCCTGAGCGGCTTGCCTCGTTTTTCTGCCATTTTGCCAAGGGTAATAAACTCATAGCCCTGGGATTTCAGTTTGGGGACAATGATGTCCAGCACTTCGAGCCAGGTGGTGTCATCTTCGGTTTCGTCGAAGCTGATGATCCCCCACGGCTTTGATTCTGCCGCAGCCGCTTCGGCGATTTCTCCGGCGTTTTTTCCCATATCGCCGCTTATCGAGCGCACGGAAATTACCGGCAGGCCAAGGTTGGCGGCTGCCGTCCTGGCGTTTACCGCGCTGCGGGGATCGGCGCCGAAGGGCAGCCTGAAGTATTGGGAAATCCAGGGATGGCTGCGGTAATCGTCGTCGCCGTATACCGCCTTTTGAATGGCAATCTGGGTATCCTCGATTTCGGTGTAAATCACGTCTTCGCTTAACGGGTAGCGGAATACCGAGTATCCCAAAAGGATCGGAATGTCCGCCGGCCTCATGTGGGTATCGATGCCGTCTGTTCCGTTGAGCCTTCCGCCGCCGAGGTAGTTGTGGGAATAGGAAAGGTTGCCGATTTCGTGGCCTTCTTCGAGTATCCTCTTGATAACATCCTTCCTGTCCTGGATGACTTCTTCCAGTTCTTCCGGCGTAAGGTACCGGTCGAGTTTGGGGTTCCGTCCGTCTATGTTCATTCCCACCAGGAAAAAAGTCGCCTTGACGTTCAGCTCTTCAAGCCTGTCGAGTACCGTGTGGGTTGCGTATGATGGACCGGCGTTAAAGGCAAGGGCGTAATGATCGCGGTCGGTTTGCTTTATCGACGCTTTAAAATTTCGTATGTACAGCGAAGCGTTGATTAGCCCCTGGTGGTCGCTGTTGCCGTCTATGTACACCTGCCCTGGTCCGCCTTCGGGAATGTCCACAACGCCGGTAAAGGTAAGGTCTATCCATTTTCCCTCGGGAACAACACGCGCCGTGCCGCCGAACTGTTCATACATGTCTTCGCCGTTTTGCACCGTCCAGCCGATATTGGCGGGGCCGTTCCGGTTTATTTCCGTGGCAGCGCGCCTTGATCTCGGCGGGCGGTAGGCAGAAATAACGGCCCGGTTGGCGTTGGGTCGTTCCATCATCACCGACATGGTGACAGTCACCTCGTGGTAGCCCGTCGTCTTCATGTCCCAGTCCCAGCAAATCGCCCTTGAGTAGTCGATCCAGTTGGCGCCGTTGGCGGGAGTTACCCTTGCCACCAGTCCTGCATAGTCTTGGTATCCGACAAGGGTTTCCCGCCTGGCATAGTATTCGTCGATGAAAAAATTCCCCAGCGAGTATGAGGGATTGACATAGTAATTGGGAGAGTTATAGCACCCCGCCAGGATGCATAAGCCTGCCGCCGCGATAAGCACGGGAAAATGAATTTTTTTCATGCCAATGTTCCTCACCTTTTATCCATAAACCTACTGCAAAGAAATCGCCAGTTCGAAGTACGGGTTTTTATCGGTCAGCTCCAGCCATCCGTTGTTGGCGTCCTGTCCGTATGTGTACGGGGCGGAACCCGTCCCTTCCCTGATCCAACTGTTGGAAGTTAAAGCCGACTGTACGGTTGACAAGCCGTTGGGCAGGAAGAACGTGATGGCAAGTTCGGCGGCGTTGCCCGTGCCGGTGATAATCCACTGGACGTTCTGCGCCGATGACAGGGCCGTGTTCAGAGTCGGAACCCGGTAAGTTGTCAGCCTGGAGGAATCTGGCCATCCGGCGGTTCCGCCTTCCAGATATGTCGTTGCTTCGATGACATAATACGGATCGGTGCTGGTAACGACGACTTCAATGTAGTCGCCCTTTGTGTACGTGTAGGTATTGCCCGATCCGGTTCGTGCCCAGCCGTTTGCCGTTCTGAAATAGCCGGAAGACGTGTTATTCGACAGGTAATTCGACACGGTAGTCTGTGCAGCGCTGCCCCTGTTGATGGTGATAACAAGGGTATTGTCCTCGGCAAGCCACGATGCCGTTGCCCCCGCAGGCAGGTTAAAGTCGTACAGGCCGTGTTGGTTTATAATGGCCGTTGTTGGCCAGCCCGCTTCGCCTTCCATTTCCTTGTCGATTGACAGTTCGAACATCGGAGTTTTGGAGTAATCAAAAGTGGCGGAGTAGGGGCCGAATGATGACGAATAGACGCTGCTTACGGCGGTGGTCATGTTGGTCCAGCCGTTGCTGGTAGCGTTAAAGTAATTCCGCACGGTGCCCGCAGTGGTGCCCGAGTAGAGGGTGTTCGCACCGAAGAACCAGATGGTCAGAACGTCTTCATCGACAATGTGCCTCAGGCCGAAATGGGTAGTGTTCGGCAGCGCGGCAAATCCGGTAAGCCCGTATTCCGCCAGCAGTGCGGGTGAAGGCCAGCCTCGTGTGGTCTCTTCGTCAATGCTGATGATCAGTTCGTAATAGGGCCTGGCAGATGTGTCGAATACCACATAATTATATCCTCTGGAGTATTCGTATATGCCGGGTCCGGGACTGGTTTCCGTAACCCAGCGGTTGGCTGTTGAAAAATGATTGCGGATCGTGGTTTCAAATGTGGTGGCCGTCGAGTAGAATTCGACGCTCAGCTCGTATTCGCCGGCATCGTACCGCGGTCCTGATACGCCCGAGTTCGGCATGGCGACGAAGTTGTACATGCCGTAAGAGGCGAATACCCCGGTGTTAGAGTTGGCGTTGGTAGGCCAGCCGGCGGTGGGTTTTCTGGTCCGGGAGACGGTAAGGGTAAAGGTATTCCCTGCAATTTCGAATTCCACCCAGGCGATACCCCTATGGTAAGCCTGTTTAATAGGCGGATTGTGATATTCATACGCATCATCAAGCGTCCAGCCGTTTCCGTTGAAGTAATTCCTCATGTTGTTTTCGGCGGTCATTGATGCTCCGTTCCGTTCAAATGTAATCATAAGCGTGTCGCTTTTTTCCGGATCGGTTGCTATTTCTTCTTTATGCCAGAAGGTTGTCGCTCCGCTGTTAGTACCGGACAGTGCCGGTATTGATTGCAGTCCGTATGCATCCAACAGCGTTGTCGAAGGCCAACCAGAAGTGCCGCCGGTTACGGTCTGGTACGCGTTAATTTCGAAAGACGGTCTTTCCAGTGGATCAAAGTGCACCCAATAGAGGCCTCGGGAATACGCATAGGTACCGGGATTTTCCAAGTTGCTTGCGGTATCGGGAGTCCAGAAATTGTTCTCGAAATATGCCAGTACCGCAGACTCTGTAGCCGGTGTTCCATAGAACATTATTCTGAGCGAACCGGGTTCGGTAGTCGTGGAACTGGTCATTTCAAAGGCTGTAAATGCCGCGCCCACCGGCAAGCTTAAACCCTGCAAGCCGTAATTGGCCAGGGTAGTCGCACCGGGCCAGCCCGGCGTGCCTTCGGCTTCGCTGATGGATGAGGTAATTTCAAAGTAAGGGCTGCCTGTGGGGTCGTATACCACATAGGCTATGTGCCGCGAGTACTCGAATATGCCATTAGCATCATCCTCCAAATACCAGTAGTTGGCAGCAGAGAAATAAGTATCCAGGAACGTTTCCGTAGCGGCTGTTCCGAAGAATTTAATGATGATCGAGTCGGATGTGGGATCGATGCCGGTAGTGTCGGCGGGCACCAGTTCGTAGTACATGCTCGTCGCCCCCGGCGGCTGGCCAAGGTCGTCCAGCCCGTACGATATACGGGTAGCCATGTCGGGCCAGCCGAGTTTGTCTGCTTCTTCGGCGCTCCAGGAAACGAATATCAGGTATGGATCATCGCCAACAACGAGATTGGTATCAAATTCCGCATAGACAAAGCCGCGCTGGTACGCAAAGATGCCAGGCAAGGGCGGCGGATCGGTAATCGGCGTCCAGTTGCTGCCGCTGAAATAGTCCTTTACGGCATTTTCGGTTGTTGTTGATCCCGCAAACTCAATTATTAATTCGCCGTCAAGATCGCCGATAGAGTAACCGGGATCGATTGCTCCCGGCGGCGAACGGTCGGGGTTGGGCCAAACCATGTCGCGGATCTCGTACATTCCCAATATGTCGCCGGAAGGCCATCCGTCCATTATTTCCGACACAACTTTGGATACGGTAATTTCGTAGTAGGGCCTGCCGTTATGATCAAACGACGCATAGAATGTTCTCCGGTAGAATCCCCAGGTGTTGTACTCGGGCGAGAGGCCTTCGGTTGCCCACATGTTGCTTTCAAAGTACCGCATTACGTCTATTTCGATCGCGGTGCCTCCGTAGAACTGGATAGTAAGGTTTTCTTCGCTGTCGATATAGTGCCATACGTTCGCGGCGGTTATAAAGCTGCCAATTCCAGGAATGCCGTAATCCAACAAATTCCCTGTTGAAGGCCACCCTGCGATGCTTGCCGGGTCCATGGAGACGAACAGTTCAAACTCGGTGCCGCTTGACGAGGATGCGTCGAACACCACAAAGGCGGGGCCTCTGCTGAACCAGTAAACGTTGGCTGCCGGGCCGGGAACGGGAGGATCGGCACTGGGGTCGCCGTAGGCAGGCGTCCAGCCGTTGGCAGCGGTGAAGAAATTCAGCAGCGCCGTTGCCGTTGTCGGAGTTCCCTGGAACCTGATAGACAGCGAGTCTTCGTTGCTGACGGTTTCATCGTCAATGGGAAGGTGCCACACGTCGCGGGTTCCCGCCGGCTCGGTCAGCCCGAACAGACCGTAGCTCTGCATGTCGGCGACCGACGGCCAGCCGGGCTTGTATCCTTCGGCGTTTTTCGTAACCTCAATCTCAAAGAACGGATTTGCCGAATAGTCAAACGAGATATAGTACACGCTCTTGTAATACCCGTAGACGCGGTCCTCGTGAGAGTCCTGGACCCACCCGTTCCTTTCGAGGAACGTAAGAAGGTCGGTTATTGTGGCATCGGTTCCGTAGAACTGGACGGCAAGCAAACCGGGATCGCCTGTTACGCTATGGTGCGGATGCTGGGCGTTGTTGGTTGTTAAGGGTATTCCCGAAAGCTCGAAGCTTTCCCACGTTTGGACAGCCGGCAGGCCCGCATTGCCTTCAAAAGTCATTCCAACGTATATTTCGTAGAAGGGGCCTGCGTCGTTAAAGAAAGCATAGGAAAAGCCCCTCATGTATCCGCGTCCGTCTGCAGAATCTTCGTCATAGGTCCAGTTGTTCACCGGGTTGTCAAAGTACCCCCGGACAGCGTCCGCCGTGCCGGCAGAGCCGTAGAACCGTATAACAAGATCGAGATCGTTTGGATCATCGCCTTCTTCGTTGTGGCTGACAAACGACGATCCTCCTGGTGCCGTCGCAAACATTCCGTGAAGGCCGTACTCTTTCAGCAATTCATAGCTGGGCCATCCGGGCGTTCCCTCGTTGTTAATGGAGATGTAAATCTCGATAAACGGATCGCCCGAAATATCGACAGACGCAAAATGGTAGCCGTTGGAATATTCAAAGACATTGGGAGTCGGGTCGCCAGGGGGAACTTCCCAGGCGTTGCCGGCGCTTCTAAAGTAATCCAGCACCGATTTAAGGGTTGTAGAAGTTCCATAGAACTGGATGGCAAGGTCGCCGGGCTTGTCGGGATTGCCGGTGTCTTCAACCGCATGGTACACATGAGTCGCGCCTTCCGGCCTGGAAAGCCCTTCTATTTTGTACACGGATAAAATTTCCGGCGAGGAAGGCCAGCCCTGGGTTCCCGCAAAAGAAACGGACACAAACATTTCGTAGAAGGGCTTTGAGTTGGTGTCAAAAGCGACATAGGCAAAACCCCGGTAGAACTGATACAGCCCGTCGACCGGGTTCTCTTCCACGAGTTCCCAGTTGGTGCTTTCCAGATAGTTCACTATGGCGGTTTGGGTTGCGTCCTCGCCGTAGAACCAAACCGTAAGTTCCCCGTCTGCGGCGTTGCTGCTGTGGGTAATAAATGTCGCGTTGGGCGGCTGGGTAATGTCCTGCAGCCCGTATTCCGTCATGATCGTCTGGGACGGCCATCCCGCCGTGCCTTCCATGTCCATGCTGGCGTAAATTTCGTAGAAGGGCTTGCCCCGCGTGTCAAACGAAACAAAGGCATAGCCCCTGGAATACCAGAAAACGCCATCCGGCGGCGGATCGGCCAGCGGAGTGTCGGGAGTGTCCTTGATCGGTTCCCAGTTGTTGCTTTTGAAATATGCATCCAGGACGGCTTCCGTCACCGCCGATCCGTAGAACCGTATGGCAAGGTCTACCTTGGCGGGATCATCGGGATTGCTGGCTTCCTCGCCGTGCCGTACCAGCGTAACGCCGGCAGGTTCGCCGTTTGCCGGCCAGAACATCCCGCGCAGGCCGAATTTTTCCAGCGTCGCAACGGACGGCCATCCCGGCTCGCCCTCTTCGCTCATGGAAACGAGGATTTCAAAGAATGGGAAGCCGCTCATATCCAGCACCGCGTAGGCCAAACCCCTGGAGTATTCGTACATGCCGTTCATGCCGAAATCGGGCTGGGGCTCCCAGGCGCTGCTGTCGAAAGCCGATAACAATGCATCTAAGTCGGAATGGTCCCCGTAGAACCGTATGGCAAGATCGCCTTCAACCACGGCGTGCGATACAAGCATCGCGTTCGTCGGCTGGGAAATGCCCTGCAGGCCGTTCGCCTCCAGTGCCGCCGGGGAAGGCCAGCCGTCGGCGCCGTCTATGCTCCACGAAACGTATATTTCGTAGAAGGGCTTGCTGGCGGTATTAAACGAGACAAAGGCATAGCCCCTGGAGTATTGGTATACGCCGGGTTCCGGCTGAACGTAGAACGGATCGGAGGGATCGTCGGTCAACGGCTGCCAGTTGTTGGTATCGTTTTCAAAATAATCTTTTATGACATTTTCCTGATCATCCCCTCCGTAGAACCGGATGGCAAGATCGGCAAGCGCCGGAACGTTCGCGTTGTCGCCCTCGTATTTGTGGGTCATAAACAGCGCCCCTCCCGGCCGGACAATTCCGTGGAGGCCCTTGTTGCGAAGGTCTGCAGCCTGGGGCCAGCCTTGCAGATTTTCGGGATCAAGGTAGCTCCACGACACGCTTATCTCGTAGTACGGATCGGAAGACGCGTCAAACGTAACATAGGCATAGCCCCGGTAGTATTCATACACGCCGGCGGGCGGGGCGGTATATCCGGGTTCGTTTGCGTCGGGCTTGCTCCAGTTGTTGGCGGCGTTTTCAAAATATCCCCTAACGGCTCCGGCGGTTACCGCCGTCCCATAGAAGGCGATTTCAATGCCGTCGTCGGCAGGCGTGTGCATAATGTATGCCGCGCCGGACGGCTCACCGCCGGCGGTCGTCCAGAACATGCCGTCGAGCCCGTATTCCCGCAATAATCCTTCGGACGGCCAGCCGGGCGTGCCTGTTGCCGAGGTAGAGGCGATAATTTCGTAGAAGGGGATGCCCCTGGTATCGAATATCACATAGGCATAGCCCCGGACATATTCATACACGCCGGAAGGCGGCGCCGTATACCCCGGTTCGGTCGGGTCGGGCCTGCTCCAGTTGTTAAGGGAGTTGTTAAAGTAACTGAAAATTGCCCGTTCCTGCGCGTCTCCGCCGTAGAACCGTATGGCAAGGTCGGGATCACTCGGGTCGTCGCCTTCGATGCTGAAGGTAACAAAGGTTGCGCCGTCCGGCTGGTTAAGGCCCTGCAGTCCGAATTCTTCCAGAATGTTCGGCGGCGGCCAGAATGGATCGTAATCACCATTGTTCATGGTGACGTATATCTCGTAGAACGGAACGCCCGAGGTGTCGTAGACGGCCCAGGCATAGCCCCTGGAATATTCGGTTGTGTCGTTTTCGGTGCCCTCATCGTTCCAGTTGTTGTTTTTGAAATACTCTCTGATAAGGCTTCCCGTCGTCGTTGTTCCGTAGTACCGGATAAAGAGGTCCCCGTCCTCGATGCCGGAGCGTATGTTGTTGGAACCGCTGGGGCGGGTCATGCCGTGCAGGCCGTAGCTTTCCATAACGGTCTGGTTAGGCCAGCCCGGTTCGCCGGTAAGCGTCCGGCTGATGTCAATTGTATATTCGGCAGAAGAAGAATCAAACGTAACAAAGGCAATGCCCCGGTGGAACTGATATATATTTGCCGGAGGCGGTTCATAATCGGGATCGCCTTCGCCGTCGTATATCTTCCAGTTGGTTGTTCTGAAGTACTGGAGCAGGTCGTTTACCGTGGCCTGCCAATTAAGGCTATCGAGTAAATGGATGGTAAGGGTATCGTCCAGGATTTCGTAACTGGTTCTGGGATTTGTCTGATCAATCGGTACCCCTTCCGGAGGCTGGTACAGGCCGTGCATGCCGAATGCGTCCATTATGGTGCTGAGCGGCCAGCCCCGTACCCCTTCTATGTCGCTCTTGGAAATGAATAATTCATAGTACGGTTTGCTCGCCGTATCAAAAGCGACATAGGTAGCGCGGCGGTAATATTCAAAGAGCACGGCATTGGGATCAGTCGATGGCAACGATTCCCATGGGTCAGCATCGGATTCGAAATACGCCTTAATGGCGGATTCGTCGGTTGCATCGCCATAGAACTGAATAATAAGCTCGTCGCCATCAAGGATGTGTATGACGTTCATTGCGCTGGTGTCTGGCCTCGGCAATGTCGGGGGGTCGCCCTGAAGGATGTCGGTAATAAAGAATTCATCCAGCAAGTCTGCGGAAGGCCAGCCCGCGGTTCCTTCCAAATCTCTGGAAACGTCTATCTCGTAGAACGGAGCGCCTGTCGTAATAAACGACACATAGGTAATGCCCCTGAAAAAGTCGTAGATGCCGTTAGTGTCGCTTACCAGTGTCCAGTTGTTCGCCGGGTTTTCAAAATAACCCAGGATGCTGTCCTCGGAAAAATTTTCCGTTCCGTAAAAAATAATGGTGAATTGATCGGGCCCTTCGGGATTGTGGGACGGAATTAAAATATTCGACGGCCCGGTACCCTGATCAAAGAATCCGTGGAGCCCGTACTGCCGCATCATGGCAGTGTTCGGCCAGCCGGTGTAATCCCCGATGGTCTTGCTAACGTCAATTTCAAAATACGGCCTGTCGGAGAAATAGAACGTGGTAAAGGCAATGCCCCGCGCATAGCCAAGGCTGCCCGTAATTGAATCTTCGGGAGTCCAGTTGTTGGCGGGGAAGTAATTCCGCAAGGCTTCTTCTGTGTCGGCGTCTCCGTAGAACCGGATGGTAAGCTGGTCGTGTTCCTGGTAATTTTCTGAATCAGGCGGCACGTCAATTTTCTGCAGCCGGATATCAAAAGTAATGTTATTCGCTTTGATCGGCGCGTTTTCAAGCCCCTGCAGCCCGTATTCCAATATTATATTTCTGCCCGCCTGCGGATGCCCTGCCGGATACACTGAAGGCCAGCCGTCAAATTCGCCCTTTTCCACGCTGACGAATATTTCGTAGGAAGGCTTGCCGCTGGCATCAAACGCCGCCCATGCATAGCCGCGCGAATACGATTCAATGCCGCCGGCAGCTTCTTCCAGGGTCCAGTTGTTCGTGGCGAAATAATTCCTAATCTCCCGTTCCTGCGCATCGCCGCCGTAGAACCGTATGGCGAGTTCGCCCGTTATGATGTCGATCGAGTGCATCGGATAGGTAGCGCCGTCCGGTTCTGCTATGCCGTGGAGGCCGTAAGACAGAATCGTCTCTTCATCGGGCCACCCTTCCTTGTATTCCGAAGTGTTCCATGAAACGAATATTTCGTAATAAGGGTGTTCGGCTGTATTAAAGGTAACATAGGCATACCCCCTGGCGTATTCGTAATAGCCGTAAGGGGGTTCCGGTATGTTGGGGTCAACTAAATATGGCTTTATCCAGTTGTTATTGGGATTATCAAAATAGAAAATCAGGTTGTTAATCGCCGCATCGCTGGACGCATAGAACCGTATGACCAGGTCGTCGCCGGAATCGGGGTCGTCTCCTTCCAGGTTATGCGAAACGTTCAGTGCGCCCGCAGGTATGGTTAGCCCCTGCAATCCGTATTGTTCGATGAGATCGTCGCCGGGCCAGCCCCGTTCGCCCTGGATGTTGAACGAGATAAACAGCTGGTAGAATGGTTCTGCCGGTTCAAACGATATGTAGGTTTGGCCCCGGAAGTATTCGGTAACGCCGGGTTCGGGGGCTGTGTAGCCCGGTTCGTTCGGGTCGGGTTCCCTGAAATTGTTATTTGCAAAAAAAGCTTTTAATGCATTTTCGGTAGCCGTTGTTCCGTAGAAATGGATGTCCAGAACGTCTTCTTCGGTGACCATGTGCCGCACACCGGTCGCTTCCGGCGGTTCGCCTTCCGGCATCCAGAACATGTCCTGAATTCCAAACTGCAGCAGGGCTAATTCGGAAGGCCAGCCGGGAGCGCCGTCGATACTTCTGAAAATATCGATCTGGTAGAACGGCTTGCTGTTGGTGTTAAAGGCAAACCAGGCAATGCCCTTGAAATACTCAAAGACTCCCGGTTCGGAAGAACCCTCATAAATCCAGGAACTCAAATAGGTGTTAATGGCAATTTCGGTGTTGGCGGTACCATAGAACATTATGGTAAGCTGATTCTCTTCTTCATCAATAATATGGGTTATGAACGTGGAAGCGGGCGGAGCGAACAGGCCCCGGATTCCGAACGCCTCCAAAACATCGGGAGACGGCCAGTTGGGATCGCCTTCGGGATTCCACGAAACGTATATTTCATAGTACGGTTTGTCGGCGGTGTCAAAGACCGCATAGGACGAGCCTCTGGAATATTCGTTTCTTTCGGGAACTTCCAGGAACCAGTTTTCCCTGTCGAAATAGTCGGTAATGGCTTTTTCCGTCGCCTCTGTCCCGTAGAACCTGATGTTCAGGAAATCTTCTCCGTTTTCGCCCTTGTCGGTAATAAAGGTTACGTTTGCCGTATCAGGCGGCTCATCCATGCCCTGTACCCCGAATTGCTCCAGTATGTGCCCTTCCGGCCAGCCCTCATTGCCTTCGGGGTGCATGAAGACATGCAGTTCGTACTGGCTTTTCGATTTGCGGCTATAGTCAAATTCTGCGTAGGCATAGCCCCTGAAGTACGAAGTTTTGTTGCCGGAATCCAAATCCAGCGTCCATTTGCTGAAATAGGCGAAAATGTCATTTTCAGTTGCTTCGGTTCCCCGAAAATAAATGCTTAGCCCTTCGCGGCCTTTGGATATTTCATACTCAATATTCGCAGAGCCTTCCGGCTGCTGCATGCCATGGATGCCAAATTCCTCCAACACGGGGTTGGGCGGCCAGCCTTTGGTTCTTTTGCTGCTGGTTCCCGACGTTATATTAACACAGGTTGAAAATGCCAGGAGAATAGTTGTAATAAATACAACAGAACGAGAAAAATTGCGCACCTTACACATTATTGCCTCCAAACCACTTAAAATATACCGCTTTTTCCTTGAAATTCCAACTTTATTCGGCAATCTGCTCAAAAACGGCGCCGCCGCCGCCGGTTAGGGCGCTCAATGCGGCACTGCCGATTCTGTTGAGCCCCAAAACAGGTTCCCAACTGCCGTTGTTGGCAAAAATAAATTGCACAGAGTACTCGGGACGGGTCGGAAGGCTTTCGCTTGAAAGCCCAAGGTAGGCATCCCAGTTTCCGGCGCGTATTTCTGCGGGCAGGCGGAACCGGTAGTTCCGGATCACCGGCACATCTTTGTCCCAAAACCGCGCGTCCTCGTTAATGGCAGCCCGGTATGTCTGGCTGCCGTTTTTCAGGACTAGTTCGAATTTCTTTTTTTTAAGCAGATGGCCGAAGCCTTCGTTGGTTATTTGCAAATCCAGGTTCAGGATGTCGCCCTGCTGGGAAAGCTCCGCGCGGTTTAAAACAAAGCGGTAGCCGAGCCTGAGGCCGATGTAATCATAGCCGTTGACTCCTTTGTAGTTCGAGTGCTGCCACTTGCCCAAAACCCTTGGATGGTATTCGCAGTTCAACAACTGGATGTTGATGGTATCCAGCGTTTCTACGGCGTTTTTCGTGTTGTTGTAGTTCGAAGGCAGGTTTGTTTCCGCCACCATTGGGGTGAAGCGGGTCTGTCCGTGCACCCAACGAAGCTCCGCTTCGCGCTGGCTTTTCCCGTAGGGGTAGGTATCCATGTCGGTGTCGTCGCTCATCAGCGCGTCGTTGTGGAAGGCAAGGCGGGCTATCGCCGACGGGCCAAAGGCTTCCTCCGCCGAAACGGGATCGCTGCTGCTGCCAGCAACGGCTACGGTCCGGATGTATTCGGGCCGCCTGACCGCTATGGTTACGCTCTGCGGCACTGCTTCCAGCAGCTTGTTGATAAGCTGGCGCTGGTATTGGGTTCTGATCGGTTCGTTCTGGCCGGGACTGTAATACGAACTGTGCCACTCGCCCCAGGGGCCGAAAAAACCCGCCTGCACGTTAAAAAGAATGTCTTCGTGCTTGTGGAAAATGTTCCCAAGCTGCTCAACATGGCCCAGAATGATGTTAATATCGGTGGGCTCAAAAAATTTATTGTTGTTTTTGTTTTTATTGTAGTTTTCATACGCGTCGTCGGCTTCGTCGCCATAGGTATAGGCGGCGCGGAAAATGACCGAAAGGCCGGCGGCGCGGGCTCTGTCAAAGGCGCGGTCAATCTCGTTCAGCTTTGCCGTACTGAGCGGGCCGGTTAAAAACCCGGTAAGGTTGGCTTCCATTAAAAAAACGGTAACGTTCCTCTTTGTTCTGAACTCGTTCAATTCGTCAAGATCATCGGTTTCCCTGGCGATGTACCAGCCCCGCTCGGGGTTCAGAACATCCTGTTCATGGCTGCCGCCGGCAGAAGCGCAGTACGGAAAAAACAATGTGCCGGCCGCAATGGCAGTCAGCGCGAAAATCCTGGCGATTGTATTCATGGGTTGCTCCCTATCTGATTTGCCGAAGCTGCGAACCGGTTCCGCCGCCCCTTAGCTGAATGGCGCCGATTCGATTCAGGCCCGTCTGGGCAGACCAGACGTTATCGTTGGCGAAGCGGACAGAATACGCGCTGTTGCCGGCCAGGCTTGCATGGGCGCTGGACATTCCAAGATGCACTTCCCACTGGCCGGCGCTCATGCCGGAAGGCAGGGCGAAATACCATGTCCGCTTGACTGTTTCGTTTTTCTTCCACAGGCGCGGGTCCTCGCTGATAACGGCGCGGTATTCGCGGCTGCCGTTTTTCAGTACGAGTTCCAGCTTCTTTTCCGTAAGCAGGTGGCCGAAGGCGGAATTGACCAGCTCCAGGTCCAGGCGCATGATGTTATTTGCCGTTTCACCGGCGGTAGCGCGTTTGAGCACAAAATGGTAGCCCATCATCATGCCGATGTAGTCATGCGCGTTCATGCCGCCATATGTTGCGCTCTTCCATTTGTTCAGAACGCCGGGGTGGTATTCGATGTTCAGGGAATGGATGTTTATCTGGTTTAATAGGTCTATCGCCGTGGGGACGTTGTTGTAGCTGGAAACCATGTTTGATTCTGCCACCATCGGCGCGTAGCGGGTGTGGTTGTTGATCCACGCAAGCTCCTGGGCGCGGGGGTAATTTCTGTCGGCATAGGTATCCATGTCGGTCGAATCGCTCATCAGCGCGTCGTTGTGGAAGGCCAGGCGGGCAAGTTTCGAATTGCCGAATGCCTGGGATTCGGTCAGCGGCAGGCTGCCGGCATAGTTGCGGATGTACATCGGCCGCCGCACGGCGATGGTCACGCTTTGCGGCACTGCGGCGAGCAGGGCATCGAGAAGCCGTATCTGGTATTCGGTGGCGACGGCGGCATCCTTTCTCTGGCCAGGGCTGAAGCGCGAACTGTGCCATTCGCCCCATGGGCCGAAGAATCCCGCCTGCACGTTAAATAGAATGTCTTCGTTTTTGTGGAAAACATCCTTAAGCTGCGCCACATGGCGCAGTATCTGGTTAAAATCTGTCGGCTCGCGGTGGGTGTTGCTGTTGTAGTCGCTGTCCCGGAACGTGTAGGCGGCGCGGAACATAACCGACACTCCCGCATTGCGGGCAGCCGTAAATGCCCTATCAATTTCGTCGAGCTTTGCTTTGTCCAGGTCTTTGGCGCTGTACGCGCCGAAATCTGATTCAAACAAAACAAGCGTAATGTTGTTCCGGGTTTTATCGTTTGCCATGCTGCTTTGAGAAGCGCTGTTGGTCATATAGCCCCTGTACCACCCCCGTTCGGGGTTGGCGATGGCGGCTTTGGATTCGACAAAGGTGAATTGCGACGAAGAAATGAATTCGGGATCGACCGGCAGCGTAACGGGAGGATCAACCGGCGGCGTTACGGGGGGATCAACCGGCGGCGTTACCGGGGGATCGTCCGGCGGCGTTACCGGGTCTCTGCCCGGCCGGTTATTGCCGGGGTTTCTGCCCGGAGGGTCGGCGGGGGTCTCGTCCGGCGGGGTTACGGGCCCGTCATCGGGAGGCGTTACGGGGTCTTCGTCCGACGGATTGTCAATAGTGTCATAGTCCGGCAAATTGTCTCCCAAAAAAAACTCGCATCCCGAAAATACCAGCGCCGCCGACATTACCAGCGGCAAGATTCTGTGCGTCATCCTCACTTTTTATTCCCCTCCATTTTACTTATCTTTCCAAAGCCATTCGAGCGCGCGGTACAGCTTGCCATGCTTTTCGATGACCAGAAGCGGCTGTTTGGAAAATATGTTGTATTGCAGCCGGCGCGTGTAGTTCCAGAGAAAAAACATCGCCGAAATGTACATGAGTACCGCGCCGCCCATAATGCTGAAACCGTAAAACGGCAGCGTCGCGCCGCTGAACTGGAAATACAGGGCGCTGCCGCATGTCCCGATTGCGAATAACAGCGTGGAGACAAGCGCGTCGCGGTAATTGGCAAAGTAGAACAGGATCATCAGTATGCCGTTTGCCGACGCGTACAGGCCGTAGCCGACGCACAGCACCCGGAAAAGGCCCCGCGTGGTGGCGTTAAAGCCGGCAAAGCTCGCCTCGCTGAGTATCGCCGAGCCGATCGTGCTGACCAGGAGGGTAACGACAAACTGCTTGAAGATAAGGTAGGTAAGCTCGCGCTTCAGGATGATCAGCATGTCGCGCTCGGCAAGCTCTATCGCCTGCAGCGAGCCGTTGGTGTTCAACAGCCCGTAATAGTTCTTGTAGGCGGGGTAAAAGAACACCTCCGTGGTGGTGGAAAAATTGATCGTCGTCATCAGCGTGGAGACGAATGCGAACAGCGCCGGCACGTCGTACATGGGGGCGCTGCGGAGCAGCCCGATTATCGGCTTGCCGAAGGGACTCAGCCAGACGATCACGAAATGGGAAAACATCCCAATCGAAAGGAACAGCCCGATAAGGGAAAGCTGGGGGTTGCGGAAAAAATATTCGACAAAGACAAAGGGCCTGCCTTCGTTTTCGGGAAAATACCGCTTGAGGGCATCGTAATACCCCAGCGCCATTACCCCGTAGCCGAGGTATACGGCGATCAGCATCGCCGCTATGGGGTCAATTTTGGTAAAGACCAAAATAAAGGCAGAGGCGATGGCGGAGGCGACCCCCATGGCAAAGACCAGAATGATCCGCACAAAGTCCTTTACCGCCGATATGTAGCTTATCAGGTTCCACACTACGATAAGCTCGCAGAACAGGGCGAAACCCAAAGCCCCGTACAGGGGGCCCGCGCCGGAAAAATACATGAACGGCCCGTAGAGCAGCGCGCCGAAACCAAGCTGGACGGTGATCGCGCCGTGCAGCGATGGCATTACCCGCTTGGGCTTTTCCGTGTAGAGCATGTCGGAAACATAGCGCGTAACGGTGGTGGAAAAGATGTTGTTTACCAGCATCGAGGCGATAAGGGCGTAGGTAATGATAACGACGATAATGTCCTGGTCGTGCAGCGACGCGCCGGACATGGCGCTTATCAGCCGCACGGAAAAGAGCAGCACCACTCCCAGGAGCATGGGCCCCGTAAAGACCATCGCCGCAGCGGTATACGCCCCGATAAAGCTGATCAGGCTCTTGCGGTTAAAAAGCCTGTTAAGTTCAAAGCCTATGCCCGCCATTACACTGCTTCCTCCGTCTCAAGTTTGTCGTACAAGTCGCGGTACTTTTTCATCATAAATTCATGGGCAAAGCCGTTGTTCACCCGGTCCCTCCCAATCTCGCTCATGCTGCGGCGGCGATCGGCGTTGATGCACATCCGCTTCATCGCCTGGGCCAGTGCCCCCGGATCCATCGGCGGGCAGATAAACCCGCACGCGCCGAGCTTGTCGCCCGGGCCGCCTTCCAAAAGCTCGCGGCACGAGCCGACGTCGGTGGAAACCACCGGCAGGCCCGCAGCCATGGACTCCAGCACCGCCAGCGGCTGGCCTTCGGAAATGCTGGTTAGGATCGTAAAATCAAGCTTCTTGAAGTAGTCGACCACGTCGGTGTTTCCGACAAAGATAATGTCTTCGGTTTTCAGGTAGTCCACCAACTGGTGGCATTCCTCGTCGTACTGTTCGTCGTCCACGTCGCCCAAAATGTGCAGCCGGGTGTTCTTTACCGAATGTTTCAGTTCGGAGAACGCGTAGATCATCGTTTTAATGTCCTTGATGGGGGCGATGCGGACGACGGCGCCAATGTCGATCCAGCCGTCCGGCTCTTTCGGTATCACGCTCGCAAACCGCTGGATGCGGATGCCGTTGTTGATCACCGAAGTTTTTTCTTCCTCGCACCCGAGCCGGACCTGGGTTTCGCGGGCGTGTTCGAACAGGCTTGTTACAAAGGTGGCGTATTCATAGGCGCAGTGGGAAAGCATGGTAAAAAAGGAAATCCACAGATCCTTAAGGTTGGGCACCGTCCATTTGGAGCGGAGTATCTCCTCTTCGCGCTCGCGGGTGTAGATGCCGTGCTCGGTGATGATCATGGGCTTGTTGTACCTGACCGAACCAAGCGCCGCCAGCACGCCGCAGTACCCAGTGGCGATGGAGTGGTATACATCCGCCTCGGGAACCGGCTGGGTGATAATGTGCAGCAGGGGCAGAATCATGGAACGTATCGTGTAAAATACCTCGGCAAAGGGGGCGTGCTGGTATTTGGTGGCGCACAGCTCGTTGAGGATTTCCAGAAATGTCCCGCTTTTCAGAAAGGCGTGGGGGTTCACCTTGCCGCTGTCAAAAATGGAAAACAGCGTTTTCCAGTCCAGGTCTTCGCAGCGGACAAGCTGGGACAGCGATTCCAGTTCCTCATCGGTAAACCGTTCGCGTCCGCTCCTGCCCATAGCAAAGGCGTCGGTAAGGAAAATTTCCTGCACTTCGGTTACGTTGTCGGGAAGCTGGTACTTGAATTTTCCGGCGTTTTTGCGGTCGGAGTTGATCGTCCAGATGATGAATTCGTATTCGGGGAAGGCGCGGATGTAGCCGTCCGTCCACGAAGATACGCCGCCCCGGACGTAGGGATAGCAGCCTTCCAGAAGCAGGCAGACTTTCATGCTTATCTGCGCCCCCTGGGCCCAAGGCTTATCACGACATTGGGCTTTTCAGCTTTAAGCAGGTACAGGTTGTCGCTGATGTGGGTAAGCTCTCCGCCGTCAGTTTCCTTTGGGGCTCCTTCGTTGATGCGGACCAGCAGCCATGCTTCGTCGTATAAGCCGCTGATATCCAGGGCGATTTGGTTTTCCGAAAGGGTAGTGGAGACATTGATGTTGTCGAAGCGCTGTACGGCGGCGGCGCCTTCCTGGGCGGTGAGCTTGCGGATTGGGAACTGGTTCTGCCAGGCGAGGAATTCGTCAAACGCCGACAGCAGCCCCTTCCACCCCTTTTCCGCGCCGCGTTCAATGTCCATAACGTCGTCCGGGTGGATAAAGTGGGAAACGACAAAGTGCAGGTTCAGTTCGTTAAGGATGGTCCAGAACAGCGGGTCTTCTTCGTTTAATGCCTTGTCCAGCGGATAATAGTCGGAAGATATCCGGGGAACGTCGATAAAGCCGTCTTCGGCAACGCCGAATTCGTCTTCCAGAGCAAAAATGCCGTCTACCAAAAGCCCCGAGATAACGTTGAGCTGCGGAAACTGTTTCCGCAAAATCGCCCGCGCTTCCATCGACAGCACGTTGGATGGGGGGACGTAGGTACGCATCTCCAGGGAGGGAAAAAGATCCTTCTGCAAACCTATCGTATTGCTCAGTGCCAGGTAGATGTGTTCCGGGTCCTGCCATTTGTTGTAATCAAGCTCGTCGCCGTAATCAAAATTGTCGAACGCCAGGGACTGGTGGTTGTAGCCGTGCAGGCCAATCTCGTGGCCCTCGGTTAAAAACAGCGAGCCGAAGTACTTCATCCGCTCGGTGTTTTCAATGGTTTCAAAGGGCGGATGGACGTTGTCGTCGTAGGTTTCGATAAAGACGCTGGAATACTTTACGCTGTATTTTTTCGACAGGCTCATCATGTCGGGGAACCAGATGTGGGTAAAAAAGTATTCGTTCTGCACGTTAAAATCGTTTTTGATAAATTCGTTGTACCCCTCGGAAATGGGGGAGGGGAAATCGTCGATAAATATCATCGACGCGTTAATTACCGGCCATGCGACGGCGTCTTCGGTAAGGCTGTACGCAGCGGCAATGATGCCCCGCGACCACCGTTCGCCCATCGCGTCGTTGTTGTTCACCACGATCCTGCCCTTGCCGAACCTGTTTTCCCAGAGCATGGGCGAGGGGCCTACGGGGCCTTCTGCCACCATGTGCACGATGGCGGTGTCGGAAAGTACAAAATCGATGCCGGAACGGTAATTGTCCCAATCGCCTTTTTCGCTCCACCGGATCCGTTCCCCCTTGCCTCCGGCAAGCAGGTCGGTTTCCAGGAAGGCGTCTACCTGGGGGACGTATTCGTACAGGCCGTATTCAATGCCCATTTCCTTGTTAAAAACCGTGCCGAGCACCCGTTCCGACGGGGGAATCGCAAATAGCAGCCCGCCGCCGGCTTCCACCCATTCAAAAATGTCAAACAAATACAGATGAATGGGGATAAGTTCCTCGCAGGCAATGACCATCGTCTTATACCGGCTCAGCGGGGGCAGCGTTCTTGTTCTGCCGACATCCACCACGGTAGTGCCCACGCTCATCTGATCCAGCACAAAGGAAATGTTTTTCGTTACATCGGCAGTGTACTCTTCCTGGGAATTGTGGATCAAAAGGCAGCGAAGCTCCGGAGTCCGCATCGATCGCGGGACAAAAATTTCTTCGGGGAGAAATACCGGGCCTGCCGCTTCGCCGCTTAAGGTAACGGTAAGCCCCGTGCGCTCAATGGCAAAAAACACGCCAAGCGCGCCGAATACGGCCAGGGGCAGAATTACTGCCAACAGCGAATTTGCGTAATTTTTCTTTTTCTTTTTTTTAGCTGGTTTTGTCGTTTTCATAAAGCCTCCCATGCATAAGCCGTACTAGTCCCCGCATAAAAATTCCGCCTCCTCCCTGCCGGATCGGGACCAGTGAATAATTTCGTTTTTTATCTGTAAAGCGATGTCCGCCTTTTTTTGCGCGTTACCCGACGCCATATATACGTGCAGGCTCTTGAGCCAGGACGCTTCGTCGGTCGGCCATTTTTCCCTCATCCCTGCGGCGACTTCCGCCGCCCTTTCGTGCTTTCCAAGGTTAATGGCGTTTTCTATCAATAAAAGGTGCGCGCTGCGCGAATTGGGAAAAATGGAAAGTTTGTGTTCAAGCACATCGGAAAGCTCGCCGCGCAGCTGCAGCATCCTGTTTTCCAGCAAAAGCCCCGTGTTGATGTACGACGACAGTGTGTTTATGTACCGGTTAACCGAGTCGATGTCGTCGCTGTCCTCGCTGTACGCCTCTCCGGCAGACTGCATGGCGATGTCCAGGTCCCGCTGAATTTCGATGATTGTCGTCGTGGCGTAGTGGGTCACCTCCACGTCGGAGCTGCTCTTTGCCGCCTTTAGCACTTCCAGGTAGAGGAACGGATCGCGGCGGAGTATGTGCATCATCACTTCGCGGCGGGACTGATCGTTGCTGAGGAGCATTACCTCGTCAAACGGCACGACGACATCGAGTTCCTGCCTGCCCGCGTTAACCGTCATAATGTCCTTTTCCACCATCCGGTACATCCTGGCGACGGGGGTTTCACGGTTTTCCCCGATTGCGCGGGTGCATAGAAACGCCGCTGTTATGCCGATTACCGGAAGGAACAGCACGACGAGCATGAGCACGCCCATTTCCTTTCCGCGCTTCTTTGCAAAAAAGAACCAAAGGGCGCACAGCGAGACGTGCAGGATAATCAGCAACAAAAGGCCGCCAATCGAGTTCATGGTACTATCTACCCTGTTTCCCCGGCCATTAATTCGTGCATCTGCGAAGGAGTAATCCTGCGGGTAACAAGCCCCTTCGCTTCAAAACGGTCCGCCAGCACGGCAATATCGTCGTCGGAAACGTTCTTGAGGATGATGCAGAACAATTCGGCGTTTATCTCGCCTATTATGTCGGATTCGCGTATGCACGATTCCATGCGGTTGTCCTGTTCGGTGATGTCCTCTTTGGTTTTCTGCACGGCCAAAAGGCCGAAAAACGCCTTTTCCTGTTCGGCAAGGGCCATGTTGGTACGGTAGGTTTTCCGGAACGGCTCCCGCATCATTATCCGCGTGTCGGGGAAGTACAGGGTGCTTTCCTGCAGTTCGTTGAATTTTACCGCGCGCACCAGCGATTCCTGGATCAGCCCGCTGAGAATTTTAAAGAGGTTGCTGTAATGCAGCGTCATCTGGTTGACGCCGGCTTTCCAGATCATCACCAGGGCTATCAGCTTGTCTTCGTTGTACACCGGCGAACAGTACGAGGGAAAGCCGTGGATAAGGTCGCGGTTAAACCAGATGTCCTTCTGCTCAACCTTGTCCATAATCTGCGGGTAGTCGCTAAGCCGGATCGACCGGGTTATCTCGCTGTAGAACGCCTTGGAACAGACGGTAAGGCGGCCAAAACTGCCGTTGCTGGTTATGGAATAGACCGCCACGGTGTCGTTTTCCATTACGTCTTCCAGCACCTCGATGGCGGAAGAAAAAACATGGTCCGAGGTTTCGGCGTTGAGCTTTTTAACGATGGTGTAAATGCGGCCGAAGTTGTCCTTGTATCCAAGGATCTGATCGCGGTATTTGTCTTTTATGTTGACCGCTTCGTCGTACAGGTCTACAAGGTAGACGTTGGTCTGTTCGGCAAGGGTAAGGCGGTCTTCGTTGGATTTCTGGTTGTCCCTCTGCCTGTCCGCACGGCTGCCCAGCGCGACGCCCATTATGAGGTACAGGGCGAAGGGTATCCAGTTTTCGGGGTTGTACACGATTACGCGCCAATCGGTGTTTCCCAGCGAGACGAACAGCATAATGCCGGCGATAATGCCCGATGCGATGCCCGAAAAGGTTCCGTGCAGGGTGCTGAGCAGTACCACGAAGATAAGGCGCAGGTCCAGCCAGGTGGAAAAGGTAAAGCTCCGCAGCCCTTCGGTTAAGAGGTGGAGGATCGCCGTGGCGGCGATGAATTCCAGCACGATAAAGCCTTTTGAGCCACGAAAGAACCTGACCAAGAGCCGGCCGATGTTGGCGAGCTTTGCGAACCGCTGGGTGCGCGCCGGGGCGATGGTGCTTTTTATCTGGGGGAAGTCGTCGGTCAGGCTGTGCAGCACGTTCCAGCCGTAATCGCTTCTGGCGGTTTTTATCCGCATCGGCGGTGGCACGTCGGAATTGTCGCCGGAGTACTTTATCGCCATGTCGGGGAAATGCGTCACGATAAGCGACTCTATTTCGCCCAGGGTCGAAGGCTTGCCCGTGCCCGCGTTGACAAAAATCGAACCCGAGGAAACGCCCTCGTCGATGATCAGCCAGATAAGCCTGGCCGCTTCAACTTCGCTGAGAAAATCGCAGGGGGTTTCCGGCGATCCGGGCA
>WRJO01000004.1 GCA_009778545.1 Treponema sp. | reverse complement strand
AGAAATGTTTGACTATTGCAACATGGCAGAAAAATCCCCCGATAATGTGCGGCGGCGGGTGTCGGAGGCAAGCGTGCCGTGCGAGCAGCACGAGTGCGCTTGGCCTCCGACGGGCCCCGAAGTAAAACTTACAGGGTGTTTTCCTGTATTGCCCTTTTAAGCATACATTTCTGCTTTGCCGTCCTATTACTTTACTAGAATAAATTCTACGCGGCGGTTTTTCCACCAGTTGTCGCGGTCGGCGTGCTGTACTACCGTGCGTTTGCCGCCCATGCCGATGAACGAGAGGCGTGAACGGGCAACGCCGAATTCTATCAGCATGTTCATTACTGCCTGGGCGCGCCTTTCGCTGAGGGGCTGCAGCTCTTCCTGCTCTTCCCTCGCGGTCAGCAATACGGGATTTGCGTGGCCTTCAACCACTATCTTGTAATCGCGGAATTTGTTGAGTATTTCGGCGATGCGGCGGATTACACGGCGGTTGTTGGTAACCCTGTCTTCCGGTATGCCGTTAAAGTCGGCGGCGTTCTCCCGGAACACTATCGACGGCACCTGAATTTTCAGGCGGTCGCCGTCGCGGATTACCAGCACGTCGACGCCGATCTTCGACTCGATCTCGCTGGAGTTGCCCAGGTTGTCTGTCGCCGAGAACTTTACCGGGTAGTCGGTGGCAGCCTGTACCAGTTCGCCACGGTTGCTTCTGCCGTCCCACCGTATCGTTTCGGTGGGGCTGCCCCTGCCGGTTACCCGGTAGAATAGCAGATAGGGCGGCTCCGGTTCGCGGATTTCCACAGACCATGTGGCGATGGGCGATGGGCTTACGGCGCGCAGGCTGATGAACAGCTCGTCGTCCACGCCGTCGTTGTCGGGGCTGAAGTACTCGGGGCGGTGGCTCATCGTAAGGCGGGGCCCGGTAACGTTGACCAAAATCGGGGCGGCTTCGGCGACTACCAGGTCTCCCTTGAGGTAGCTTACCGTAAGCGCGGGGGTGAACGTTCCTTCGCGTATGCCGCCCCCTTCGGACAGGCCGTTCCAGCCGATGCTCGCCGGCGGCGGGGCTACGCGGCCGTTGGCGGCGGGCGGAGATGAGTCAAAGCGCTTCAATATGTCGCCGCCTGGTTCTTTCAGCTCCAGCCGCCAGCTTTCAATGCCATCCTGCAGCGGGCAGATAATGCCGAAGCGCACCAGGTCGGTGCTCTGATTCGGCTTGGGGGCGATGCCCGTCGCAGACGCGGTGAGTATCACCTGCGGGACGCGCTTGTCCAGGGCGATGCCGGGTATGCTGTACCGCGCGGTGTTGCCCGCCGCGTCGGCAGAGGCAAGCACAAACTGGTAGGTTCCGTCGGCGGCAAAGTTGCCCGCCGCGTCCCTGCCGTCCCAACTGAGTTCCGGGGCTTTGCCGGTCCAGTTCCAGGTACGCACTTTGGTTCCGTTGGCGGCGGTAATTGCCGCTTCCCATTCGTCGTTTGCCTCGGTGGCAACGTTCAGCGGAAGGGTCGAGCGCCGCGAGCCGGGGGCGAACGCCGTGTACGGCGCGGATGCTGTCCCCGCCGGCGGGGTGTTGTCCACTTCAAAGGGCAGCGACGTGGCGATCGGCTGGTTCCCCTGCTCGTAGCGGAGGGAAAGCCTTGCCGTGTACATGCCTTCCGGCGCAAGGGCGTTGTCGTCGGACCTGCCGTTCCAGCTAACCGAGGCGGCGGGAAGCCCACGGCCCTCGAATGTACGCACCGCATTCCCCGCGCTGTTCAGCACTTCAATCTTGTAGCTGACGACTCCGTCCCGCACCTGTATCTGCGGCACCATATTGACGCTGGTTCGCGGGCTGTTGCCGGCGGGGGCGAATGCCCGGTGGTCGGTGGTGATCATCACCGGCGTGTCGGCGGTGCTCAGGCGGAAGCGCAGGAGGTTGGACCGCCCGGTGTTGCCGGCCTGATCGGTCGAGTACAATTCGTAGACGTATTCGCCGTCTGCGGCAAAGGTGCCCGATTCGCCCTGGCCGTCCCACTTGAGTTCAAAGGGCGGGATACCGCTGAAGCGGAAGCTCCGTACCGGACGCTCGCCCGGTTCGCCGTTTGCCCGCCGTATCTCGCCGATCCATAAAAGTTCCCGCGTGCCTTCCTGCCGTATCAGCATCTCGCTCTGAACGCCCCCATAGTTGGGGGAAAACGCCGTGTATTCCGAAACCACCGCCGCAGCGGGAGCGGTCACGTCAAGGAAGAACGAGGGAGAAAGCGCCGTGGCGGTAAATCCGTTAAGGTAGCTTACCGAAAGTTCTCCGATAAACTCCCCTTCCTCAAGTATCTTGCGGCTGTCATCCATGCCGTCGAATTCCAGCCGTTCGGGGACGGGCACTATCCCGGTAGCGGTATTCCAAACCGCGCCAACCCCGCCTTCCGGCCCTCCGGCAATCGTCCGCCGGACATTTCCCTGCCTGTCCCGTATTTGCATCGACCAGCCGATGACCCCTTCCTGCGAAGGCACGTTCAGGGCCATTATCACCGTGTCCTTAATGCCGTCGCCGTTGGGACTAAACCAGGGGTCTGCAATAAATACGCTCACAGACGGGCGGATCGTGTTAATGACGATGTTGCCCATCGCCGCATAGGCGGAATTTTGCGCCCTGTCCGTGGTGCCAATCCGGTAGGTATACACGCCGTCCCGCACTATCGCCCCGTTATCGCCTCTGCCGTCCCAAATTCTCGGCGAGGGGTTTCCCCGCTCGGCTTCAAACGTCCTGACTATTTCGCCGGAGCTGTCGTATATCCCGCTTTCCCATGCGTCCTCAAAGGAGCCGGTCGGCGTAAGGGTGATGGTGCTTCTGCCGCCCGTGCCGCCCGGCCCGAACACCCGCTGCGCTTCTTCAATCGGCGTGATGCTGATCTCCGGCGGGGCGTTTTTCAAAACGGCGACATATGTGTCGCTGACAGCGGTGTTGCCTGAGTCGTCCGTCGCGGTAATGGTAAAAAAGTACCTGCCATCCGGGGCAAGTTCCCCCGATTCGGCGATGCCGTCCCAGCGGAGGGTCGGCGGAACTTCTACCTGTGTTTTAATGGCAAAGAGGCGGGCGAAAAAGTTTCTGAATCCCTGGGTTTCGGGCCGCAGTTCCTTGTTGCGAAATGTGCGGACAACCTCGCCGTCCTCGTCGGTTATCTCCCACACCCAGCTTTCCACATACCGCTCGTCGGTAATGGTGATGGGGAATTCCAGGTAATCGGCCTTGCCGTCGTTGTTGGGCGAAAAGTACATCGGCGCGTGTACCGCCGGATCGTGGTCCGGCAGATACAGGTCGTGGCTTTCGCTTGCCGTTGCAAGGTTCATCATTTCGGGGTAGTCGATGATGATTGACGGGGGTTTTTTGTCGGCGATGCCGACCTTCCATGTCGCGCCGGCGCCTATCGCCGTAACGCCCTTGTACAGGGGCTTGAACGCCAGGTCGATCGCCAGGTCGCCGTCTGCGGGAAGCTGTCCGCCGGCTATGCGGTTGCCGCTGGAGGGGAGGGCGATGTCGACGCCGATGCCCACCGACGGAATCGGCGTGAACAGGCCGCTTCGGTCTTTCGCCAGTTCGCGGGCGTTTACCCCCGAGCCGCCCGGCCACGACATTGAGACGTTAACAATTTCGGCTATTTCGAACTTGAGCCCTGCCTTAAAGATAAAGTTAATTTCTTTAAAAGACAGCAGGGAGGGGAAGCTCATATCGGCGGCGCCAATAATGGCGAAGGGGTCATTTTTTCCGTCTTTGCCGTAGATCCGCAGGAGGTCTACGGAAAGGCCCGCCATCGGGGTGAGCCAGGTCGGAGTCCAGCTTACGCCGAGGCCCCGCATTACGAATGCCCAGGTAAAGTTATCAAAAAAGTTTTCGTGGTGGCCGACTTTGCCGACGTTCCACCGGAAGCCGAGGTCTCCGGCGAGGGTCCACAGCCAATTGGAGCCGAATCCCCAATTCAGCCCTGCGCCGACCGACATGCCGGGGTATATTTCCTTGGCAGCGTTCAGGTTGCCGCCAAATGATCGCTTTATGGGAAAGCTGTCGAAGGGGCTGTCGATATATTGGAGGGAGCCGCCGAAAACGCCGTAACGGGTGGGGTACAACATTCCCGCTTCAATAGCCACGCCGGAATTTTTCTCGTCTCCCAGGCCGTACAGGCCAAGAAAGCCGATATCGAAGACTATCCGCTGCGCGTCGCCGCCCTGGGCGGGGTTAATCGCGCTTGCCGGCGCGCCCCCGGCGCTGGTAGAAAAGCCGCCCTGTCCCGCCAGGTTCGGCGCATAGAGGTCCGGCGCCGCGTCCGCCCCCCATTCCGGAGAATCCACTGCCCAAAGCCCCGCAGCGAGGCTTAAAAACACCGTAAAAACACCAATACCGCGAATAAATTTGCTCATACTCACCTTTTTAAGTTTTATGTATGACATATTATCGGCGAAAAAAGAAAAGGGGAAGAGGGGAGGGGAATGTGGAATGTGGAATGGGGAGTGAGGAGTGAGGGAGTGAGGGCAGCGAGGGGGGCGCAGCGGGGGCGGCGAAAATTTATGGGTCTCACCGCTGGAGGAGATGAGCGAGTAAATTTTATTTACTTGAGGCACGGTAAATAACTGACCGGCATGTATTGCAAAGGCGGCGGGCTGGCAAAAAATTTCTGGAGCTCCCCGACGAAGGAGACGAGCGGGTAAATTTCAAAACTAGGGTACAGTAAATGCCTGACCACTAATTAAAGATGATTTATGGATAGTTACCCTAAGCATCATGTATTAGTGGTCAGGTGGCTCCGTAGTCGGACTCTTCCAGATTTTTGCCAGCCCGCCCGCCCCCCCCCGCCCCGCCGGGGTTTGAGCAAATACATTGTGGGGCAAGTTTAGCCCGCCAGGGGGGGGTGGTTTTGCCTGCAAGTGTTAGGCGGTATGTGCCGATATTGTAGATATTTCTAAACTATTGTGCTATATTAATGCTTAGGTTATACAATGGGGGTAGTGTCGCCATGAGGACACATGGGGGGTGTAGTATGCATACCTTTTTAAAAAAGACAATTTGGTTCTCTGCGGCTTTTGCCGCCATACTCGTGCTCTTTCTTACTTGCGAGAATCCGCTAAGTAACAACATGGGCGGGAAAGTTACCGTTGAACCGCCGACGATAACCATAGAAGATCCCGTATCCGGCGCGTACCTTAAAGGCATAGCCGTATTTACCGGCAAAGCTACGGCGTACCGGGAACTTTCCAGCGTAGAGGTTAAGATATTTAACCTGGAAGACGGAATGGAAGACCGGCCCATCATGGACTGGACCAGCGAAGGCATCGAATTCGAGCCGACGGATAGCCTGCGGGAAAAAAACTGGCGCTTCGATCTGGATACGCTCAGAAAAGTTTTTGAAGACCGGGTAGGGCTGGAAGACGGCATCGTAAAATTGCAGTTCCGCGCCCGAGATCCCAATTTGTTTGCCGACTCAATCGAGCTGGTGTACATCGTAAAAAATAACACTTCCGATGTCAGGCTTACTTCTCCCCACTTCCGGGGGCACGGCGGCGATTACCAGATTTTAACCGGCACGGAAATTCGCGGGCAGATAACCGACCGCAAGGGACTTAAGCCCGGCTATCCCCAAATAAAATTCTGGCCGCAGGAGCTTCCCGGCGGCGAGCCCGCCGACGATGATCCGAACTGGGGCTGGGCGAGCCTGTTCCTCTCCGGCTACGACAACCCCATGGGGCAGGGATCGTATGTGAACCGCTACAACGAAGCGCCGGTCCGCGTCGCGCAGTTCATCTTCAACCTGAACCAGTACACCATAGCCCCACTCGATCCGGTAACGGATACCCGAGCGATACAGTACGAGCTGGAAGGGGGGAATCAGATTCCCCTGCCGTCGGGACAGGTGTACCGTTTTAAGATACGGACATCGGACACGTTCTTTGACGAATTCCTCAAGCCGCGCCGCCCTGTGGGCGACGAGACGGAAATAATCGGCTACTTTCCGCCGCTCGGCTACGACACGATTTACGAAGACCCCCTTGATCCCGACATTACGCCCATCACCCTCACGCTTATCGGCGTTGAGGAACTTCCCATAATTCGGCTGGACAACGACGACATTAACAACGAAGTCCTGCTGGCGAAACCCAACATCTACATCAACGATCCGACAAGCAGAAAAATCCACATCGGCCACTCCGGAAGGAACGACTTCCGCCTGCGGGTGGTGGCGACCCATTCCGAAAATCCGATACATCACGCGATACTGGAATATGAACACGAAAGTTCCCGCCGGACCGGATTCCTCAAGTGGGACGATTATGGCGCGGCCGGAGAAGGCTATGTTGACCCCAGAAACGATCTGACAATGGCCCACCACGGGTACCACGGCAAGTTCAAGGTCCCCGGCGAACAGGGCGAAGGCAGGCTCTTTGAATTTACCGCAGACGGGCATCTGGAAGAAAATGATCGCGACAACGATCATTACGGCGATTATATTTTTACGCCCAGTTCGGAGCCGTACACCCTGCGGGTAACGGTCTACACCGACAGCGGCATTCAGAACACCGCGCGCTACATGCTCTACCTGGACGGCGACGGCCCCAAGGTGCGGATACTTTCGCTGCGCGGATCGGAAATCGATCCGGAGGATACAGACTTTGGCGCTTTGCAGGACGATGCCCGCCTCGACGATCCCTACATCGTCAACGGCAACATCCAGGTTGCCATCAGCCGCGTCGACAATTCGGGGATCATGGGGCACGAGGAGGGCATGGGCATAACTCCGCCCGCAAAAGGTTTCTCGATGGTTAAGTGGGTAGTCGAGACGGCCACCCCCGATCCCGACCGCAGCGGAACCACCATGCTGAGCCTGCTCAATAAATACCGGCACGATCCCTCAAGAGACGGGCTTGATTTCTTTTATAATATAGAAGAAAGCGCCGTTTCCGGCTGGGTAATGCCGGTGAGCGTTCCCCCGCCGGCAGACGCATACCGCGAAGACCTGCTGCCGCACTTCAAGTTCAACACCCGCAACGAGGTTGACGGCAAAAACGATTGGGATAATCCGCTAACGGCGTGGAACCCGGTTACGGAGAAGTATGAACCCCACGACAACGGAAAATACCTGTGGCTGTACATCATCGCCCAGGACGGCGTGCACAACCTTGGCTATTTTTTGCAGAAGATCCGCGTTAACGACGAGGGCGACAAGCCCGTGCTTGACATTCCCGATCTGTATGGCGACAACGGCGAAGGCGAATTAATCGACCACCATTCCAAACTCCATGTATTCGTTTCCAGAGACATCGACAATGACGGAAGAATTTCCAGGGAAGGCAACTGGGGCGAGTCCGGCAGGAACAACATTCTGGAAATGGGCGCTGGCATTGAGATACACATTTCCGACGACGACGGCGTGCGGCGGGACAGGGAATTTATTACCATAACCATTACCGATTTGAACGGCCCTGCCGAAAACGAAGTAACGCTCAATAACGATCAGCTTGAATTTCTTAGCGGCAACAGCCTTTCCTGGTCGGGCACGCTCAGCCAGCGGCTGATGGCGTCGGCGCTCTACGGTATCGCCAACCCTCCGGCAAGCCTGGCCCTGCGCGACGGGATGTACAAAATCGACTTTACCGTTACCGACGACAAAAACGCCAAGGTAAAAATCGACCGCCCGCCGGGAAAGGAACAGCCCGGCGACGACCCTTCGGAAGTAACGGTTGCGGCAAGCTACCATTTTGCCGTGTTAAACGACACGCCGGAGATAGAGATAGAATCTCCCCAGCCGAATTCCCTGCAAAGCGAACTGCCCATTACCATAAGCGGCACGGTACGAAGCCGCTTTGAGGTAAAAACGCTGTACATCACCTTTACCCCCGACGTTGTCAGCCCAACGCCGAGCACCGGCAGCAAGATGCTGTACAACGATTCCCTAAGCCTTGTGCGGTCGCCTGTAGGCGGCGGCGGTCTTCCCAATCCCGTCCCCGATCCCCAGGGGTTCTACACCTACAACTGGCACATGGATAACGTCAACTTCAGCCCGGCCGGCCTTGATACCACCAGCTCCGGCAGACGGTTCAGCATTGAAGCATGGGACAGCGTCGGCAGCTCTTCCGTCGAAGATCGCGAGGTGCAGGTAGACAACACGGACCCCCGCGTTTCGCTGGGCGAATTCAACAACAACCGCGATGGCGCGGTGCACGGCAAAGTGCTGTTTACCATTAACGCTTCCGACGATAACGGCATCAAGGAAGAGGCCGACCATGATCGCGTCCGGGTAAAATGGTGGATCCGCCGCGCCGGCACCCTGCCGCCCGACGACTTTGACAACCCTACCAATTACGCTTTGGTTAATCCGGCAGACGGCTTTGACGGCCAGTTCCGCTACGCCGACTCGATGAGCGGCGGGCGCTACCGGGCTGTTATCGATTCAACAAAGCTCGAGAACGGGGCGGCGTACGTGCTGTTCGCCATGGCCGAAGACAACGCGGGGAACTACAACACCGGGGATACCCGGATATTGATCCCAAGCAGCGCTCCCTTCATTGTTAACCAGGCCAGGGACATACCGGAACTGGTCGGCAGCATCAGCCCGCCGAGCGGCTCCTCCAGGGAAAGCGCCGTTGGCAGAAGCGGCCTGACGATAAGCGGCAGGGCGTTCGACGACGACCGCTTTGACCCGGCGAAAATGAGCGATGCCTATGATCCGGCAAAAAACCCATACGTGCAGATACGCTTCCCCGCTTCGGTGAACGCCACCTATGAGCCGACATCGTGGGGTGCCTGGATAAATGTTCCGGGAACCCGCAATCCCGCCGAGACGATTAATTTTGCGTTTGATATTGCCGATTACGCCGCCAAAACCAGCGGCAGCATGGAAACGATTTTTAACAATTACTTTGAAAAAGACGGCCCCAAGCATTATCAGATTAGAATAACCGACGAGCCGGACGCGGGGCCGGACAACCTCAATTTCGGCAAGAACCCCGATACCTACAAACGTGATAATCCCGAAAACTTCCCCGGTTTTACGTTTACCTACATCGGCGCGGAGTCAAAAACATTCCCCGGCGACAACGAATATTTCAGCTTTATTCTGGACGACACACCCCCGGTAATTACGTTTGACAACTATGACCCAATCGATTCGGGCACCCGCCCCACGTACTCGTCGCTGGAAGACCTGCTCAACGATTTGACCGGAACGGTAATCGAAGAAAACCTAAAATTCGTGTACTTTACCTACGGGCAGATGACCCGGACGCTGTTCAGCTACGATCCCGATAATCCCCCGGCAGATGGAGATTTTTACTGGTCGGTAACGGCGGACGATCTGGCCCAGTTTGAGACAGCCCCCCAGGGGCCGCACAGCATCAGCATTAAAGCCGTAGACGTGGCCGGCCAACCCGCCGAGGTTTCGTGGATGTTCTACAAGGACACGCGGGGGCCGGACATCGTTACCAACAACATATCGCGGGCAATCAGCCGCAGCGACATTCTTCCCCTTCTCCCCGGCGCTTTCCCGAACGGCTCAGGATCGGGGGCGACCCAAGGCCCGGCATGGCCCTCCGACTGGCCCTCCGGCAAGGGCGATGCAAAGTGGCTTGCATGGGATCAAAGCTGGAAAGACGTTATCGAAAACTGGCCGACCGAGTATGCATTCTTTACCGCCGAAAGGGTAATTGCCGAACTGGAGCGGGAAAACGAAAGAACCGACTCTCCCACCGTTATTTCCAATATATCCAATAATCTGCCCTTTATCGAGGGAAGGTTCCAGGACGAATTTTCCAACGTCTGGAAAGCGGACGATATTAATGCCGATCCGCCGGGGATGGAAACGCCTAAAAAATTCCTGTACCGTTTCAATTCAACCGGCAGACTCGATCCTATGCCCTGGGAAGACATGCCTATTGCCGATCCCGTTAAAGACCAGAAGGAATCTTCCGCGTCATGGAAAATTGAGATTTCCGACAGCTACGGCCTTACTGACGGCCGTAACAGGATTGACATCGGAATAGACGACTCGGCAGGGAACTGGTCGTACATATACGGCATACAGTTCATACTGGACAGGGCCGATCCATATTTTGGCTGGACAGCAACGCCCGGCGAAATGGCAAACCTGGCCCCGGAACAGCAGAACAGGGTGGAGAATTTCCTGATAACGCCGCCCGGCACCGCCCTTGAGTCGGAAACCGAGCGGGTGTTCAGCTCGTTTGGCCCAGGTACCGAAGCGTTCAGCCTGAAAGGCTATGTCTACGAGCATAACCTTGCCGAGCTGACGTTTACCATCGAGCAGGCCCATGTTGCCTCCGCAAGCAACTATTCCGTTACCGTCGATTACAACGCGATCACCGGCAAATACGTTGTCGACGGGGATGTAAATAACCCCCAGAGCAGCGATCCCCGGCTGACCGTTACCGGAAGCGCGCCTCTGTACGAATGGGAATTTACCGTTCTTCAAGCGGACGTAGCGGCGTTGCGCGGCTCGCCGCCGAATCATGGCAGGCGGCACTTTATCAGCGTGGTGGCGCGGGATAAGGCCCGCCGCAGGGCCGGCCCCTTTATCTGGAATTTTAACCTGGACACGGAACCCCCCGCTGTTCAATACTCGAACCTTTCCGCAACTGCGCCGTCGGTGTTTGAGGTAAGCGAAGACGGACTTAGGGGCTTTGACCTGAATGGAACGGCGAGCGACCATACAAAGGTTCAGGACGTGCGGTACAGCATCGCCAAATGGAACTATGAGGAAAGCAAGTGGTCCTGGTACTATAATTCCGTCTGGAATGATATACAGCCCGATCCCGATGATCCTGTCGGCAGGGACTATTGGCCCAGCGCGCTTCCATCCGGCTACTCCAAAGATAACGCCGAAACATCGGTTAACTGGGAAATCGCCTTTAACGATCTGAAAGCGATGGGGGTGTACGAAGAAGGCCAATACAAACTGGACCTGTACGTTACCGACTGGTCGATAGGAACCGGCAATCCCCTGGATACGAGGGATCCGCTGACGGAAGATCGCTATAAGTCAAGAATATTCTTTATTGACAACGACTATCCCGAAATTATCTATGCTCCCGTTAATCCTAACGATGCAGACAGAATGTACTTTAAGAACAACGACTTAGGCAGGGTAGAATTTACGTTCGAACTGAAAGACGCCAATACCATCGCAAAGGTTGAAGCGGAGGTGCTGGACTCAAACGGCGATGTTAAGGTCGGACGATTCCCGATTACTGCCCCGGCAGGCACGACAGATGCCAACGGAACCCTTTCGGGCTTTGCCTGGAACACCGAGCGGACTTTGACCGTATCGCCCCGCATGACCGGCGACGGAACGGCTACGGGAACGCCGCTTGATCTGGTTGGCGCGGCTCCAGGCGATCCGCCCAAGTCCTATACCCTGCAGCTCTTTGTGTTTGACGCGGCGGGCAGGGAGGCGATAAGCGGCGACACCCGGCAGTTTATCCTGGATAACAGGGACCCCGAACTAAGCAACTTCCAGCCGCCGCAGCAATCGACTGATACGGCAATTCCGCCGAACATTTTCCGTAATGCGCAGACCGGCAGGGTAAACTTTAGGGGCAACGCCGGCGACAATTCCAACCTTATCGACCGGGTGTCTTTCTTTGTGACGAATAACGCCAACTGGAACGCCCCCGCGCCGGCGCCCAATTCCGCCGAATGGCTGTACAACGAAGGCGGCGGCGGGAACCACGAACTTAAGGACAGCGAAGGCAAAGTTCTGCTCGAAGTACGGCAGGGAACCTTTAGCTGGGAAATCCGAATACCCAACACGAGGAATTTGATTCTTTCAAAAGATAAAGACAAATACGTCCAATGGGGCGAAATGGGCGGCGTTATTGGCGGATTTGATACCGGCAATACCAGCGCTACAAATTATGCGGATGTCCGGTATGACGGCAGGAAGATTGAGCCGGGCGAGGAGATCGGCTTAATTACGATTCATGTAATGGCAGCCGATCCGGCGGGGAACATTACCACCGCAAAGTTGCAGTACTGGCTCTACCCCGAAGGGGACCGCCCTGTCATAACAAGCATTACCAACCCCAGCTCGGAAGCGTCGGATGCCGAACGCCTGCTGAACGGGCCAATCCGCATCAGGGGCCAGGCGCGGGACAACGAGCGGATCAGGTACGTTTGGTTCAGGGTAATAAACGATAACGACGATGAGCCTGATCACGGGCAGCCCTATGAGCTGAACGATATTCCCAACTGGAACGAGACCAACTGGACGGCAGGTACGGGAACCCAGACTGCAAAAACCAGAGCAGAAATTGGCGGAGGCTTTGCTGCCGGCGACGATGATGACAGCGGCGGCTGGTACATGGCAAACAGGGGCGGCGATGGCAATACCGTCGCAAGCTGGTGGGCCGATATTAACGTCCGCGACGAGCTTTCAAAGAAAGTGGGCAGCGGGGCAAGCAAGGTTATTATTGAAGTGCGCGCCGAAGACGCTACGATGGACGAAGCGACCGGCAAATGGGATTTGGACGTGCGGGGCCTGGTAAGCCGGCCGCTCCCCGTTAACGCGCTGGTAGTGGCGGGCGCGCCTATCTTTGAAAACGAACAGGCAGCCCGCAAGCTTAACCCTGCGGAAACAGACTGGGATTCGGTTAACGAGATCAACCTGCGAAGGCACGGCTCGTACCGGATAACGGTAAAAGACGATAACGGCCTTGGATCGATCCGCTGGAACAGAACGGAATATAGCGACGGCGTTTTCCGCGCCCTTTCCGGCAGCGGCAATGCGTACAACCTGCTGGATTCCGCTTACTATGATGTCGGCGGGACCTACTTAACGGATAAGGCCGGAGTTGCAGCCCGTACTGCCGGCATGGCGGTACGCGCCGAGCCGCATCCGGGGCAACTCAAGACAGGAATAACCCTGAATTCCGCCAGTACCTATATTATATGGGAGTGGAACGATGCGCTGAATGTTATCCCGAATCAGGAATTCACCGGAAAAACATCTACCGATCCTGCCTATATGCGGTACAGCGTAATCACCGGCTCTACGGCGAGTATCGGCGCGGCGAAAGTAATTGAACGAACCGCCGACCGCTACTACCTGTGGCAGGTTACCGTAGACGTATACACGACAAAACTATTGGAAAAAATGGGCATCGACCCCGGAGAGCCGGAAGCTTCGGTGCTGTTCCCCGTGTACCTGACCGCTTCGGACATCTCGCGGCCAACGCCGCTGTCCGCCTCGCGCACCGCCTTCCTGCCCATCGACGAATATGCCCCCACCGCCGCCTATACCCAAAACCGGCGGCCTGCGGGCGTTTCCGTTCCCATCGGCGGCGAAGCGGGCGATGCCGGAGACGTGTCCGGCGTTGCGCGGGTGGTGCTGTGGTTCTCGCGGCTTGGCGAAGAAGTAGCCGGAGTCCGCCCTAGGAACTTTTTGTCCTGGCACGAGACATCTGTGACGGGAATTACTACGCTGCCGGCTACGCCATGGCCGGCCGTTCCGGCAAATGTCCAATGGGCAGACGAATTGATAACCGACGGCGTAATTCCGGCTGCCGACAGGCAGGGCCGGCCGATATTGATACCGGGCATAGCAGGCGGGATTGAATCCGGCAATGCGGCAGGGTCGGGCGGAAGCTGGGCCATCGTTATCGACCGGAACGATCCGATGGGCCGCCAGGATCACCACGGCCACCGGCTGCCGATGGGCTTTACCAACGGCGGCATGGGGATGATCTGGTACGTCGAAATCAACAGCTTCGGCATGGAATCGGGCCCGGTAACGATGCACTATGTGGTGTTCGACAAGGCGGGCAACGCCAAATACTACGAAGAACCGCTGGTCATCATGAACAATGCCCCGCTGATCGACTGGATACAGCTTGGCACCGACATCCGGGGCAACAGCGTCTTTACCGGCGACACTCCCAACGCCTTCACCGGCAACGTCAGCCATCCCGCTCCTCATAACGGCTATCCCTATCCTCCCAATAATGCCTCAACCAAGTGGCCGCTGGACAGGATACGCGATTCATTCGGCGTGACCGGACTGAACGACAACCAGAGCGGCATTACCAACCCCATCCATTCCAACGCGCTGAACGTTGGCCACGTTATCGACTTTAACGTCCGCAACGACCTGATGGCCATGCGGATAAAGACCGCGGCGGATCCTGATCCAAAGAAAAAACGGAATTACCGCGTTGAATATGTTTCCGGCGCGGCAAAGCTCGCCAGTATAGTAAGCAATGAACTGGCGGACAACGGCCTGCGGCAGGTTATGGCAGGGCGCGTCTACATCATCGACAACCCCGGAAGCATCGCATGGGGCAGTTTGGGCGCGGAGGGCGAAGGCCCCTGGCAGCGGGGGTATACCTTTATTGCCGCCGTTAACGGAATGTTCCAGGATGAGGACAATACGTGGAAACCCAGGGTAAGCGGCGTTGGTTCTGCCTGGGAACTGAACAGCGGCTATTACAGCGCCTTTGCCAACACCGAGGACTATGTTAGAAGGACCCACAACAATGTTAATGCCGCACTTCAAATTAACGACGTTGAATACCCGGCGGCGGGCGGCGGCACCGTTGATCCAGATGTACAGTTCGCCGAATTTGCCTACGCAAGCAGCGCGTTTGGCGCCGCCTACGGCACCAGGATCGTCGACTTTGGCGGAACCAACGCATGGCCCCCCGCCGAAGGCATTAACCCCGTACAGCCCGGCCAGGCGGCGGACGCGGACGGAAACAGGCCGCACCACTCGCTGTTCATACTTAAAGTGTCCGACGGCCCCGAAGAGGACCTCTTCTGCGACTTCGCCCTTATCCGCGTGCGGATAAACAACAACGACATAACGCGGCCCTTTGCCCAGTTGTACGACCTTAACCCCATGACCGAAGGGCAGGACCGGCCGCAGACCGTACAGCGTTCGCTCACGCCGATGTTCATAGGCGAGGGCCCCAACAGTAACCGCACCAAGGGCGGCCTGTGGAACACCAACGTAAACCTCACCGGTATTGTAAAACCCGGCCACATAGAGCCAAGAAGTATTGGCTACACCGTTACGCCATACAACGCATGGCACCACAGCCTTTCCAGTGTACAGATGGGCGGGGCGGCAAGCGCAGCAACTGCTTCTGTTGAACGGCCCTGGGCAAATCCCGCCGGATTCTTTACCCATGACACGGTAAGCGGCCAGGTGATACTGCGAGGCTATGTGGAAGACGACCAGCGCGTCCAGCGGGTCGCCCTGCAAATAGGGGGCAGCACGTTCGACATCTTGGTGCAGTCCGACGATCCGGCAACGCCGGCCAATCCGGCGAATTTCACGCCGCCGCGAACCGGTCTTTTAACACCGTCCGCAAGCGCGGCGGGGAAGGTGTACTTTACCGACACCATCGACCTGTACCGCCACCGCGTGGAATGGGCGTATATGTGGGACACCGAAACGATTCCGGCAGACACCGTCGTGGGCAATGTTACCGTCCGCGCCCTTTCGTATAACATGAACACCAATACCGTTGCTTCCGAGCCAAGAAAGGAAAGCAGCCCGATAAATGCGACACGGGAAGAGGCCCACACCAATACCGGCATCAGCTACGAGATACACAACCCCGGCTTCCCTGAAGGCATGCACAAGTACAACGCCATAGAGATGCACCTGCGGCCCTACATTACCGGATTCCACCGGAATAAAACGCAGTTCCGCAACGACACCCGCTCGCTGCAGGGCAGGTACATCTTTGCCAGGGCAGAAGCGCCGTTAATAAAGGGCTTTAACCTTGGCGGGGACGATATTACTACCACTATTTCGCTGCCGGAGTCTGCAAACAGGGGGACCGGTGCCGCGACTGCCGCGAACCTGGTTACGTATGGCATTGTTGACGGCAATATTCCTGCAAATGAAGACGCGGCAGATGCCTACCGTGCAGCCCGCTACCGTATTCTTTCCCAAAACATACAAGCGGCTGCGACAACGGGCGACGGAAGGCTAACGCTAACCGCCGGCAGCTATATGGCAGCCAATAACGGCTCCGACCGGCCATTGTCAGGCACACAGCCCTACATCCAACCCTGGAACACGGAACGTTCGCCAGCCATCGAAGGTTCTGACCTTTGGGACGACTATACCCGTGTCCATATCTGGCAGTCGAACAATACCACAAGCGATACCGGCGCGGATCAGGGCCGGTTCAGGAAGATCAACGATAATCAGTTTATTCAAAACCCCTCCATGAGCATGGATCCCAGAACCGGCACGCTCTGGTCGAGTCATGATGAAAACAACGGTACCACCGTCAGCAGCAACAACTCCAATACTACCCGCCGTGTAGCCGCCTTTGTAGACCCGGTTATTATGTCCGATATTTACTTTAGCGTCGGCAGCGGAACTAACGGAAACAGTAACCGATCCCCGCATCCTTGGGTTGTTTCCAGCTTTATTGGCAGGCAGGGGGCAAACAAGGCATGGTGGGACCTTGGCGGGGTGTATGTCTGGGGACAGGGCGGCGCCGTTTCCAATCTTAAAAGCGGTGTAGGTGGCTATCCAAATGAAGCTATTTCAAACTTCCCGAGCAACGTAGTCGGCACTTCTGGCGCGACTGGCCATTACCTGGTGGAAAAAACCTACTATAACTCTTCTACGCGGTTTAAATGGGGGAATACCGAACCTGCGAGCACCAACCAGTTCGCACGGCCCCACATTGTCGTTTATACGCCTGGTTCCGGCGCAGAACACATTCATGTTAGCTACTACGATGGCAAAGACGGCTCGATAAAGTACCGGCATAACAGGAGGCAAGACCCCGGAATTATAAACAGATTTACCGCAGCCCCCTGGGCATGGGTAAACCTGGACGGCGGCTTTGACGATGAAGACGGCCCGCTCACAGAGGGAAACGGCAGAAACGCTACAGAGGCCCGGGATTATAAACTAAGCATGGTGTGGACTGACGTAATCGATCATGACCAATTTAAATTTGACGCTTTGCGGGAAACACATGTTGGAAATAGTAACAGTAATATCAATACCACATTCACCGTTACACGGGACCAGTTGATCTATACTTTAGGGCCGCAGCCACAAACGCCAGCTATAGCTCAAGTTCCCGCAAATGAAAAATTTGAATTGCGCGCGCCAATGCCGGGAACAATGACACGTGTTTCAAGGCCGGCTACCAGAAATGGCCTACATCTAGTCTGGCATCCTCCCTGGGGTAATTTTCAGATGATGAATGGTACATTTTGGGAACGCCTTCCCAATTATGATGATAATGGTAAAATCACTCCTGGCACGCAGTTTGGATATGACACCGGGAACGTAGACGCTACCCTGGACGGCGGCGATGCTTTCCGCATAACCCATACCGCAAACCTTGACCGTATCTATGACCATGACGGCCGCAAAAATACCGGTAACAATCGTCCGAAACCCGGGCTGCCCGACACCGGCTATCACAACGCTATTGCTGTTACCAGTCAGGGCTATCCCGTTATCGTGTACTACGATGCGACCAACTCAAAGCTAAAAATGGCGATCAGCAACAATGTTGCGCCCACCACTGCCAACGCTTCCAACGCCAGCAACAACAACTGGCGCGTCATAGATAACGTCATCCCGACGACCAACCAGAATCATTTTGGAACCGGCGCGTATGTCAGTATTAAGATTGATATGAGAGGCACAGCCGCCACCAATCCGGACACATTTAACCGCATCCACATAGCGGCGATGAACGAAATTACCAAAAAGCTGGTCTACATCACCGGCATTATTACCCCAAACAATACCGCCGCCAACTCAACCTTTACCAATGTAACCGTGCAGGTGGTAGACAATGTGGGCGCAGTAGGACGCTGGTGTACGCTCTCGCTGGACGAAAACGGCAACCCCTGGATATCGTACCACGACGAGGGTTACGCAAACTCAAAGGACGGGGTAAAGGTGGCGTACCGCAACACTACCGACTATACCAAAAACCTTAACGACATGTTCGGTACGTCGATAACCGGCTGGGAAACCATGCACGTTCCCACGGATTATTCTGTGGAGAACGGGCGTACCGGCATGGAGTGTTTCCCGGCGCGGAATTCCAGTCCCACTACAGGCAATAACAACAAATTCTGGAACGGGGCGGTGGGCTATCTATCCTCGGATTATTTCCGAATCGCGTATTATGTGAAGTAGGGAGGGTACGGCGATGAATAAGAGGGTTAAAACCATGATTGCAAGTAAGAAAATTATCCGTATGCTGTGCCTTGGTTCGCTGCTGCTGGCGATGCTCGCCTGCGAGCAGCCGTTTAAGGCCGGCCTTGGCGGCGTTGTAGACCTCTACGATCCCACGGTAACGCTTATAAGTCCGGGGGCGGGGGAGCATATACGCGGCGAACGGAGGTTCCATGGAACCGCCCACGACGACTACAAGCTGGACAAGGTGGAACTAAAAGTAACCAGCCACGACGAATACCTCTCCATCTTTGACGAGGAAACCGGGTTACATACTCTTATACCCAATCCCTACTACGAGTACTACACGGTAACGCTGCTGCCCGACTGGACATGGTACCTGGACATTAACACCTGCGACTTTGGCGACGGCGATTTTAAAATCCGGCTCAAGGTTACCGATTCGGTGGGAAAGTGGACGGAAACCGACGAAATCGCCTTCTTCATCAAGAACGATCCGCCGCTTATCAGCCTGGCCCTTCCGCCGATCAACGTGGGGATCAGCCGGGGGGAACTGGGCAGCACGCTGCTGAATTACGAATACAGGGGCGGCGACTATCCGTTCTATCCGCGCAGGGCGGAAGTTAGCACGCTGATGGCGGGCATTATCACCGACAACGAGGGGATCAACAAGAGAAGCGCCGAAGAGATAGATCCCGAAACAGGCGAAATACAGCGGTTTTTCCCCCCGCAGATTCGCTTTTGGCAGATTTACAGCGATGCCGACGGAGACGCGCCGGTCAATTCGGACGGGGTAAAAATATTCCCCTACAGCCAGCCCCCGTCGGAAGCGGAGCTTCCCTGGGAGGCTTTTGCCGACCGCCACGCCCATGGAGACAGCCTGAACGACCTTGGGCCGCACAGCGCCCAGTTTATTTTCAACCTTCCCAATGTCGCCGACCGGTTTTACGCTTTCCAGATTCGGGCACAGAGCCGCGACATCGCCGCGACGGAAACGTATTTTCCGCAAAGCTATTACGAAGAAAAATGGGAAGGGATGAGCGAGGCGGAACAGCTTGAATGCAGCCTGATTATTGTATACCTGAGCGCTCCGGAAGAAAGCCCCACGCTGAACCTCTGGAAGCTGGAAGCCATAGATAAGGCCCCGCCGGAAGGCTGGAATGACGACCTTGACTGGTACAACGATTACGACATAGACCCGGAAGGCAGCCACCGGTATATCGACCGGAACATATCGACCAAGAACGGCCCCTTTACCCTGCGCCTGCGGGCGCGCCACTCGCGGGGCATCGCCTCCGCATCGGTGTATTTTGAAAGGGACGGGGGCTATAAGGGACGCTTTATCTGGGACCCGGCGGACGAACCGCCGTACCAGGGTTTTTATAGCGATTATGTCGAACTTGCCCAGCCGTACATCTACTGGGGCCTCGAAAATCCCCACATCCAGGAAATGACTCCCAGCACCCGGAGCTTTGTCTTTACCTACAACGACACGGGCAACGAGCGGGTAACGTCCAAAGCCTATGCCGCGTTGGCGGGCCGTTCCACCGTGCAGATCTACCAGGGCCCGGACTGGCTGAACGACAAGGGCAGGATCAACACCGCCGCTCTGGAAGCTTCGAGCTACGGCGACTGGATAGACATTGACGACCACCCCGGCAGCGACGGCAGGCTGGACGAAGGGCACTACACCCTCTATGTAACTACCCGCAGCAAAACGTCTACGCCGATCCCCGAACCGGTTTCGTACGACCTCTACATCGACCGGGTGCCGCCGCAGGTGACGCTTAACGGCATGGAAGGCGGCTTTGTCGACATTCCCGCCGCCGATGATCCCGGCTTTGCCGACTTTGATCCGCTTAACCCCGTGTACACCGTTAACGGCGTCGTTAAGCCGACGTTCATGATCGCCGACATGCGGCCCGAAGATTCGCGGCTCCGCAACGCGACTGCCCCGTACTTTTACCGTGAGGGGTACGCAAATAACCCCGAGCAGGTCTTTGTCGTTGTGCATGAAAACGACCGGGACATTATGGAAAGCTACATCGCCCGGATGGCCGATCCTGCCGACAGGGAGGTTACCTGGCTTCCCATTTCCAATTCGACCGTTCCCGGCGCGATGAGCCTGCCGGACCCGGACAATCCCGCCAGGAACATTATCGTTCGAGACGGCCCGATCTTTAACTCTGCCTGCCTGTTCAAGGTTTCTCCCATCTACTTTACCCAGGACGCGCAGGGAAACATTATCCCCGACGACTGGGAAAAAGACAGAATCCTTCCCGATGGGGAACGGTATCTGTTATACGCATTTGCCCGCGACAACGCGTTTAACGTGGGGCATAACAGCTTCCCCCTCAAAGTTGACTACGAATCCGACAAGCCGAAAATCGACTTCGGGCTTTCCATAGAAGATCGCATAACAGAACCGAATTACGGCGATCCCAATACTTTTGAAACATGGCCGGGAATGAACCGGTTCAGGCCGGGCGCTTCGATCCGGGTGCTGCGGCTCAGCGACGACGACGGATTGGACCTGGGCGACTCAAGGACGACCGATGCGGGGAATTCCTCGGTGGCAGTTACCATGGTTGGCTCGTATGTAGACGACGACAGAAAAATCATCGCCTACGACGACGACGCCCACATTATCAGCCTGACCCAGGAAGAGATTAAGAATGCGTTCGCGCCCCAGCCGACCACGACCGAAAACGGCGTGGTGTACCGGAATGCCGTTAAGGAACGGCGCGGGGGGACGATAAGCCAGACCGTTCTGCTGGACAGCCTCAAAAAACGGCCGGCGTACAATTTCCTGTTCGGCGCGCCTGATACCGAATCAGTCAGCCCGATACCTCCCAATTCAGCTAAAAACAACTTCCACAGCCTGCCCGACGGCCTGTATAAAATAACCGTCTCCGTGTCCGACTACACCGATCCCCGGATCAAGCTGATAATGCCGGACAGGGCCGCCCATGCAAGCGCGGCAACAACGACGAAGAGCTTCTGGATCGCCGTAGATTCTAGCCCGCCCGCCGCCGAATCGGCGGGCCTCTTTGCCGACAAAAACAGGGGAACGCCGATTAACAGCATCTACATATCGGCAAGCACCAACGTCTACCTGCACGGAACCGTTTCGGACGAAAATGGGCCTATCAAAGTAGTCGACATGCAGGTTTTTGAAGGACGGGACAATATCACCGACGAGGTTACGTTTGAAGTATCCGAAGGCGATCTGCGGAGAAAGCCGGAAAACCAAAAAATTTGGGAATACAACTTTATCGCTACGATTAACATGCAGGGCCGCTCCGGCGAGTTTGACTACCGGCTTACGTTCGAAGACCGTTTCGGGGTGCAGTCCAGCCTGTCCGCGCGGTACTCGGTAGACGAAGAGCCGCCCACCGTCGCGCTGACCAAGATGATCGATACGTTCGAGCGCCGGTTCAACGACGTGGTGCTTGCAGGCCCACGGCTATCCGCCAGCAGCGACAATCTGAACAGGGGAAGGCTGGCAAACAAGGTAATCAGCTTTACCATAAGCGCCACCGACAACTTTAAGGTAGACGGCATACGCTGGTGGCTTTTGCCCGCCAACGCCGGATCATACGGCGCGGTGGCCGCAGCTCAAATGGGCACTTCGCCTTCGCTGTATAGCGCCCTTGGCGGCGGGATGGTAACGGAATACGATGCCTTCCCCGCAGGATTGCCCGGTTACGACGAAAAAGATACGGTCCACATCATTCCCGGCGCGCTGTACGGAACGGGCGGTTACACGAACGGCGCCAGCGGCGGCGGGGCGTACGGCGAAGTGGACATGGAAAAGCGCAGTTTCACGATCTTTATTGACACGGAAGACCTCCCCAATCCCGACGGCGAGTACCGGCTTTTTGTTATCGCGGTCGACTCGGCGGGCAACATTTCCGACGCGTCCCTGCAGCAGGAAATATTCCTTTTGCAGGAAGAAGACAAGCCGTACTTTAGCAACGTCAGTCCGGGCGGAGGAATGGTCGTCGGACAGACCGGCCTTATTCTGCAGGGCGCGGTGCTGGAAGACAACGGCTTTGATCTTTCAATGGATACGCTCCGCATCTGGCTTGCCCACAACCACCCGAATCCCGCTTTAATAAATATTTATGATGTCGAAAACGATCCTGAATTTACCCTGGCGGGACCGGATCGGAACGGAATAATTGTAAAAGCAGCCAACGGAATTACCGTCGCTGGCACCAGCCTGAACCTTAACATACCCCTGGTAAAGAGCGTCGATTCTGAGCGGGGCCTGTTCACCGATGCGGAATTTGGCGGCGACGGCGTTAAGTACATCGTTATCGAGGCGACAGACGCGGCCATCAATAAATATACCCCCGATGGGGAAAAGGATACGGCAAGCCGCGTTTCACGGCGCAAGCTCATCCACTTTGTCTATGACGATACGTCTCCGGAAATTGAACTGCTCACGCCGGTAAACGGCTCGACATACGGCAGGTCGGCACGAAGGGAATTTGTCATCAGAGGAATTTTTAAGGATGCCAACCTTGTTAAGAGCGGCAACATATATAAAATAAACTGGCAGCTTGAAGGGGGCCAGGCAGTGCCGCTGGATGTCGAGATCGATCCTTCGCTTTCTTCTGCCGCGTTTAATCCCGAAAATCCCGGCAATATCAGCAGGGAATTCGCGACAACCGACATTAACGGCCATGCTGTTACCGGCGTTTATTTTACCATCCCCGCCACTGACGTGTATAACATGCTTCACTTTGAAGCCATATCACCCGGTTCGCACACGCTGAGCTTTTCCGTTACCGATTCAAGCGGCAAGACCGGTTCCGATTCGGTAACGTTTATCAAGGACATGGATCCGCCGTCGTTCTCCTTTACCAACATCGGCGAAGCGCGCCTTGCCGACCTTGCTCCGACGTTAACGTTCAACCGCTGGTGGGCGAATAACCTTACCGGCCAGGAGTATCAGGACCGGAACGAGGACAAGTATGATGCAATTCACGAGTATGAAAACCGGCCCAATGCCCGGTCGGTGGTTATTTACTATGACACAGGCGGAATGCCCGTGCTTGCCGGTACTTTCGAGGACGGTATATCCGACATTGACACAGAATCGTTCGAATACCAGATAGACAACGAGCCTGTTCTCCGCACTGCGGCAACATTCGACGGCTCCGGCAGAAATTACCGGTGGACAATAGACCTGGCCAAAGCGGACGCAGCCGGCAATCCAACCATCAACCCCCTTGACGACGGCATGCACACGATCCGGTTCAGAATAGCCGACACGCCGGGCAACTGGCTGGACAGCGAGCCGGAAGACGTTTTCGATTTCCGCGACATGTATGTTTTCTTGATCGATTCCAAACGCCCGGTGGTAGAAATACAGGCGTATAATGCCGACGACAGGATGAATACGGCAAAGGACATCGAGATTGGCGACAACGATCCTCCGGCCGTTTTCGGCAAAACTGGCAGCTTTACCAACTATGTCTTTACCGTTAGGGGTACGGCGACCGACGCCAATCTGAGAGAGGTACGGCTGTGGATTAGGGAACGGGCGACAGGCAAGGATGTGTTAAATCCGCCGGTGAGGGTACTCGAAAGCGACTCGTATAATCATATTACGTTCCTGCCCAAACCGCCAGAACCGCTCGACCCCCCCGCTACCAGCGGGCCGCCGGAATACATTGAGATGAGCTGGCAGTACTCCCTCTCAATAGAAGATTACATAGGCCTTACCCCCGGTTCAGTCTATGATCTTTTTGTCACCGCCGCCGATTACACGCCCGGCAACGAGTCCGACGAGGCGGTGTGGTCGTTTATCAAGGACGATTCCCCGCCGGCGATTGGCTTTGTCTCAAGCCTTGCTCCCGTTAATCAAGACGACCTGGACCCGCTGAATAATTTGAAGCCGACGGATCCATATTACAACCGGTTCTTTAGCGACAGCCTCCGCATCCAGGGCAGCGTTACCGACACGGCAAGCGGCATTTCCCGCCTGGAAAGCAGCGTCTGGCAGTGGGACTACATGACAGGCAAATGGGCAGAAGCGCAGGGCTGGGGCCTCCTGACCGAATGGCAGGAGGATTCGCCGGGAACGGGACGGACAGCGGTAACCGACCTGAAGGGGAATACATCGGCTTCCGTCCAGTGGACAAAAGACCTGACGCACAACGTCCCCTATGTCGGCGAAAACGGCAACTGGCATATCGAATTGATCGATACCGGAATCGCCTATGACGCAGCCGATGTTGTAAATATTTCAGGCGGCAACTGGCAGATCAACGGCAATACAGCGATTAACGGCGGCGCTGCGGTGCCGGTTAAAGAACGCGCCGACGGCCTGTACCGGATTAACCTGCGGGCAAAAGATTCTTCGATAATCAGTAACGGAACAGAGCTGTGGGATGCAACCGGGAACGGCAACCCCGTATATTCGGACTATGTGTACTTCTACTACGACAGGAACAACCCTGCCGTGAGCTTTGATGTGGATCAGTTTATTTCGTCTGCCAATTCGGGCGGCGAATTAGTATTCCCCGTTACGATAACCGATCAGAACAGGTTCCGCACCATCCAGGCAGAGCTGACGCTCCCGGGAAATGTGGTTAGAGAATTTACTATCACTGCCGATCCGGTTTATCCCAAAGAGGTGGATAAGGAACGGGAAGTACGCTTTACCGTTCCCAATGGCGTTGAAGACGGCTTGTGCCGCGTAAAGGTTACGGTTTTCGATATGGCAGGCAGATGGGGCGAGGCAACGAGGAGCTTTACCCTGGACAATACCCCGCCTGTGGTAACCATTGATACGCCGAGGCGCAACGACATTCGGGATCCGGGCTATGAGTGGGGCGGCGAAAAAATTGACGGCGGCCAGGATAACCAGATACGGGGATCGGCGGCAGACAGAAGCGAAACCCACAGCGAAAGCGGCATCGCGTCGATGTGGTACCACATCGGCTTTGTTAACGGCACGGACTGGCCCAATCAGGCGGCTATCGAAGCAGTTGTAAAAACCCAATTTGGCGGCGATTTTGATGCCGCCGCGGATTATGTTGCGACGGGAAATGCCGATGTCAAGGGCAACTCGTGGTTCAGGCTGGGAGGAGTCGCGCCCAGGGGCTTTGTCGTTAATCCCAACATTCACGACTGGGTTATGGACATACCCGACATATTCCCCGGTACAGAAAATACGACAAAAGAAATTGTCGGCGGGCTAAAACAATACTCCAGAGCCATAGAGGTAAAAGGCAGGGATTACAACGGCAGTTCCACCCATAAAATGGTGCGTCCTGTTCCGCGCGACATTTCCGGCGAAGACGGGATAGTCAGCATGCCGCTGTACATCCGCGTTACCGACAGGGCGGGAAACGTCAGCTATGAATGGCGGGACATTTGGTTCTACCCCGACGGCGACATTCCCGTTACAACGATTAACGGATTGCCGGAAATTCTTGATCCCGATAAACCTGACGACCCCGTTGCCGACGTTACCATGGGCGGAACGGTTTCGGTAGACGGCAATGCGACGAACGTCCAGTCGGTAAACAGCGTGATCTTCCGGGTAAGGGTAGACAAAAAGGTAAGCGCCGGCGGGAACTATGTATCGTATGCCATGTACGATCCGGATGATGAAGACAATATTATCGAGCTGGAAGGCAACGACGGCAGCCTCTTAACCGGTGATTCTCTGGAGGCGGGGAGGAGCGAGTGGGAGGTTCTGGTTAAAGGCGGGGTTTCCACAAAAGGCTGGTACTATGCCAACCGCGAATCGGCGGCGGGCAATCCGTCTTTGCCGTGGAATTTCAACTTTAACTCGCTTGGCGAAATAACCAACCTTATTAAAACCGAAGGTTTCTATTCTGGTACGGGGCTGCCCGCAGGTAACCCGGAAGATAACAACATGATCCGCGTCTATCTGGAAGTGTTCGCGTTCAGTGGTAAGGGGCAGGCCCTTAGGAGCAGTTTTGCCGGAAGCGACAGGATAGCCGACATAGACCGGCTGCCCGAACCCACGCCCAAGCCCTACATTAGAATTTTCTACATCAAGAACACCACCCCCGAAATAAAAGGACGGGAAGCCGGCAGCTTCGCAAGCGGCAGCCCCGCTGTAACCGAATGGCAGGAGTACCGGGGCCAGGGCAGCACCGACCTTCGCAGCGGCCGGTTTGCCGTGCGTGCGCTTCTGGACGCGGCAGAGGGCCGGACGCTCAGAGCCGTGTTTATCAGGCTGGGCGAGGAAGGCGGCGGCTGGCAGCCCGCATGGAATATCGGCGATGACGCCACCGGCAATAAAACCATGCCGGGGTTAAACATCATACCGGTAGACGAAAACGGCGATGCGATATCCCCTAATAACTATAACATTCCGAACCGGTGGTACCGCCTTACCATGAGTTTCGATTCCAGGGCGACTGATGCCGTAACTGGTTTTAACCAGGTAAAGGGAGGCGCATGGAGCGAATACGGCGGCAAATACCCAATAGAAATCCGCATTCAGGACGACGCGACCCCGTGGTCAGAGGCAATACAGGGCTTTGAGATCGACATCGACAACTTCGCGCCCGCTGCCGACCCGCTGCGCAGAACCAACCCCAGGGCCGCCGGGACCAACCAGGACTTTATGGGCAGGGTGTTCGATTTCTCCGACAATCTGCTTAACCCCGGCATGGGTTCTGCCAACGCGCCGCGCGACATATCCCATGTCTATGTCTGGCTTACCAAGCGCGTCGGGACCGCCCAGGTGGACAGCCACTTTATCAAGATGATGCCCAAAGACGGCGACACGGAAAAGCAAAAGCTCATTTCGGAAGGCGTACTGCGAACGGGCATTCTGTCTAACCGCAATGTAGAGGTTGCTTATGATCCAGTAACCGATAACGCCGTCAGCGTCAAATGGCCCATGAAAGATGACAAAGAGGACAAGGGAACGCCGTCTGACATACGCTACCCTGCAGAAATAGATACTTCCCCTGCGGATACGTTTAACGAAAACGGCTGGGTGCTGAAGATCAGCGGCAGCACCGCCATCCCCGGATCGGTGCCCAGAATGTCCTGGATACCCAATCCCCGAAGCTGGGATATTACGTGGATGTTCCAGCTCGACACGGAAAAACTGCCCGACGGCCTGTTAACCCTGCACTACATTGTCGAAGACACCGCCGGAAACGCCAGCCACCATACCCAGGTAATCACGGTGGGGAACAGCTCCCCGGAGATCGACCGGATAACGCTGTACACCGACAACAACGGCATCGGCGCGGTCTATGAGACCCACGACACCATGGACATCGCTTCCACTGAATACTACATTCCCGAATACCGCTCCATCATGACCACCAACCTTACCGGAACCGAGGCGGGCTTTGAAAAAATAATGAAAAACTTCGGGTACCTTAACTCGGGCTTTATATCCAAGAACAGCTTTATCGGGTTCAAGGTAGAAACGATGTTCGGCAACAACGCCCTGAACTACAGCCTGCAGTACGTAAAAAGGCAGCAGCTTACGCTGACTGCGGAAAAACTCCAGGCAATGGTGGACAACAGGACGCCCAGCCATGCCGACTACGGAAAATATTCCAACCTGTACACCATCGCATCGCTGGGCGACTATACCAATCCGGCCAGGTGGCGCTCCCTTGGGGCGCACAAGGCGGAAACGCCGATTGGGACCCACTTCGTGCTGGCCCTGGATGCGGTGCCTGCCGGCTTTGAAGACAGCAGCGCCATAGTCTGGCAGTACGAACTGGTAGGGGGGCTTAAAAAGGCAACCCCGGCCGGCGGTTTGCCGAAAGACGACGGGTTTAACCCGCCGGTCCTGCCCAACAACGCCAATCCCCCAATAGGGGAGCCGGGGCACGGCTTCAACTTCCAGGGGGCGGATTTTGATGTGGTCGATACGGATAAGATAAACGAATTTTTCGGCAGCCTTCCGGACAACGAGGACAACGATCCCTGCGACACGGCGTTCTTCCTGATCACCGTGTGGGACAGCCTCGTTGAAAACCAGGGGATGGAAGCCCAATTGCACGACGCGGTCGTAGTCGGCATGAACGTCTACCTGACCGACCCGGTCCCGCCGACCATACGGCTGTACGACCTGAACCCCTATACGGAAAACGCCGTTACCGGAAACAACGTCGGCGACTCCAGGGAAACTGATTCAGACGGCAACCCGATACCCAACCTGGACATAACGATACGGAACGCCGCGAACCCGAGGGGCATCGGCGACAACATCCTGCGTGGAGGATTATTCAACGCCAACACCGAGCGCGATCCGGTTTCTTCCGGCCACATCGAGCCGAGGGACAGCGCCCATGCCGCAAGCGATCTGGAGCCAAAGGACACGGCCCTGTATCCCAGGGTAAAGAACCCCGGCACCGGGCAGTACTACAATATTTGGGCCGACGGGTATGTTGAAGGCGATTCATGGAAAAACAAAGTTAAGGACAATTCCGGCGTTGAAGTCGAGGTTGCAAGGGATATGGTCTCGGGCAAGGTGATATTGCGCGGCCAGGCTTATGACAACCAGCTTATCCGCGAGATACGCATCCACATTGGCGCTTCGGAAAATACCGACCTGTACCATCCGGTAGACGGACAGGGCATGGCGGTACTGCGGATCGACACGAGCGACCCGCTGACCAACCCCAATTTCCGCAAGCTGCAGCCGGTTAACGGTGCGCAGGCCTGGGCCGTCGAGGAAATGCACTGGAAAGACGGGCATACGGTGGAGTGGGCGTATGTGTGGGACACGGAAAAACTGCCAGCCGGCGGCGCGCCCGCCGGGAACATCGGCATCTGGGTAGCTGCCATCGACGAAAACGGCAACGGCAAGGCGGGCCTTGCCAGCACGAAAGTAGAACGGACCCAGGAAGTTGAAGCGCAGGACAAATTCAAAACCACGGCGGCGGTAGACATAGTGCCGTACATAACCGGCTTCCGGAGGTACGGCAACAACAACCCAAGCTTTACCGTAAACTGGAGCAGCAGCAGCCAGCAGCCCCGCTATGCGACGAGGCGCTCGCGGCAGGGCTGGTACAGCTTCTTCCGTGGCGAGACGAATATCGCAGCCTTCGGCTATAACCTGAAAGGTCCGGGCGCTACCGCGATGAACATTCAGACAGGAGGGTCGGCTTCCTATAACCTCACGACGACGGGGACAGGTGTTCCGACACAGACCGTTAACCGCATAGTGTTTGCAGTACCAAATAATACTTCTTCGGTGAGCGGCAAAATCCGGCTGGAAACATCGGTAACGGTCAACGGTTCAGAGGAGGCCCTAAACCACCGCACGAACGCCGATCAGTCCTGGAACAGGGAAGGGGGCAGCTTTACCCCCGGCTCGCAGTTGTGGACGAACAAGCCCTACGCCCACATCTGGCGATCTATGGAAAGCTCGAATGCTTCCGACACGCCGGTAACGTACTTTGGCAATAAGTCGGAGGAGGCCGGCAGCCATGAACTGTCCAGCCCGTCAATGGCGCTGGAGTATACCGGAGGCAATTCCGGCCGGCTTACCGGCGTATGGTCGGTATACCGCCTGAAAGACGTCTATTACGGCCGCAATAGCCACGCGGTACGCAATCCGGAAACACCCGCAAAGGGGTCCGGAGATGAGCAGATACCAAACCATCAGGTTGGCAGGGGTTTCTATTCCAATACGCATCAGCAATATAGTGGAAAGCCGATAATACCTCCGGATGCTCCGTATGTCGGGCCGGATGTATCATTCTACAACGGAAGCCGCGCCAACGGTACCATTGTCTGTTCATGGGAAGCTCAGGGGGGACGGCTTCTTTTGCGGAATGGCACCGATTTTAACGCGCCTTTTATTTCGTATGATGAGAGAAGTTCACATTATCTGCCCATATCCACTACAGGGAACAGCGGAAACAACACCGTAGCCAATGACCGCTGGCAAAACAGCCGCGCCCTTGCGACGGGAACGACGAGTGCGGACTCTCATGGCATAGCGTACAACGCGGTAAACGGAAGGCTGTACTATGCGCGGGGTTCCGTTGTCACAGGCAGTGGCTCCCAGTCCATAACTGCCTCGGTGAATATTGACGGTAGTGGCGCTACAAGCGGCATTGTTAACAATAGCATATGCGGAACCATATCTGCCTCGTCCAACGCCGGCCTGTTCTGCGCGATTGACTATGACAGCACAGGATTGGTTGTCGCCTACTACGATACTGCCAACAATACCCTGCGGCTTGCCTATTCCAACAGCGTAACGCCGAATTCCACCGGGAGCAACTGGACCCGGCGCTATGTGCTGCCCGCAAACCACGCGCTCCGCCAGGGCTCGGGCAGGTATGTCAGCATGAAGGTGGATAAGGAAAATAATATCCACCTTGCCTTCTACAATTCTATCCATAACACCATAGTGTATGCGGTGGGCACCAGAACCGGCAATTTTACCGCATACGCGGTAGACACCGTGGTATCCGGCGGCGTATGGACAGACATCTCGGTAGACAACGAGGGCAATCCGTGGATAGTGTACGGGGACAACTTCCGCATCGGCAGCTACGACGGCGCGCGCATAGCGTACCGCACCAACAGCAACACAGCCAGCGGCGGCATACGGTTCATCGGAACGCTGGCCGACGAGATAACCGGCCATGACATAACCGGCTGGGAGGCGGTATCCGTGCCCTCTGACTATGTGGTGAATAACGACCGCCTGAACATTGAGGCCTGGCCGCCCACTGTCCGTGGCGGCACGCTCGGTTCCGCACCCGGCTGGCATGCCGCCATCGGCTACGGCAGCGACATGTTCCGCCTCGCGTACTTCTACCGGCCAACGTGGAAGGACTATTAGGAAGCGGTTAGTGGGGGGAGGAAGTGGTTAGTGAGTAGTGGGGGAGGAAGTGGTTAGTGAGTAGTGGTTAGTGAGTAGTTTTGCAGTTCGGATAACCGGAATATTTAATAGAAGTATTCTTGTTGTTCGGATGCCGAACTAGCCACTAACCACTATCTGCTAACCACTATCTTTACAGTGTTTCGATGGTCTCGGTTGAAAGGCCGGTTATGGTATGAATTCTTTCAGCAGAATCGCCCAACGACTTCATCTTCCGTGCGATTTCCAGGTTAGCTTCAGCAAGACCTTCGGCTTTTCCTTGTGATATGCCTTCCTCAAAACTTTCGCGGAACCGTGTGTTCATATCGTAAATCGCCATCTGCCGCATCTCGTAAGCGCGGATGGCTTCTTCGTCGCCGGTAACGTATACCATCCGTTCGTCTGCCATCTGTATCCCTTCATTCATTTTCTTAACCTCCTCAACCAGATCAGGCGGGCTGGTCCTGTCCAAATATGACAGCCACTGGTGCAGAGGATCGCCCTTTATGTCTTTCTCTTTCAGCTTCCTCCATTTTACCATATTGATAAAGTGAATTTCCAGTACATCCGTCAGCATAAGTTCATGCTCGCTATCATCCCGTATATGGAAGACCGTGTGGACTTTTTCAGTCGCCAAAAAGTTATAGTCGATAATGTTAATGGCGATGATTTTTGGCAAATCAATATAGTCCTGGCCTTTTTTTATTCCAGAAGTATATTCCTTGCTCCAGTAGAAGAGGCTGCGCCTGTCCATGTTTTTCAGGTTGGTGAGCTGGACCTCAATAATAACTTTAGTGCCGTCCTGGAGTTGTGCCCGCAGGTCGAGGATGCTGGTCTTGTCACCCAGGAATTTCGCCGTGAATGTTTTGTCTTCGAGGATTTCAACTGAAACAAGCCGGTCATCGCCGGTCCTGTCCAGTGCCGCATTGAGAAAGCCCAAAAGTTGGCCTTCATCGCCTTTCTCGCCGAATACCTTAATGAAAAGGACATCATTGAGGGGGTCGAGCCGCGCAGGCGGCTCATGCTTCTGTATTGTATTCATACCCTTTATATGGCGAGAAGTTACGATTTGCTTTAATGTTTGCGAGGGAAATTTGCGGAAAAATGATTTTTTTGAGAATACATCACACAAAGGCACGGAGGCACAAATTTGGGGAAGGGGTGACCATGTGCGACAATCAAATGCATCGGTACACACCATGCGAAGAGCAAATACCGTAACAACCACGTTATTTCAAGGCGGGATTGCTTCGGCATTGCCGGTAACGTACACCATCCGCTCGTCTGCCATCAGTATCGCTCCGCAGCGCGCACAGTCGCCTAAAGGCGACTTACTGTTACCGTGGACGGTAAAATTTTTCTGCGCTGGAACATTCAACATATGATCAGTCAACGCCCGTTGGGCGCTATTTTTTGTTCCCATCTTCTTTACCTCCTCTATCAATTCCGGCGGGCTGTTCCGGTCAAAATACGCCAGCCACCGGTGCAGGGGATCGCCTTCAATGTCTTTCCCTTCCAGCTTCCTCCATTTTACCATATTCAAAAAATGAATTTCCAGTACGTCCGTAAGCATGAGCCTTGGATCGCCGTCCTCCCATACATGAAAGATCGTGTGGACTTTATCAGTTTCCAGAAAGTCGAAGTCGACTATGTTAATGGCGATGGCCTTGACCAGGCTGATATAGTCCTCGCCTTCTTTTATCCCGGCAGCATATTCCTTGCTCCAGTAGTAGAGGCTGCGCCTGTCCATGTTTTTTAAATTGGAGAGCTGCACCTCGATTCCGATTCTGCTGCCGTCCTCGAGCTGCGCCCGCAGGTCGAGAATGCTGGCCTTGCCGCCGATGTATTCCGCCGAGAACGTCTTGTTTTCAAGGATTTCAACTGCAACGAGCCGTTCATCGCCGGTCCGCTTCAGCGCCGCATTGAGAAAGCCCAACAACTGGCCTTCGTCGCCTTTCTCGCCGACTACTTTAATGAAAAAGTAGTCGCTGAGGGGATCCTGCCGGGCAGGAGGCCTGCCTGTGTCTAAAGTTTCCATACCCTTTATATGGCGCAATGTTGCGTTTTGCTTTAATGTTTGCGAGGATTTTTTGAAAAAAAATCCGAGACTAATTCTTTTTTAGGACGACGATATCCGAAGGAAATCGTCATTGTTCGGGAGATTTTTTTTGATTTTTACACGTCAAAGCACTTTGCGAATTAGGCTAAACTTGCCCTGCCTTGTGTAAGAATAGCCCCGGTGGGGGGCGGCAAAAACTTCTGGGCCTCCTCGCCGGAGGAGACGAGGGAGGAAATTTGCTAATAGGGTACAGAAAATGCCTGACCACTTGATAATCTGATTATGGATAGTTACTCCTAACAAGAAGCATCAAGTGGTCAGGCGGCTCCGTAGGCGGTCGCCCGCAGGTTTTTGACGCACACGCGCCGCCCCCCACCGGAGTAATGCGGAGGAAACGCGGGTCAAGTTTAGGGGGATTACAGGGCTTCGATGGTTTCCGAAGAAAGCCCGGTAATTTTCTGGACAAACTCAATAGAAGCCCCTTCTGCCAGAGCTTTCCGTGCGATTTCCAGGTTAGTTTCGGTTTGGCCCTCTACACGGCCTTCTGCCAAGCCTTCTGTCTGCAAGCCATTGGTGCAGGAGATTGCCCTCACAGAATGCATTCAATCAGTATCATCATTGGATTTATGAAATAAATCTTCTTGCCAATTTTCCCCATATTCATTAATTAGTATATTAAACAATTTTTGTATGGGTTCAATTTTTTTTACTCTATCTATTAAAGCAAATGCAAAACTCAAATCTTTATCTGTCGGAATAATTCTGCCAGGGTAACGCAAGTTTTTTATTGCAGCTGTCATTTTATTACAATCCTGCAATATATCAGAAAAACTAATATCACAATCAACACACTTTTTTATTGTAAGAGACAGATTATGATCTTTGTTATATATAATATCGTTATAAGCTAAATAACCTTTTAAGTATTTTTCAATAGCCTGCGAACAATGATAATATACATTTGTTTTTTGGGATTTTATCGACGTATTAAGAAGCATTGCCGATTCTATATCTTCTTCCGCAATCCAGAACCATTCAGCAATATCATACGGTTTCATATAATAACATCCCTTTATTACAAATTGTTTCTTCGAAAGAACTGTTTTTTTTGTAAAATAAAAATTTGCTTTCTTTTATTAAAAACAAATCGACATTTAATATATTATTATTGTAAAGTTGATTTATTACTTCACCCATCGTGTCAATTATTCCCTTGTTAAAATTATCGGGAATAACAGCATAAATGTCTATATCGCTGTTTTCAGTCGGAGTTCCATAGGCATAGGATCCAAATAAATAAATTTGTTTAGCTTGAACACTCTTGAGAATTACTTCTTTTATCACATTTAGTTTTTCTTTAATATCTCGCATAAAATATGACTCTATTATTATTTAAAAACATCATTAAGTCAACCATTTGCATTGATTGTATGTCATATATAGCCATTTGGCGCATTTCATAGGTACGGATAGCTTCGGCATCGCCGGTGACGTATACCATCCGTTCGTCCGCCATCTGTATCGCTCCATTCATCTTTTTAACCTCCTCTACAAGTTCAAGCGGGCTGTTCCTGTCAAAATATACCAGCCATTGGTGCAGGAGATCACCTCTATGTCCTTCGCTTCCAGCTTCCTCCATTTTACCATATTGATAAAATCCTGTAAAACAGGGAAAATAATTCGATATGAAGTGCGACGTTATTCTTGCCGGGGTCGGCGGACAGGGGGTGCTGGCAGTGGCCTCGATTATTGCACAGGCGGCTGCCGGCGAAGGGCTATATGTGCGGCAGTCCGAGGTACACGGCATGGCGCAGCGGGGTGGGGCAGTGCTTGCCCATCTGCGAATTAGCGGCAGACCCATTGCCGGCGACCTGGTTCCCAAAGGCTGCGCCGATCTAATAATTTCAATGGAGCCGCTGGAAAGCCTCCGCTATACGGCCTGGCTTGCCCCTTCCGGCGCGCTGGTAACAGCTGCCGAGCCGCTGGTGAACATTCCCAACTACCCGGAACCGGAGGGTATTATCGCCGCTATTAAAAGCTTTCCCTTGTGGCGGATTGTCGAGGCGGCGAAACTGGCAAAAGAAGCGGGGCTGCCAAGGGCGGTGAACACCGTTATGGTCGGGGCGGCTTCCCCTTTCCTGCCGCTAGATGCGCAGACGCTGCACGATACCATCGCGGCGGTGTTCGCGGCAAAGGGAACGGCAGTGCTGGAAGCCAACGCGCAGGCGTTCCAGCTTGGCAGACAGGCAGGGACACTTACTTAAAAACCTCACGCCAAGGCGCAGAGGCGCAGAGATGTTATTCGAATTTCTCACGCCAAGGCGCAGAGGCGCAGAGGGCGCAAAGGGAAGAGGGGATTTGGGACTGGGGGCTTTAATCCCTCTATCGAAAGCTCACGGATTTCAGGAGTCAAGGATGGATGCGCGCCGTTCACGGATAAAGCACCCTTCTCTGCGTTCTTTGCGCCTCTGCGCCTCTGCGTGAAATTATTGTGAATTAATCCTCCGCGCCTTGGCGTGAGGAATTTTGAATAGAGGTTAAAATGCAATTTCAGTACTGGAACGAGCGGATTGAAAAAATGCCCAGGGCGGAGCTTGAGGTGCTGCAACTGGACAGGCTGCGAGCGGAGATTGGCTTTGCCCTGCGTACGCCGTTTTACCGGGAGCGGCTGGCAGCGGCGGGGATCGCAGGCCCCGGCGACATTCATTCCCTGGATGATCTACGAAAGATTCCCTTTACCGGAAAAAGCGATTTGCGGCAGGGCTTTCCCTACGGCTTTTTGAGCATTCCAAGGCACGACGTGGTCAGGCTGCACGCGTCCAGCGGCACTACGGGAATTCCCACAACGATTTATTTTTCACGGGACGATATAAAAAACTGGACGGACAACATGGCCCGCTGCATTTACGGGGCTGGCTGTACTAAAGACGACGTGTTCCAGAACATGATAAGCTACGGCCTGTTTACCGGAGGGCTGGGGCTGCACCAGGGCGGCGAAGAAATCGGGATGATGGTGATCCCGTCCGGCTCGGGCAACACGGCTCGTCAGTTCAAGCTCATGCAGGATTTCGGGACGACGGTGGTGCATGCAACGCCGAGCTTCCTCCTGCACGTTGAAACAAAGATGAAAGAAGCCGGCGTGGCGCGGGAAAGCCTGTCGCTCAAAAAGGCTTTTGCCGGGGCGGAACCGTATTCCGAGGACACGCGGAGGCGCATCGAAGGCCTGCTGGACATCGACGTGTACAACTCCTACGGCCTGTCGGAAATGAACGGCCCCAGCGTTGCCTTTGAATGCCAGTGCAAGGACGGTATGCACATCTGGGAGGACGGCTACATCGCCGAAATAATCAACCCCGACACGCTGGAACCGGCAGCCGACGGCGAAGTCGGAGAACTGGTCCTGACGATACTGTGCCGCGAGGCGACGCCGATACTTCGCTACCGAACCCGCGACCTTACCGGCTTTTACACCGAACCCTGTCCGTGCGGCAGAACCCACCGCCGCCTCCGCCGAATCAGGGGACGCAGCGACGACATGCTGATAATCAACGGGGTGAACGTCTTTCCCAGCCAGATCGAAGAAGTGATCATGGGCATGAAGGAAGTTGGCAACAACTATCTCATCGTGGTGGAAAAAGACGGCGCGATGGATCGCCTAACGGTAAAGACCGAAATCGGAGAGGACATCTTTATGGACGACTCCCGCCCCCTCAACGCCCTGAAGGAGCGGATCATGCAGACATTGCAGGTTTCGATTTCAATCCGTCCCCATGTCGAACTCCACGAAGGCGGCGCCCTCCCCGTGTCCGAAGGCAAAGCCATCCGCGTCCAGGACCTGCGCCCAAAAGATATATAGTAAATTATATCCCTATATATCTCACAGAGGCACTGAGGCACTGAGGACACGGAAAAAGACAAGGAAATATAGCATATTGCCCTAATCTTAACTTTTCTTACCCTCCGTGCCTCCGTGCCTCCGTGTGAAAAATTTGCAAATAAATTTCAGCTGATGCCTTTGTCGTAGGGTTTGCCGGCGGCGCGGGGGGCGTAGTCTTTGCCGCTGAACAGGACTAACGTGATCAGCGTTATCAGGTACGGCAGGGCGTTGAAGAATTCTGAAGGCAGGAATTGCAGGCCGCTGATGTTGATGATGTTAACGGCAAGGGCAGAGGAAAGGCCGAACAGAAAGCTGGCGCCAAGTACGCCCAGGGGAACCCAGCGGCCGAATGATACCGCAGCAAGGGCGATAAAACCTTTGCCGTTGATTGTGCTGACGGTGAACTGGATGTCCTGGGTCAGAACGATGCAGCCGCCGGCAAGCCCTGCAAGAATACCCGAAATTAAAACGGCGATGTAGCGAATTTTTATTACGCTAACGCCCGCAGAGGCGAGGGCCTGTGGATGCTCGCCGGCTGCACGCAGGCGCAATCCCCAGGGACGCTTGTACAGCATGAACCAGCTTATACCCAATATTGCCAGGGCTATCCACACCGTGGGGTAAATACCGATTCGGTCGGATCGCATCCCCATGCGGTAGTTCTGGCTGCGGTCCATGCTGAACAGTAACTGGCAGACAAAGACCGTGACGCCGTTGGCAAGGAGGTTAATCCCCGTCCCCGAAACCACCTGGTCGGCCCGCAGGGTAATCGAGGCAAAGGCGTGTATCAGCGAGAAAAGGCCGCCGGCGGCAGCGGCCAGCAGCAGCGCCAGAGGTATCGAAAAGCCGATTTTGGTTTCCAAAAGGACATGAAACACTGCGGCGGTCATCGCGCCCATCGCCATCAGCCCTTCCAGCGCGATGTTGACAACGCCGGAGCGCTCGCAGATCATCCCCCCAATCGCCGCGATTAAAATCGGGGAAACAATCATGAAGGTCGAGGGAAGCATGCGCCAGATAATCAGAAAAAAGTCCATACTAGGCCTCCTCGCGTGTCGGCACATCGTGTGCTTGGGCTCGGGGCGCACTTGTGCGCCGGGCCTTTTCCTTCATCTGCCATTCGATGAGCAGGCGGACTCCGGCGCGCAGGGAAATAAAAACCACAATAAGGCCCATGATTATCGCGGTAATTTCTTTGGGTATCTGGCGGCTCTGCATCAGCGGCTGGGCGGATTTGAGCATACCGAACAGCAGGCCGGCAAGGGCGGTTCCCAGCGCGGTACTGTTGCCAACAAGGGCTACGGCGATGCCGTCGAAGCCGTAGTTTTCAAAAGAAGCCAGCACCCGCCCGTATGAAAATACCCCCAGCGAAACCGAAGCCCCGGCAAGCCCGGCAAAGGCGCCGGCTATCGCCATGGCGGCGGTAATGTTGGCGTTTACGCTGATGCCCCCGTAAAAAGCGGCGTTTTTATTCAGACCGGTGGCGCGCAGGGAATAGCCCAGCCGGGTCTTTCTCATGATCACCCAGTAGATGAAAACCGCCGCCAAAGTCAGCCACAGACTGTAACTCAGGCGGGAATCGTTGGTCAGCGAGGCGAGGAAGGGGCTAGCCAGAGTCGCCTCCGGTGAAAAAGCCGGGGTGCGGTGGGTGTTGCTGCCCGGTATCCTCAGCGTGATAATCCGGTGGAGGTAGAAGGCGATGTAGTTCATCATGATCGTCGCAACAACCTCGGAAACCCTGAACTTTGCCTTGAAAAAGCCGACGATGCCTCCCCACAGCGCACCGGCTGCAATTGCGCCCAGCACCGCAACGATCCAGGCAAGCACAGGAATAGGCGGAAAATGTATCGCAATAAGCTGCGCCGCTGTAAGGCCTGCGATGTACTGCCCCTCCGCGCCGATGTTGAACAGCCCGGTGCGGACGGCAAATGCCATCGAAAAGCCGCAGAGGATCAGGGGAATGGAACTGACCAGCCATTCGCCGATGTACCGGGGGTTCCATATCCATTCCATGCTGCGGTTGCGCGAAATGCCGGTGACCACCTGGATGATGGCTTCGTACATGCCGCCGGGTTTCCTGCCGATGATCGCGATGAGCAATGTCGCCACGAGAAAACCCAGCGCCACTACCGCCACGGAAACCAGCGCGTCGGAGCCGGTAAACGCATCGAGAATCCGGTTTTTTATATCGTTAGGCGTTATCGCCGGGCGCTTTTTTTCAGGCACGGATACCTCCCATCATCGCGCCGATTCGCCGCTCGTCTGCTTCCTCCACGGGAAGGATGCCCACCACCTCGCCCTTGGAAATGGCGGCGATCCGGTCGCACAGGCCAAGTATCTCGTCCAGCTCAAAAGACACGAGAAGCACGGCGCGCCCCTTGTCCCGCTCGTCGATAATGCGGCGGTGGATGTATTCGATGGCGCCTACGTCCAGGCCCCGTGTCGGCTGTGCCACGATAAGCAGTTCCGGGGAAAGGTCGATCTCGCGGGCGATGATCACCTTCTGCTGGTTGCCGCCGGACATTGCCTTTGCCAAAGTCGCCGGACCGTGTCCAGCCCGTATATCATAGTCGGTAATAAGTTTTTCGGCGTGCCTTGCGATTGCGGGAAACCGGAGAAAACCAAGCGGACCTGAATAGGGCTGGCGGCGGAAGTTTTTTAGAATCAGATTTTCGTCCACGCGGAAGTCGAGAATCAGTCCATGCTTGTGCCTGTCTTCCGGCACCAGCCCCAACCCGCTTTCGTTCCGCCTTCTGATGCTTTCTTTTGAAATATCGTGATCCCGCAGCAGCACCCGGCCGGAGCGGATCGGCAGTAAACCGGCAATGGCGCCCACCAGTTCCGACTGGCCGTTGCCGTCGACTCCGGCGATGCCAACCACTTCCCCGGCGCGTACCTCCAGCGAAAGGCCGGTAACCGCAGGCGCGCCCTTTGGCCCGGAAACGGTAAGGTCCTCGATTTTAAGCACCACTCCGCCGGGCTTTGCCGGCTTTTTTTCGATTCGGAACGTCACCGCCCGTCCCACCATTTTTTCGGCAAGCTCCGCCTCGCTTACCGCCGCAACGTCGACGGTGTCGATGAACTTTCCCCGGCGGAGCACCGTGCAGCGGTCGGCGGCGGCCTTTATTTCCCGCAGCTTGTGGGTGATAAAGAGGATCGTTTTTCCTTCGGTTTTCAGGCGGCTGAAAATCGCCAGAAGTTCGTCGATCTCCTGCGGGGTCAGCACGGCGGTCGGTTCGTCAAAAATAAGGATGTCGGCGCTGCGGTAGAGTATCTTGAGAATCTCCACCCGCTGCTGCATTCCCACGGTGATGTTTTCGATTTTCGCCTTTGGATCGACGGAGAGGCCGTAGGTTTCGGAAAGTTCGGCGACACGTTCTTCCGCACTGTGCAAATCGACATTTCCCATGGAACTGCACGGCTCCATGCCAAGGACGATGTTTTCGGTAACGGTAAAGTTGTGAACCAGTTTGAAATGCTGATGCACCATCCCGATGCGCAGGGCGGTGGCATCATTGGGGCTGCGGATTTTCACCTCTTCGCCCCAAATTTTTATGATGCCGGAATCCGCCTCGTACAGGCCGAACAGAATCGACATGAGGGTTGACTTTCCGGCGCCGTTTTCGCCAAGGAGGGCGTGTATCTCGCCTTGCTCAACAAGCAGGTTCACGCGGTCATTTGCCAGAACCCCGGGAAACGCCTTGCTGATACCAAGCATCTCAATCGCCCGCACAAATCACTCCTTGGAATTGAAAAAGATCAACGAATTGCGCGAATGAACGCGAATAAATACGAATATTTAATATTGCTTTAATATTCCATTCGTTTACATTCGCGTCATTCGTTGACTCTTGTATTAATTAATCATCAATTGCTTTTAGGTCCTGGGGGAAGCCGGGAAGCGTTTTGGCTTCGGCGTTGGTGGCTGCTACATAAATGTCGCCCGAGATGATCCGCTGTTTGAGCGCCTCTAGCTGCGTTACGATGCTGTTGCTCAAAGCGTGGTTGCTGGTGGAATATCCAACGCCTTCCTTGACAAGGTCAAAGGTGACGATCTCGCCCCGGAATGTGTGGTTTTTGACTGCCTGCAGTGCGTACAATAGGCTTGTTTCCACCCGCTTCAGCATAGAGGTAAGAACGGCAGAATCGGTGTTGTTGAACAACCCTTCCTCATGCTGATCGGAATCGACGCCGATGGCCCATACGTTCCGCCCCGCAGCGCGGTATTCTTTTGCCTGCGCGATGGTACCGTTGCCGCTGCCGCCCGCCGCCGAATAAATCGCGTACACGCCGGAATCGTACCAATTTTTCGCCTGGGTCTTGGCGAGCGCTGGTTCGCCCCAACTGTTTACATAGTAGTCGACGATTTGAGCATCAGGGATTATCGAAAGTACGCCCTGGACAAAGCCCACCTCAAACTTGGTGATGACCGCGCCGGGAACTCCGCCGATAAAGCCGAAGCGGGGATTGGCGATGCCGTCTTCTTTGGCCTTAAGCGCCGCTGCCGCGCCTACAAGGTAGGAGCCTTCATGTTCGGCATAGGCCGACTGCATGACATTCGCGCCGCCCAGCCAGTCAACGTCGACGATCATGTAGTTCTGCCGGGGATTGCCGGAGGCAACCTCGCCCATCGCTTCCGCCCAGGTAAACCCCGTGGTAACGATGAGATCGTAGCCCTCGTCCGTAGCCTGTCTGAGGTTGGGGACGTACATATCCTGGGTCTGCGCCGTTACGACATCGTAGGCAATGCCGCGTTTTGTCTGATGCGTCCAGTTGTCGCCGTAAAATTCAAGAATGCCCCGCCAGGCTGCCGCGTTAAATGATTTGTCGTCGATACCCGTGGCATCGGTTAAAAGCCGCACGGTAATGTCGCCGCTTCCAAGGGCCAGCGTTTCTGAAACGTGGGATACATTGGCGGTCGGCTTCTTGTTGCAGCCTGCCAGGACAACAAAAGCCGCAGCCAGTACGGCCAAAACAAGACAAAGATTGATTTTTTTCATCATATCCTCCATAATAACATCATAAACCGGATACGGCTGCAAGGTCAACTGCTGCTTATGGCTTGAACAAAAGGCCGGTTTTTGGTATAGTCTGGTAATCGGCGCCGTACCCAAGCGGTAAGGGAGAGGTCTGCAAAACCTTTATGCATCGGTTCGATTCCGATCGGCGCCTTTATGTGACAAGATGTAAGGCTTTGCGGTTTTTATGAAAATATGCGTTATTCCGGATGTTCATCAATCTACTCACTGGAAAAAAGCAAATATTGATTCTGCAGATAAAGTTATCTTTCTGGGGGATTATTTTGATTGCTGGGAAAATAAATGGCCTGACCAAATCAATAATTTCTTGGAAATAATACAGCTCAAAAAAAGGAACCCGGATAAAGTTGACGTCCTCTTTGGCAATCATGAAACTTCGTATTTTCTGAATGAGCAGTGCAGCGGATTTCAATTCCACCATGCCATTGCAATAGTAAAAGCGCTCATGAGCGCCAGTCAATATATGCAGGTTGCAGCGGTATATGATGGGTGGCTTTTTTCTCACGCCGGAGTGTCGCATAAATGGATGAAATGTGCCGGAATACAGTCAGTAGAAGAAATCAACGAGTTGTTTATCGAAAAACCGGATTATTTCAGATGGGTCGGACCGGATGGTTTTGGAAATAACGAAAATGAAGGCTGTTTATGGATACGAATTCCCGCCCTTTTGAAAACTGCGGTCAAAGGGTATAATCAGGTTGTCGGACATTCTGAACTCGACGAACTACAATTCAGAATATCTCCTTATTCCAAAACAAAAATTCTATGTATCGACTCTCATGATCATAGCAACATAATTGAGCTGAATACGGAAACTGCATCTTTCAGTACAGATGGAAATATCCGACGCGGTGCCGCGCAGCCTTGACCCCGGTAATTTAACCTGTTAACCTGTGATTCGTTATGGTTAACATTTCCACCAAGGCAAAATTGCTCATGGCTTTGCGGGAAAGGGCGGGGGAACCGGTGAGCGGAACCGTGCTGGCGTCGGCTATCGGCGTGTCGCGGGTTGCCGTCTGGAAGGGAGTACAGTCGCTTACCGAGGCGGGATACCCGGTTGAAACCAACGATTCCGGCTACGCGCTTGAGCCAGGCAAGGCCGCCGATTTTCTGTACCCCTGGGAATTTGGCGAAAAAGAGGCGATGTTCCGCCACTTTGCCGGGACGACCAGCACCATGGACAATGCGCGGGAATGTGCCTTGCAGGGGTTTCCCGCCGGAACGGTGATTACTGCGGAACGGCAGAGCGCCGGGAGGGGCCGTAACGGCAGGGCATGGGCATCGCGCCAGGGCGGGCTGTTTTGCACGATCCTTGAACGGCCGGCAATTGCCCTCGGCGATTATTTTCTGCCGGTGATGGTGTACCAAATCGCCGCCGCCCGCGCCATTCGATCCCTGTGCGGGAAGCCGGTGAGCCTGCGCTGGCCTAACGACATCTACATAGATAACCGCAAAATAGCCGGATTGATAACGGAGATTGCCGGTGAGGGTGATAGCATCAACTG
>WRJO01000003.1 GCA_009778545.1 Treponema sp. | reverse complement strand
TTTCAATGATATCATCTATCGTAAGATATTCCTTGATTATCTCCTTGATCGCATCTTTATCCTCATCGCTCGCATCATCTTTGAGCCATTGCAGGAACGTTTCCTTGTCAGGCGGCAAAGTGATTGTGATTACTTTTTCTACTTCTATTGGTATTTCTACCGGTACTTCGATGTATTCTGTTTCGTAGATCACCTTAGTGATCACCTCGGGAGGAAGCTGCTCAATAACCACCTTGGGTGGGAGCTGTTCGTAGATATATTCAATCTGTTCATCAGTAAGATATTGAAAGACAATTTCAGGAGGCAGCTTTTGCACAACCTCCTTTGGATCAGCTTCCTCAATAATTTTTTCATAAATTGTCTGGTAGATTGTTTCGTAAATATACTGCGGCACGAGTACTATTATCTCTTTTGGAGGAAGCGAAATATAAATCTCTTCTGTAAGCAGTTCTTTTATGTATTCTTTCTGCTCGTCAGTGAGGTATTCAAAGATATATTCCGGAGGAAGCTGTTTTATTATCTCCTTGGGATCAACCTCTTCGATGATTGTCTCGTAAATTGTTACATACTCTGTCTCGTGTATATACACCGGTACTTCTTTTATAATCACTTCGGGAGGAAGCTGCTCAATGACCACCTTGGGAGGAAGCTGTTCGTAGATATATCCAATCTGCTCATCAGTAAGATATTGAAAGAGAATTTCGGGAGGAATATTTTTCACGATTTCCTCAGGATCAGCCTCTTCAACAATTTTTTCATAAACTGTTTCATAGATATACTTTGGAACATACTGAATAACAATCTCGGGGGGAAGCTGTTCTACGATCACCTTTGGGGGAAGCTGTTCATAAATTGTCTCATACACAACCTCGTGCTGTATGATCTGTTCGTAGAAAACCTCCGGAATATATTTGGTAATCGGAACGTAAAAATAATCTTCCTCTCCCTCTACCCACCATTTTTCCAGAATTGGGTTATCCCAGCTGCACGTTATAAAAACGGCGCACGCCAGCAACAATAAGCCTATGAATAGTTTGGTTTTCAGGTTTGCCATATATTCCTCCTAGTCGGTATTAATCTGAATGAGTATTAATTCAACCCGGCGGTTTCTGTTCCGCACGTCGAACTCGCTGGTTGCAACCCTGGTGCCGCCGAAAGAAATAATGACAATTTGTTCGTCGTTTACTCCCCTTGACCTGAGCTGATCCGCCACCGTATTCGCCCGCATGGCGCTGAGGGCCATCAGCTCGTCGGCTTCGCTGGGGCTTATGGTAAAGGGATTTGCATGGCCTTCGATCCTGACCCTGAACTCGGGGTTGTCATTGAGGTACTGGGCCGTGGCATTAAGAACCAGTTCGTTAAGCTGCTGGGCGTCATTGTCGATGCCGACGTTGTACTTTCCTATGTCCGGCCCGAACAGGATAAATTCAACCGAAGAAATCATTATCCGTTTGATGATCTCCTCGGGGGGAAGCATTTTAACTATCTCGACGTATTCGGTTTTTGACGTAGTCTGATATCTGATCTTTTGCGGCAGGGGGAATTTATACCCCCCCGTTACGGAAAAGCCGACGATATGCGGATACCCTCCGCGGACCGAAGGCTCTATGTGCCATCGTGCGGACAGCGGTATGGTGACACCTAACGCAGCGTCCGCCAGCAGCGAGCCACGGGTTTTTGTCACATCGTCGAATGACTTGTCCCTTCCCCTGTATGCCGAAACCAAACCCAGGCCGCCCTGGACAAAAATATTGGTTTTATTATCGGCAGGGCCAAGGCGCAGAAAATTCCAGCGCAGGTACACCTGGCCTTCGAAGGTGAGTATGTTGCTTAAATCCGAATCTTTTTCGTTGCTGTAGCTTACGCCGAGCCTGCTTCCAACCATCAGCGGGGGCGAAAGCCAGAGTTTGGGGTCCAGAACAGCCTGAAACGAATGTCCCTTTACCAGGAGATCGCTCATTCCCAATCCAGCATCCAGCGACCAAAAATCCCCTGCCGGGAATTCTGTCTGGGCATACAGCCCGGAACCAATGGCAATGAATATGGCCAGTAAAAAAATGTATTTTTTTACTTTCATCATGATTTTTACCTCTGTAAGTGATTTATGATTCATTCGTAAGTAATATACCTTCAAATATAATCAACTGCTGGGGGTTTGTAAACCGCTTGCAGGCAAAATTCCTCGAAAAATGCCATCCCAAAATAGAAGAATCTTACGAAACTCACCGTTGACAGAATCGGATTGAAGGCATACAATTTTCTTATGAATATATCCACATACACGGTAAAGCCGAAGCTCCCGATTCCCTTAAAGCCCCTGGAAGAGATTGCCCGTAATCTCTGGCTTTCGTGGAATTACGACGCGATTCAGCTCTTTATAAGGCTGGATTATGATGTATGGATGCAGTCCCACCAGAGTCCGGTTCGGACTTTGGGCATGGTCAGCCAGGAGCGGCTTGCCCAGGCAGCCAAGGACGACTCCTACCTGGCTGCCCTCAAGGAAGTGTACGACCGTTTCCTCCGGTATAAAAAGGGGGAAACATGGTATCGGGGCAGCCACAAGGATGTTGTCGCGTATTTCTCGATGGAATACGGCATGGACGCATCCCTTCCCATCTATTCGGGGGGCCTGGGGATCCTTTCCGGGGATCACATGAAGACCTCTTCCGACATGGGCCTCCCCCTGGTGGGCGTAGGGCTGCTGTACCGGCAGGGATATTTCACGCAAATGCTCAACGCAGACGGCTTCCAGCAGGAAAGCTACCCGGAAAACGACTGGTACAACATGCCGGTCGAGCGGAAAAACGGCAAAGACGGCAATCCGCTGAAAATTTCCGTGGATCTGGCGGGCCGGCAATGCACCGCCCAGATTTGGGAGGTTAAGGTCGGCCGTTCATCCCTGTACCTTTTGGACACTAATATAGAAGAAAATGCCCCGGACATCCGCAACGTTACCGCCTCGCTGTACGGCGGCGACAAGGAAACGAGGATGCAGCAGGAGATTCTCCTGGGCATCGGCGGCATCCGCGCCCTGCGCGCGCTGGGGATCAACCCCGCAGCCACCCACATGAACGAAGGCCATGCCGCCTTCCTGGGGCTGGAGCGGGTCCGCGAGATAATGACCGAGAAGAATTTTAACTTTGAAGAGGCGCGGGAAGCGGTCTGGCCCACCAACATCTTCACCACCCACACGCCGGTGCCGGCGGGCAACGAGCGCTTTGACATCAGCATGGTAGAAAAATACTTCCGCTCCTGGCCCCAGATCCTCGGCATTTCCTGGAAGGACTTCCTCGGCCTCGGCCGGATAAACGTAAACGACGACAAGGAAACGTACTGCCTTACCGTGCTGGCGCTCAAAATGGCCGCTTATGCCAACGGCGTCGCCAAACTGCACGGCGTGGTCTCCCGCGAGATGTGGCAGGGGCTGTGGCCGGGGCTGCCGATGAACGAAATCCCCATCGGCCATGTCACCAACGGCGTACACCCCCGCACCTGGGTTTCCTCGGGGATGATCGAGCTGCTCGACCGCTACTTCGGCCCCCATTTCGAGGCAAAGCCCACCAACCTGTCGATTTGGGACCGCATGGACAGGATCAGCGACGAAGAGCTGTGGCGCACCCATGAGCGGCGCCGCGAACGGCTGGTTGCCTTTGTCCGCGAACGCATACGCGAGCAGTACAAGCGCACCGGAGCGGTAGAGCGCCGCATCCAGCAGGCGGAAGACGCCCTTTCGCCGTATGCCCTTACCCTGTGCTTTGCCCGCCGCTTTGCCACCTACAAGCGGGGCAACCTCCTGCTGCGCGATCCCGAGCGGCTGCTGCGGCTGGTCAAAGACAACGACCGCCCGATCCAGCTTATTTTCGCCGGCAAGGCCCATCCCCACGACATGCCCGGCAAGGAGCTTATCCGCGAGATCGTCCACTTTGCCGAACGCTATGACGTTACCAGCAGGATCGTGTTTGTCGAAAACTACGATTTGAACGTCGCCAAGTACCTTACGTCGGGCGGCGACATATGGCTCAACACCCCCCGGCGCCCGATGGAAGCATCCGGCACCAGCGGCATGAAGGCGGCAATGAACGGCGTCCTGAACTGTTCTATTTTGGACGGCTGGTGGGACGAGGCCTACAACCCCGAAGTGGGATGGGCCATCGGCCACGGCGAGCAGTATGTAGACGAAAGGCTTCAGGACGACATAGAAAGCAAGGCGCTGTACGACCTGCTTGAAAGGGACATCATCCCCCTGTTCTACCACAGAGGCAGGGACGGCCTGCCGCGCGACTGGATCAAGCGGATGAAGGACTGCATGCGCGAGATTGGGCAGTCGATGTCCTTCCACCGCACGCTGATGGACTATTCCAACCAGTTCTACTTCCCGGCGCTGAAAAACTACCACAGGCTGGTAAAGGACGATTATGCCGAAGCGAAGGAGCTTGCCGGATACTTTGCCCAGCTCAAGGAATCCTGGGACAACATCAAGATCGTCCGGGTCGAAGCCAACACAAAGCCCGTAATGCAGCGGGGCGATATGCTAACCGTCACGGCAAACATAGAGCTTGGCCATGTAGCGCCAACGGACGTGCTGGTAGAGCTGTACCACGGAACGGTGTTCAACCACGGGATTACCAACGCCCGCAGGACCGAGATGAAGTACATCGGCGCCCAGGACAACCTGAACCAGTACCAGGTGCGGGTAGAATGCGCCGACACCGGCTTCCAGGGACACACGGTTCGTATCCTGCCGAAGCACGAAGCGCTGATTCATCCGTATCGCACCGGCTTTATCAAGTGGGCTTAAGGGCATAACTGGAGCAGTCCGAAACAGGCACCTTCTCCAAAAAGTCTCACACAGAGGCACAGAGGCACTGAATAAATCGGGCTTTGTGTCTCTGTGCCTTGGTGCCTCCGTGTGAAATATTCGCAAGAAATAATCAGGGATCAACTCAATGAAAACGGGTAAAAACCTTTCTTACAGGCACTACGATTTGGTATTGGCGGTTTTTGCGGTTATCCTTGTTGTCAGCAATATCGCTTCCTCGGCAAAGATTGTCGACCTGGGCTTTTCGCTTTTTGGGATCCGCCTGGCCTTCGACGGCGGCACTTTGCTGTTCCCGCTGGCCTACGTTTTGGGCGACGTGCTTACCGAGGTGTACGGCTTCAGGGCCGCCAGGCGGGCAATCTGGACGGGTTTTGCACTTTTGGCGTTTACCGCGCTGGTGTTTTTCGTCCTGCGCGTCCTTCCCGGCGAACGTACCTGGGAAACCGAGGCGGGCGGCGCGGCATATGGCGCGATACTCGGCGGGATGAGCACGGGGGGCATTGTCCTGGCAAGCCTTGCCGGATACCTCGCGGGGGAATTTCTCAACTCAATGCTTATGTCGCGGATAAAGGTGCTGATGAAGGGGCGGCTCATGTGGGTAAGGGCCATCGGCTCAAGCATCGCCGGAGAACTACTGGACAGCGTCATTTTTGTGGCGATAGCGTGCGCCGCCGGGGTTTTTCCCTGGTCATTGTTCCAGAGCCTCGTGCTGACCAACTACCTGCTCAAACTGCTCATCGAAGTACTTGTGCTGCCCGCCAACTACGCGGCGGTGCGCCTTTTGAAAAAAAGCGAAGGCATCGACGTGTACGACACAGGGATACAGTACCGGCTTTTCGGGTAGCCGGCGGGGAGCTTTATTCCTTTCTGTAGAAATCCGCCAATACTTCCAGATTAGGTATGGCGATTTTCCGCTGCTCATATGTTATCAGCCCGTCTTTTACGAGTTTCTTCATGGTCCGCGAGACGGTTTCCCGCTGGGCCCCCAGCATTTCCGAAAGATAGGTAACGGTTAGCGGCACGTTGATGACGACCCCTTTGGCCGATTTTACTCCGTACTGGCGGCTTAAGGCATATATTTTCGCCGCAATTCTTTTTTCCATCCCCACGCTTGTCGAGGCGTTTTTAAGCTGGCGGAAAGTCCGCCGCAGCTTTGACGTGTATTGGTTCAGGACGGCCTGCATTATCGAAAAATCCATGCTCAGAACCGTCAAAAAAGCCCCCTTGCCGATAACGAGGGCGTATGAATCCTCAAAACTTTCGCAGTTAATAACGCTCGGCAGGTCTTTTGTCAGATGATCGTTGAGGATATGGCCTTCTCCAAGCATGAAAATTACCCGCTTATAGCCTGCGGCGCTGATCTTGTACAGAATGAATTTTCCGGAGAATACAATAAAGACCGAATCCAGGGGCTGTTTGTCCATGAAAAGATAGCTGCCCTTGGGATATTGCTTTACCCTCGCCAGCCTGCAAATCTCCGTTAAGGCTGCTTCCGAAGCATCCTTAAACAAATCCATTTTTCTCAGTTTTTCAACAGACAATGTCAGCATCGCGCCTCTCCAAAACACACTGTCCGTTAACCGGAGTTGTTGATTCTGTCAACCAAAATATCGGCAAGCCGCTGGTCAATACCAAGTACCTCTCCAATAGTGATCTGTATTTCAGGAAATTTTGGAGCGCATTGGGCAACCATATAGGGCAGGTCCACTTTCAGGTGTTTTCCCACGAACAGAAAATACGGCACGATTGTTATCTCCGTAATTCCCCTGGCTGCCAAAGCTTCAATGCCCTTTTCAATTGTCCGATCGGAGTACTTCAGGCAGGCGTATTCGATAGTTGTTTCAGGAAGCTGAACCTTTACCATTGACAGAATGGTATCGAAAATCGCCCCTGTTTCTTTTTCCCTGTTGCCGTGGGCAACTACCAGAATGCCTTTCATGCGCCACCCTCGGCGACGGGATTTTTTGAAAAGATCATTGTCATCCAATATCCCCCTTTTTTATCGCCGCAGCCAGTTCCTTGGCGAAATAGGTAATCAGGATATCCGCACCGGCGCGGAATACCGAAACTGCACTTTCGCACATTATACGATATTCGTCAATGAACGCCGAAGCGGCGGCGGCCTTTATCATAGCATATTCGCCGCTGACGCTGTAAGCGGCGACCGGTTCGTTCACGCGGCGCGAAACCCTGGATACAATGTCCAGGTACGCAAGGGCTGGTTTTACAATAATGATGTCCGCGCCTTCGTCAATGTCAATCTGAATCCGTTTCAGCGCTTCCCTGCTGTTGTGCCAATCCATTTGATAGGTCTTTCTGTCTCCAAACCGGGGCACTGAACTGGCCGCTTCGCGGAACGGGCCGTACAAAGCGGAGGCATATTTGGCGGCATAGCTCATTATGGGAACATCCGTAAAGCCGTTCGCATCCAAAGCCTTTCGTACGCAACTAACTGTACCGTCCATCATGCCCGAAGGGGCGACCACATCGCTGCCCGAGCTTACATATGAAAGCGCGATCTGCGCGAGCAGGGGCAGCGTGGAGTCGTTATCGATCCTGTCGTTCTCGACCAGGCCGCAATGGCCGTGGGACGTATATTCGCACAGGCAGACGTCGGCGATGAGGCACACGTCCTTTCCATAGGCCAGTTTAAGGTTTCTCAGCGCCTGCTGAATCACCCCCTTTTCGTCATATGCGCCCGAGCCCCTTTCGTCTTTGGCGGCGGGTATGCCAAAGAGGAGGAATGAGCGAACCCCCGCGTTTATCGCCGTTTCCATGCCCTTTGCCAGGGTGTCCGGGCTGTAGCGTATCTGCCCGGGAAGCGAAGGCAGGGCTTCCGCAATGCCCTTGCCCTCTCTGACAAAGAGGGGATAGATAAGGCTGTTGGCAGAGAGCCGTGTTTCCCGCGTCATGAGGCGCAGTTGCTCGCTGCCCCGCAGCCTCCTTGTCCTTTTGTCCATTACGCAAGCTCCTTTATTTTTTCAACCATGCTCTTGATGGTGGCCTCCGCCGAAACATGCACTTCCATGCCGTATGATTTTGCCGCAGCCGCCGTCCTCTCCCCGATGCACACCGCCTTTATTGCGCTTATGTCCGTGCCTGCGGCCGCTGCGGCCGCTTCGGCCGCTGCGGCAAAGCTCTCCACGGCGGACGAGCTGGTAAACGCGGCAAAGTCCGCCCTGTTTTCGGCGATTATCCTGGCAGCCGCGCCGGTTTTCGCCGAATCTTGGACCTTTTCGTATAGCGGCACGTCGTCAAAGGCAATCCCTGCGTCCGCCAGTATGCGCGTAACGCCTTCCGCGCCGTTTTTGGCCCTGAGGATGAGCAGCTTCTCCCCATTTTTGACAAGCGGAACAAGGCCTCGGGCCAGCGCCGCCCCGTTGTATTCGGGCGGGCGGTAATCTGCCGCAATACCGCGCCTGGCAAGTTCCTTTCCGGTTTCGCTTCCGACACAGCCGACCTTCAGATTGGCAAGCGTCCTTATGTCAAATCCGTTTGCAATAAAGTAATCGAAAAACACATTTACGCCAATGCTGCTGGTGAACAAAAGCCAAGCGTAGCCATTTATTTTCCCGATGGCTTTTTCCAATTCGCAGCCGGGGCCGGTAAGCGGAACGATGGCAAAGCACTGCATGTCCACCGCCTGAAAGCCCAGTTCCCTGAGCATGTCCGACAGGTCGGACGACCCCGGCCTGCCCCGCACGACGATGACCCGCCTGCCGGGGACGCGCCGAACCTCCGGCTTGAACCAGCCGAAGCGGCCGGAAAGCCGGCATACGTTCCCAATGACGATAACGGAAGGCGAATTAACGTTGTTTTCGCGGGCTATGGCGGGCAGGGTTTGCACCGTGCCCGAAAATACGCGCTGGGAACCAACGGTGGCATTTTCGATGATGGCGGCGGGCATGTTTACGTCCATGCCGGCGTCAACGCAGCCCCGGCAAATGTCGCCGACTGCAGCAACACCCATCAAAAAAACAAGCGTGCCCCCCGCGCGGACCAGGGCGTCGTAGTTCGCTGCCGGAATGGCATCTTTCCGGGGATGCCCGGAAATTATATGCAGCGAAGATGCGTGTTTCCGGTGGGTAACGGGTATGCCGGCGTATGCAGGGCCCGCTATGGCGGAGGTAACCCCCGGCACCACTTCAAAGGGAATGCCGTTATCGGCGAGAAAATCCAGTTCCTCGCCGCCGCGCCCGAATACGAACGGGTCGCCGCCTTTGAGCCTGACCACCCTAAGCCCCTGCCGGGCCTTTTCCAGCAGCAGGGAATTGATCTCCTCCTGCGGCACGGGGTGGCGGCCCGCTTTTTTTCCAACGTCTATCTTTTCGGCGGCGGCGGGTATCATCGAAAGAATCTCTTCGCCGATATAGCGGTCGTACAGCACTACGTCGGCATTCTGCAGCCGCTGTAAGCCCTTGAGGGTTAATAGCCCGCTGTCGCCGGGGCCCGCCCCGACCAGGGTAACGATCATTTTCCCTCCCATTTCATTTTCAGCCGCATGGCGAGCGTTTCGCCCAACTGCTCTGCCTCATCCGCACCGCCGTTTATCCTTCCGGTTTCCATGCAGCCGCAGGGGCCGGCGTACATCCCGGCAAGGAGCAGCTCGCCGTTATGCAGCTGACCGAATACGGCGGCAGGAGACGAACAGCCGCCGCCCAGGGTTTTAAGGAATCGCCGTTCCGCCCTGGAAACAATTTCCGATTCCCGGCTGTGGAAGCCGCCAAGGTACGAATAATCTTCGCCCTGCCTGCCTTGCACGGCGAGGATTCCCTGGGAAGCCGCCGGAATCATTTCGTCGAGCGTGAAGACGCGGGAAACCCTGTCCTGCAACGACAGCCTGATCAGCCCGGCATGGGCCAGTATCAGCGCGGAATATTCGCCGCCATCCAGTTTCGCAAGGCGGGTGGGCACGTTGCCCCGCACCGGCCTCGTGGCAACCCCCGCGTACAATTTCGCAAACTGGATCGTCCTTCGCAGGCTGGAAGACCCCGCCGGTTTTGAACTGTCCAAAGCTGCGGCGCCCCTGGGCAGCACCAGCACGTCAAAGGGCGATTCCCTTTCGGACAGCGCCACTACGGGCAAATCTTCCGACGCTTCATAGGGCATGTCCTTATAGCTGTGAACGGCTATGTCAATGCTGCCGTCCGCAAGGGCTTGTTCCAGTTCCCTGGTAAACAAATCCTTTCCGGCCGCCGAATCCAGTGCGGCACTGGTATTTTTATCCCCCGACGTTTTGATGGCAACAAGCTCAAACTCAACAGCCGGATTTGCCGCTTTAACGGCATCCATAACAATCTGCGCCTGTATAACCGACAAAACAGAGTCGCGGCTTCCGACCCGTATGGTTCTTTTCATGAAGCAAAGAACTCCCGTATTTTCTTCGCCGTCTGCGCGGCGCCCCGGTGGCTGCCGTTTTTCGATACAAGCCCCGCGATATAGTCCCCGCTTTCCGCAATCGCCGGAAAAAAGCAGGTACATTCCTCCCGGCAGTCCGCGACCGACACCGGGGTGTCCAGGCTTTTGGCTTCCGCCATCACGGCATGGTTTACCTGCCGGCTGCCTGTTGCCGCGATAACAAAAAACGGCATCAGCGCCGCCACGTCGCCCTTTTTGTATTTTCGCCTGATTAGCCGTATCGCTTTCGAAGCAGCAGCATTTTCAATGTACCCGGCGGCTTCCGGCGTTATTACGGTGATTTCCGCGCCAAAGCCGACAAGGCCCTTTATCCGCCGCCCTGCCACTTTTCCGCCGCCGATTACCAGCACCTTCCTGCCGCCCATATCGATAAAAAGCGGAAAAAATGTTCCCGCCGCAGCCGGGGTTTTTTCCGATTTTCTGTCACTGATTATCATGCGTCAGTATAGTATCAGAGCGAAACCACATCAACGGTCATTCCGCTCTTTAGAGGCGGGGAACCTGCCGGAATATCGATAAGCGCGTTGCAGCTCAGCATGGAAAACAGCACGCCGGAAGAATGGCTTCCCGGGTTTAAAAACACCTCGCCGCCCACAAGCCGCGCCCGGATAAACCGCCTTGTATCGCTGGTCTTGTTAAAATCGCCGACGAGCCGGGCCTTTTGGCAGCTGTACATAAGGGAATCCCTGCCGGTAAGCTTCGCCAGAACCGGACGCACCAATAGCTCAAAAGTAGTCGTCGCGGCAAAGGGGTTGCCCGAAAGGCAGACAAGCGGCTTGTTCCGGTACATGCCGCATAGCACCGGAGTTCCCGGCTTTAGGCCCACGCGCCAGAATAATTTATCGACATTCAGCAGGGTAAACACCTCGTGCAGAAAATCTTTTTTGCCCACGCTGACGCCGCCGGTGGTTATAACGACGTCCGCTTCTTCTGCCATTTTTTCAATTCTGGCGGCAATGGAGGAAACATCATCGGTAGCGGGGGGATAGCAGATTGTTTCAATGCCCAGCTCGGTAAGACGGCCGGCCAGCATGTACAGGTTGCTGTCGTAGATTTTTCCCGGCGCAAGTGCAGTGCCGCTCGATACCAATTCGTCCCCGGTGCACATAACGGCGGCTTTTGCCGGACGTATGATTTCGATCTGCGAAACCCCCACGCTGGACAGCACGCCAAGGTGCACATATTGAAGCGTATCGCCGCGCCTTAACAGCTTCTGCCCCTCGCGAATGTCCTCGCCGCAGAAGCAAAAATTCTGGTGTTCCCGCAATTCCGAATAAATCTGAACGGCCTTGGCGCCTTCGTCGGTGTCTTCCTGGCGGATAACGCAGTCGCATCCGTCCGGAATAACGCCTCCGGTCATAATCCTTGCGGCGTGTCCGGCGGGCAGTTCTGCTCCGCTTTCGGGGCGGCTTCCGGCAAAAACCTCGCGGGAAACGGTTAGCCGCACCGGATGTTCCCTGCTTGCGCCCTTGCTGTCCTGGTGGCGGAGGGCATAGCCGTCAAGGGGGGAACGGTGAAACGGCGGATTATTCATGGATGCAACAATGTCTTCCGCCGCTACGTTCCCGCAGGCCTGCAATATGGGGGCCTTTACCGTTTCCGTGATGGCGCTGACATTCTTTACCAGCAGGTCGACCGCCGATTCCAGTTCAATGGGAATCTGGCGGATTCGCTCGTAATCTTCGGCATAGTTGATGTTGTAAAAAACATCGTCTTTGCCGCCGGTTATTCCCTTCCAGCATTGCTCTTCAATGTACTTAACATTCGCCATGTCATAGAGGCACAGTATTGAAGACCTGTTTTCTTTCAGCAGCTCTTCCGCCTGACGCTGGACGCGCTTGTTGTAAACGGCAAACAGGGGCTGGAGGTGGCCGTTGGATTCTCTGGGGACGACAACGTCGCTCTCTTTCGATTCTTCCAGAAGGTACGAAACAAGGGGCGGATAAAAATACGGCATGTCGCAGGCTGTTACAAAGCAAACGGGGTTTTTCGCTTCCTTCAGCCCTGCGTGTATCCCGCCCAGCGGGCCCTGTCCGGCGAAAATGTCGGATATTTCGGTAACGCCCTCTATGCCGAATTTATTGCTGTGGTTGCTCACCAGAATTATTTCGGAAAACAGCGGCTTGCACTTGTTGATGATTGATTGAACGATTAATTCGCCATTAACCCTGAGCAGCGTTTTGTCTTTTCCAAATCTGGTGCTTTTTCCCCCTGTCAGAATAATCGCCGAATAATCCATAGTTCAGCGTATGTATTCCATAATAAACGCGGCCATGGGTTCGGGGTCGTCAAGGGGGAACCAGGGGACGGAGTCGTCCGGAGGCGCGCCATCACTGACGACGGCGATCAACTGCTCCGGCCCAAAAATGGGTTCATGGCCGCATGCCGTCCGGCGTACTTCGATTTTGGGCGCGTTTGACGTCCTGAACCCCTCGGTAATAATCAAATCGACGTTGCTTACCCGATTCGCTATCTGCTCGAGGCTTTCTTTTGCATCCCACTGTTCAACGACGGCGAGCTTTTGTGGCGACGCAATCATGGTAATGTCCGCGCCGGCCCGGGTTAATCGCCAACTGTCTTTGCCGGGAATATCAATATCAAAGCCGTGCGCATCGTTTTTAACGATCCCGATGCGCAGGCCCCGCAATTTCAGTTCCGGTATCAGCCTTTCCAGGTACATGGTTTTGCCCGAGCCGGAATTCCCCACAAAAGACAGTATTGGCGTTTTTCCGGCAGAACCGGACGTGCCGGTCTCGCCGGTTGTAAACATCGCTACACGCTCCTAGAATTCAAATTCGCCGAAGAAATCGGAATAGTCAATATTGAACAGCGGCTTTTTTACCCTTGACACATCTATTTTCTCCCTGATTAGCTGCGTCAGAATACCGGCATAGGATAAATCGCCCTGCAGTATCGCCCCCTTGATTTCCCCGTTTTTGTGAATGATTTTCTTGTAGTTGCCCTTCTTGTCGGTGGAAACAACTTCGACAAACGAATCATCCGGCTTAACGGCCAGCCCCAAGGACATGGTCGGGATGCCCAGGAAATTCATCGTGGACTTGCTGGCAAAGAAGTCCGTCATTTCGCTGGAAACGCCGCTCATGTTGTTCGCCGCGATGATGCCTTCCTTTACGGCGGCAGACCATATCGGCGTTCTGCCGGAAATATCGCCGGCGGCGTACACATTATCGTCGGACGTTTTACCGTGCTTGTCGTAGACAAGGCCCTTGTCGTCGATTTTGAGGCCGGAGCTTTTCAGGAATTCCGTGTTGGATTTTAAACCTGCCGCCATGATAATCATGTCGCAGTCAAAGGTTTTTCCGTCGGAAAGTTTCAGCCCGGTAACTTTGTTGTCGCCTCCCAGCAGGAACTCCGCTACGGTTGCCTTGTAATGCTGCTCTACGCCTTTTTCCGTCAGCGCCTTTTGGTACGTTTCCGCCGCGTGTTTGTCCAGGTTCAGGGGCAGCAGGTGTTCGGCAACCTCAAAGCACGAAACTTTCGCGCCGGAGTTTAGCACGCCGACAATCGCGTCGCAGCCTACCAGCCCCGAGCCGATGACCCCGATGTGCTTTGCCTTCTTCGCGTTTTCCTTGATGGCGGCGGCATCTTCAAAATCGTGCAAGCCAAAAACATTCTTCGCCGCGCCGAGGTTCTTGATCGGCGGCATGTTCGTTACCGACCCGGCGGCGATCAGCAGCTTGTCGTAATTCACCGTCTCGCCGCTGTCGAGCGAAACTGCCTTTTTTGCCGGGTCTACGCCGGCGGCGCGGTGCTTGATCTGCTTAACGTTATTTTTCGCGAAGAACCCTTCTTCGGTAAAGTCGAGGTCTTTTTCGCCGCGTTCGCCGTCGATATACCGGTGCAGGATGCACCGGGAATGAATCAGAGCATCCGGGGCAATCAGTACAATCTCGGCATTCTTGTCGTTGCTTCTCAACGTTTTAATGCCGTTCAGGCCGGCAGCCGATGCGCCTATTACCACATATTTCATACCGCCACCTCCATAGTAATCGCCTCCATCGGGCACTTTTTCACGCACATCGGCTGCGAATCGCCTATGCCGTCGCACAGGTCGCATTTCATAATGTCCTTGTGCTGCAGGCTGTCCGCCTTCAAAACCCCGTAGGGGCACGCCATGATGCACATAAAGCAGTTCGCGCAGCGGTCCTTGTCATACGCTACCCTGCCGTTTTCGGCATTCACGCTCATCGCGCCGGTCATGCAGGTATAGGTACATTCGGGCTTGTCGCAATTCATGCAGAATATGGGCGCCGGTTTGTTCTTGCTGTCTATCGTTACCCTGTTCCTCGCGTCCTGTTCCTGATGGGCCACCATGCAGGCGCATACGCACGTTAAACAGCCGATACATTTATCCCTGTCGATTGCTATTTTTTTCATGCTTTCACACCCTCCTTCTTTATATTGACGGGAGTAGTCTTGTACGACGGTTCCTTTGAATAGGAGTCGTACAGCGACGGGGTCAGTTTGTTGGTCTCAATGTAGTGGATTGGGGCGAACAACTGATCCGGCGGCACGTTAGGGGTAATCCTTGCCTTGAATACCGCGCTCTGCCCGTTGATCGACTTAATCTCCAGCAGGTCGTTTTCGGCAAGGCTGTATTTTCCCGCAAGTTCCGGATTGATCAGCACATAAGCGTCTTTCGCGCTTACGTCCTGCACAAAGGCAACCTCCCGCGTCCGTGTCTGGGTATGCCACTGGCCGATAGTGCCCCTCCCCGTGTTCAGGGTATAGGGGAATTCCGCCGAGTTCTTCAGTGGATTTTCCTTTACCGCTTCAAACATAAATTTGAATTTTCCCGAAGGATGGTAGAACTTGTTGTTCTCGAACAGGCGCCTTTCGTCGGAGGCAAGGGTCTCGCCTTCCCTGAACGGCCACTGGATGCCTTTCGAGTCGACAAGGCCGTCGTAATCGACGCCCGTGATCTCGCAGGGCATACCCTTTGAGCATTTTTTCATCAGGCCGAAAGCGTCTTTGGGGGTTTTCCAGTTGTCCAAAAGGCTCCCCATTCCCAGTGCTTCTCCTACGCCGAACAGAACCTGGTAATCTGTTTTTTCGTCCGGCCCGCGGTCGATAACCGGGCGCATTGCCGAAAGCCTCCGTTCCGTATTGATGATCGTCCCTTCTTTCTTGATCCCCGGAACGACCGGCAGGAAAATATCGCAGTCCACGGAACTGTCGGTATCGTCATAAATGTCCTGAACGATGAACAGATCCAGCTTTTCCATAACCTGGCGGAATGTTTCGTTGTTCGCCCAGGAATGGCGCGGGTTGGTGCAAAGTATCCACAGGCCTTTAATGGTTCCTGCAAGTATTTTTTCGATAATAACGTTGTAGGGAGCGGTCGGCTTGTTGATGAGCTGCTCGTCCGTGATCCCCAGCGCGGCGCACACCGCTTCCCGGCGTTTGGGATTGTCGAAATCGCCGCCGCCGTACAGGCCCGCCTGGTGGCTGAACGCCCGCGAGCCCATCGCGTTGCACTGGCCGGTCAGCGAGTTGCCGCCGGTGCCTTCGCGCCCGATGTTGCCCGTCATAACGGCGATGGCCATAATCGCCTGCGCCGTCCTGACACCTTCATAGCCCTGGTTGATTCCCATCGTCCACCACAGAGAGACCCGCTTTCCTTCGTGAATAAGTTTAGCAAGTTCCAAAAGCCTGTCCGCGCTGATGCCGGTTGTGCTCTCGACCGCATCCATTTTGAACGCCGCCACATGGGCCTTGTACTCCGCAAACATCTCCGTGTAATTGTCGATGTAGTTCTGGTCTACCCAGCCCTTTTCGATGAGGAGGTTTGCCAGCGTGTACAGCAGCGTCAAGTCGCTTTTGGGCTTGAGGCCGTACCAGTAATCTGCCCGCTGTGCAGTCTCGGATTTGCGCGGGTCGAGGACGATCAGTTTTTTGTTTTTGTTTGAATTGATCCTGTCCCAAACAACGGGATGCGCCACCACCGGGTTCGCCCCGATAAGGATGATCGTATCCGAAAGCTCAAAGTCGTTCAGGGTATACGGCGGCGCGTCGTAGCCAAGGCACTGCTTGTGGGCGACGACCGAAGTGGCCATGCACAGCCGCGTGTTGCCGTCTACATCCGCCCGCAGAAAGTTTCTGGCGACGTGCCCCAACAGGGCCATTTCTTCCAGGGTAAGCTGCCCCGTGCTGATGGAGGCAAATGCCTCGTTTCCGTGGGTTTTGATTAGCTCGTTGATCTTTGCCGCCGTATGCTTAAAACCCTCGTCCCAGGAAACGTTTTTATAATTTCCCTTTTCATCCCTGATTCTCGGCAGCGGATTGGTGTGGTTTACGATGGCGGGCTTGTCCAGGGACAAACCTTTAATACAGGCAAAATTTCTGTTTACCGGATAGTCCGGCGTGGGCATTACCTTTTGTATGGCGTTGCCTTCAACATGGAAATCCAGATTACAGGATAACGAGCAATAATTGCAGGTTGTCTGTACCTTTTTCACTTTGCAGCCTCCTCTTTCTTTTCATAGCTTTTCTTGAACATCTTGATGAAGTTGAAAACCACCAGCGCTATAACAGCCGTCGTTATGTACAGCTGAATTCCGGCAATCTGCTTGACAATCGAAGACAGTTGTTCATACCCCGCGTCTTTCAGGTATCCCGACATATTGTAAGACGCTACAATGCCTATCGCGTTAGGGAATGTCATCCCCGCGAATCCTGGGGCAAAGGGAACGGCGAAAAAGGCCGGCAGGTTTTTAAGGAAATACAGGAACGACAAAAATACGGCGCCGTACAATATGTATACAATGATCGGTATTCCGGTTACGTTGTCGAATTTTATGATGTTAAGGTAGCCCACAAGGCAGAGGGCCGCAGGGGCAAGGAAGATTGCCTTGGTATGGAGGAGCGGCGGATTGATCGGTTTTGACGCAACCCTGATAAGCATACTGATGCCCAGAATAGCGTAAACGCCCAAACCATAATATACGATGCAGGTCAGTATGAACGGCTCTTTCATGGGAACGCCAACAACAGCCGATACCAAAAAGCCGTTATAGGTGACAAACCAGGACGGAACAAACGTATCCAGCTTTACCCCCCGCAGAACGTTCATAAAGGTAAATATCAGAATATGAATGGCGTGCAAACCGACCCCGGCAAACCATATCGCTTTGCCGACGGCTGCATTGTATGGGAGCAAATAAGCGCCGAAAAGCATCATTAGCATGGTAAAACCGGCGGTAAGGCTGGCGGGAACGGTATTTTTATATTCGTTTTTAAATACCTTGAAATGCACCGTTATTTTTATCAGCGCAAACAGCCAGACCACCATTGACGCAACCGTTGAGATATGCCTTATCCATGTTAACTGGAATTGACCGGCATACACGTTCGAGAGCGTCACTGCGCCTACCAGGGTGGGAAGCAGCGGTATCGGAAACCCCGCAGCTTTTTGTATCAACGATTTTTGTGCCATAACTATTCCTCCTTTTGCAACAATTATGCTAACAACATTATAAAATTATATTAATCGTAAGCGTTATTGCTTCGTTTGAGATGTGATTTATATCACAAAATTGTTATTTTTTTTAATAGTTACTAATGTGATTGTGCTTTAGCCGTTCTTCGCAATTTTTGCCCAGGTGTCCCTAAGGCCAATGGTTTTGTTAAAGACGGGCCGCCCGTCCGCGCAAGCATCCTGGATGCAAGAATCAGGGTCGCGGGTATAGTACCCCAGCCGCTCAAACTGGAAGCGGTCCTCCGGCGCGGCAGCGGCAAGGCAGGGCTCGCCCCAGGCATTGGCGATTACCTCCAGCGAGTTGGTGTTGATGTTGTCGGTAAAGTCGCCGCGGCAGCCTTGGCTGCCAGGTACCCTGTCGGGGCGGGGGGCGGCATCCATCGGGCGCTCGACGCTGAACAGGTAGTCGTACAGGCGCACCTCCAGCGGCACGGCGGCATCGGCAGAAACCCAGTGGATCGTGCCCTTTACCTTGCGGCTGCCCAAAGCGCCGCTGGCGTTCGCGTTCCCGCCTTTGGTTTCGGGGTCGTATGTGCAGCGCACGGCGGTAACGTTCCCGTCGGCATCTTTGTCACAGCCGGTGCAGGTAACAATGTACGCGTAGCGCAGCCGCACGGCGTTGCCGGGGTACAGCCGGAAGTATTTGGGCGGGGGGACTTCCTCAAAGTCGTCCCGCTCGATCCACAGTTCGCGGGAAAACGTTATGCGGCGCGTTCCGGCGGATGGATCTTCGGGGTTGTTCACCGCCTCCAGTTCCTCGGTTGTATTTTCATCCCAGTTTTCGATGATCAGCTTAAGCGGCCTGAGCACCGCCATCACCCGCATTGCCCGCCGGTTCAGGTCCTCGCGCAGGCAGTATTCCAGAAAGGCGATGTCTACCATGCTGTCCGTCTTGGCGATGCCAATCTGCGAGACAAAGCTGCGGATCGCCTCCGGCGTGTAGCCCCGGCGGCGCAGGCCGGCTATGGTGGGCATCCGGGGATCGTCCCAGCCGGAAACGTATTTGTCCTGCACCAGCTTTAAAAGCCAGCGCTTGCTCATCACCGTGCGGCTCAGGTTCAGGCGGGCAAATTCGATCTGCCGTGAGGGGAACACTTCCGCCTCGCGGATAAACCACTCGTACAGCGGCCGGTGTATCTCGTATTCCAGGGAGCACAGGGAGTGGGTAATCCCCTCTTTCGCGTCGGACAGCGGGTGCTGAAAATCGTACATCGGGTAGATGCACCAGTCATTGCCGGTGCGGTAATGGCTTTCGCGGCGGATGCGGTACATCACCGGGTCGCGCATTATCAGATTTGGGTGGGCCATGTCGATTTTGGCGCGCAGGGTTTTGGCCCCGTCGGGATATTCGCCGCCGCGCATCCGGGCAAAGAGGTCGAGGTTTTCTTCGACGGAACGGTCCCGGTAGGGGCTGTTTTTTCCAGGGGGGGTAGTGCGAACCGAAGGTTCGCCTGTAATGTTATTCTTATCGGCGACCGAACCTTCGGTTCGAGCCGTGCCCCGGTACTCGCTCATTTCCGTGTCGGAAAGATCGTCAACATACGCCTTTCCCTTTTTGATGATCTTTACGGCGAGGTCGTACAGATATTCATAATAATCCGACGCGTAAAACTCCCGGTCTTCCCAGTCGTACCCCATCCACCGGATGTCGCGCTTGATTGCTTCAACGTAGGAAATGTCTTCTTTTTCGGGGTTTGTGTCGTCAAAGCGGAGGTTGCACTTTCCGCCGAAACGCTCCGCCATGGCAAAGTCGATGTAAAACGCCTTGCAGTGGCCGATATGCAGCCAGCCGTTCGGTTCCGGCGGGAAACGGGTATGCACATAGCCGAACCGGCCGGACGCGAGGTCTTCCTTTATAAAGTCGCTGATAAAATCCGAAGAGGCATTTTCAGATGTGTCCATTGGTACTCCTAGAAGTTCGTCAGATAGCAGATACCGATAAGCAGGACCGCCCAGAGGAATTCGTCGTCCGCGTCCATATCCTCGCCGGTTTTCTTCAGCTTGCCGAGCTGCGAACCATACCACCAGAACAGGCCCATCTGCGTGTCGATACGCAAGGTATACTCGGTAAAATCGTCCCTGGTGCTTTGGGAACCAAAAAAGAGGTAGGCGAGCTCTTCGAGGATTGCCCCGAACGCGTCAAGCGCCCTGGGAAAATTCTCTTCCATGATGAACGTCATAAAGGGCGGCACGTCGTCCTGCAGCCGTTCCTTGCGTTCCTCGTCGGCTTTTTCGACCCATGTTTTCTGTATCAGGAGATCGAGGTTATTCTGAAAGTGCCCCAGGAATTCCTTCATCCTGGCGTTGTTTTTGGTATCATCCAAAAGCCGCCGGTAGTCCGCCCCTATTCCCAGCGCCTCGGCAAACCCCGCCGTTATGCCATAATCGGGCCCGTTCCCCCGTGACGCGCTGCCGGAAGAAATATCGCCCTGCGGAAAAAGGGCTTCCGCAATAGCGCGGTACTCGCCAAGTACGGCAAGGTTCTTGCATACACAATGAAACATGATTTAAAAATGATAAGAAAACAGGAAATAGTCAATACAGGTGCCACGCCAGATACTCCTTCACCGCGCGGCGCGTAGAATCAAATGCGATCTCGTCAAAGTTAATTTCATCGGGAAGCAGGAAGCGCACGGCGGCGATTTCTGAAAAGTCAAGCCGCAGGCTGCGCTCGCTCAGGCCCGGCGCGCGTAAGCGGAAATATAGATCGCAGGTGTTGTAGGCGACGCCTTTGTACGGATAGACGTTGGGGAACGATGCGAACAATGTGTATATGCCGGTAAGCGGCGCGCCGGGGGGAACGGGCGGCGACCAGCCGATCTCTTCGCGCAGTTCGCGGTGCAGGCCCTCAAGCGCGCCTTCGCCGGGATCGACAAAGCCGCCGGGCAGGTCGAGCTTGCCCTTTGCCGGTTCCCTGCCCCGGACGAGGAACAACAGGCGGCAGGCACAAGCGTCGCCGCCGGCGGGGGCGTCTGCGTCCGGCGGCACGCTGATGATGCAGCCAGTGGCGGCGGCGGTGTTGTGGTAGTACACGAAACCGCAGGCAGAGCAATGGAACGATTTGCCGCCCGAAAAAACGATCTCTTTTGACGCGCAGGCGGGGCAGAATGTAAACATGGGCGCATTATCGCAGAAAAGCGGGAGTCTTGATATATCCGTCCGCTTGCCCCATAATGAAAATACAACCATGCAGAAAAAAACCTACGTTATCGGACACCGGAACCCCGACACGGATTCGGTAGTTTCCGCCGCCGCCTATGCGCGGCTCAAGCAGCTTCAGGGACACGACAACTGCATCGCCGCGCGGGCAGGAAACATCAACGCCCAGACCGAATACATTTTCGACCGTTTCAAAGTGCCGCTGCCCCAGTTCCTGCCCGACCTGGTTCCCAAGGCGGAGCATTACATCACCGGAACGCCGGTTACCATCGACGAAGACGACAGCGTCTGGAACGCCCTGGAACTGCTGCAGAAAAACGACGCCAAGGTGCTGCCCATCGTGGACACGAACGGCGTGTACCACAGCATGTTCCACCACAAGGGCTTTGCCCAATACATCATCGCCAACATAAACCCCCATAAAAAATCCTCCTTCCCCCTCTCGCTCGACCATCTGGCGGCGACGATCCACGCACAGCCGATCACCCTTTTTAACGGCAGCGAAATCAAAAAATCGACCATCGTGGTGGCGGCTTCGTACACGTCGCATTTCAAGCAGAACATCAAAAGCGAAGGCGCGGAAAACGCGCTGGTAATAGTCGGCGACCGCTGGGACATACAGAGGTGCTGCATCGAAATGGGGGTGCGGGCGCTTATCCTTTCCGGCGGGAACATCCTCTCCAAAGAGCTTGCCGAACTGGCAGAAAAGCATAAGGTAACGGTTCTGATCAGCCCATACGACACGTCTTCCACGGCGATGCTGATCATCTATTCGGTGGCGATTGGCAATATCGGCGAGGCGACCCTGTCGCCGGTGCGGCTGAACGATCCGGTGCGTTCGTTCCGCGAGGCCCTCTCCAAAGCCACTTCTCGCCACCTGCCCATAGTCGACGGCGAGGGCAAAGTTGCCGGCGTTATCTTTGAAGGCGATCTGACCAAAGAGCCGAATGTCGAGGTGATCATGGTGGATCACAACGAGCAGAGCCAGGCAATCGAAGGCATCGAGAACTACCGGATCACCGAGGTGATCGACCATCACCGGCTGGGCAACCTTTCAACCCGCTATCCGATCACGTTCATCAACCGGGTGGTTGGGGCAACCTGCACGATCATCACCAACCTGTACCGCGAACAAAAAATGCCGCTGGAAAAGGGAATGGCTTCGATCCTCCTGTGCGGCATTTTGTCCGACACGCTGACTCTGCAATCGGCGACGGCCACGGAAACGGATGTCGAAGCCGCCGAATACCTTTCCTCGATTACCGGCCTGGATATTAAAGCCCTGGGCCAGGACATGATGAACGCCGCGAACCGGATCAACTCCCTGTCGGCGGACGAGCTTGTCGCGATGGACATGAAGGAATACGCCGAGCGCGAGATGTCTTTCTCGGTCAGCCAGATCGAGATCAACGATGCCGCAGCGCTGACGGCCCGTGCGGAAGAAATCGCCGCCGCGCTGGAAAAATCGCGCCATGCAAAAAAACATCTTTTCGCCGCGCTTTTGGCCACCGACGTCACGACGCTGGATTCGCAGCTCTTTGTAACCGGCGAAAAAACATTTACTGATATTGTCAATTTTCCCGCCGCCGCGCCGGGGATATACGAACTCAAGGGAGTGGTGTCCCGGAAAAAGCAGCTCATGCCCCTTTTGGCAGAGCTGGTGGATAAACACGCCGGCAGCCGGTAGCAGAATCCGCAGTTTTATCCGATAATAATAATACAGGAGAAGTATATGAGCGATTCCGGTTTTTCCCCCGATAATAAGCCCGCGCGGCGAAAAATACCATTTTCGTGGATTTGGGTTGCATCCACGGCGCTGCTCTGCGCGGTGTTCGCGTTTGCCTCGGTTCCCAGGGTTCTCGCACAGGTGCGCGACGGCGGATCGCAGGCATTCGGACAGGGCGACAGCGCCCAGAGAAACCGGAGGTACACGGACACCATCCAGCAGGTGTTCAACTTTATCCAGCGGCACTATGTGGAGGAAGTCGACTCGAAGGTAATCTTTGAAGGGGCGATGACGGGGATATTTAACGCCCTGCAGGACCCCTATTCGGTTTTTCTGACGGAATCGGAGATGAAGGATCTGAACGACACCACCCAGGGTTCATTCGGCGGGGTGGGATTGTATATTTCCAAGCCGACAGACCGGCCGGACGGCAAACCGTCCTTTGTCGAGGTGGCCTCCCCCATCGAGGACACCCCCGGCTGGCGGGCAGGGATTAACCCCGGCGATTTTATCGTTTCCATAGACGGCGAGTCCACCGAGAAACTCAGCCTGGACGAGGTGCTTGCCCGCCTGAGGGGAACGCCGGGGGTTGTGGTAAACCTGGTGATACGGCGGGGGGAGCGGCTTGAATTCCCCGTCAGCCTTACCCGCGCCATTATCGAAGTTCCTACAATTAAGCACGCAATGATAGGCAGCATCGGCTACCTTAAGCTCATTACCTTTACCCCCATGACCGCCGACCGCGCCGCCGAGGCGATTGCCGATTTCAAATCGAAGAACTACACGGGCATGATCCTCGACCTGCGGAACAACTACGGCGGGCTTTTAAATTCCGCCGTAGACATCTCCAGCCTGTTCCTGGAGGGCGGCGTGGTGGTCAGCACCAAGTCGAGGATAGCGTCGGAAAACCATACGTTTAACGCCAACGTCCGCCGCGCCCCGCTTGTCGGCGCCAACATCCCCGTCGTCGTGCTGATAAACAGGGGCTCCGCATCCGCCTCGGAGATTGTGGCCGGCGCGCTGAAAGACCGTGGCAGGGCCTACCTGGTCGGGGAAAAATCCTACGGCAAAGGCTCGGTGCAGCAGGTGTACCCGCTGGACTCCGCCGGCTTCAAGATCACCACGGCCCGCTACTTTACCCCCAGCGACGTAAACATCGACAAGATCGGCATCCCCCCCGACCGCCTGGTGGAGTTTCCCGAGTTTACCGAGGACGACGCGGAAAAGCTCAACAAGCTGATCAACGACAACAGGATACCGTCTTACGTCGGCGGCAACCCCCAGGCAACCGCGTCGCAGGTCGAGACATTCGCCCGGTCGCTGGAAAAGGAATACGGCCTTGATTTTACCCTGCTCAAGCGCCTTATCCGCAACGAGCAGAACCGGACGGCCATCGCCCCGGTGTACGACCTTGAGTACGACGTGCAGCTGCAGGAGGCGGTGAACATCCTCAACAGCGGCAGCTACCGCAATTTGATGCAGACCACCAAAACGCTCAAGGCGCTGCAGGAAGAGGCCGCCGGGGATCTGGCGCAAGCCTCGTAAGCTTGAAACAATTCATCCTCAAGGCCGGGCCGGACAGGAACGGCCGCCTGCGGCTTGAGGGCGACGACTACCGCTACCTTGTCCGCGTGCGCCGCCTTGCCCCTGGCGAATACTTCCCCGCCCTGCTGCCCGGCGGCGGCACGGTAACGGTGCGCGTGCTGTCGGTGGACAACCGCGCGCTTACCGGCGAAATATCCCGCAGCGATTCCGCACAAAGCGAGAGTGCCTCCCCCGCGCTGCCGCCGGTGATTTTGCTGCAGGCGCTGCCCAAAAGCGGCAAGATGGACCTTATCGTCAGGCAGGCCGCCGAGGGGGGGGCTGCGGAAATTGTCCCGTTCGTGTCGGAGTTTTCCATCACGAAAATCGGGAAACCCGTGGCAGACGGAGAAAAGCTGCAAGACAGCCAGCGGCTGACCCGGTGGCGGCGGATAATCAGAGAGGCGCGGCAGCAAAGCGGCTCGGCGGCGGCGACGGAGATTTGCCAGCCAGTGCCGATGGATGGGCTTTTTGCATACTGGGAACAGATTAAAACAAAATGGCCTGGCGCCGTGGGCCTGCTGTTTCACCACCAGCCTCTTGCAAATGAAAGCCTTCACGGGTATCTTGATAGGTATCCAGATGCGGTTGCCATAGCCGTCGGGCCGGAGGGAGGTTTTTCCCCTGCCGAGGCGGAACGGTTTATCGCAGCGGGTTTCAGGCCATTCACCCTTGGGAACAGCGTCCTGCGTACCGAAACGGCGGCATTATTCGCACAGGCGGCTGTACGCATACTTTTGGCGGAGAGAGATTCGTGGGAGACGAAACAGAAAGCAAAGAACTGAGCAACAAGCGGGTGAACTTCCTCAAGGTTCCCATCGACATCGTCGACCCCGATGAGCTTGGCCTTCTGGCGTTCCGGCTTTTGGCGGAAGAAAAAGAGAAAAACATCGTCCTTTTGTCGGTGTGGGACCTTCTGCGGGCAAGGCGGAACGGCGAATACCGCGACTATGTGCAGCAGGCGGCGCTGGTCATCCCAATCTCCAAAAGCATTGTCAGGGGCATCCAGTTTCTGCTGGGAGAACAGGCCGTCCGCTATATGCCCTTTGATTTTGTGATAAAGCTGTTGTCGACGCTGGAAAATTTTGAACTGTCGAGCTACCTTCTTGGCGGCAAAGCAAAGGTGCTTGCCAAGACCGAGAAAAACATCCGCGACACATATCCGGGGCTCCGCATTGTGGGACGTTTTCCCGGCGCTTTCCGGCGGCAGGACGAAGCCGTCATCATAGAGGCGATCCGCAAGGCTTCGCCGTCGCTGCTGCTGGTCGGCAATGGCGTGCGGGGCGGCGAATGCTGGATTGCCCGGAACTCCGGCCGGCTGGGAAAGGGAATGCGCCTGTGGTGCAGCGACCTTTTCGACGTTTTCGCCAAGCGCAGGCGCCATCCGACGAAGGCGGTTTTTGACCTTGGCCTTGAATGGGCCGGCTACTGCGCCCAAAACCCCCTCAAGCTGCTGCGGATTTTTCCTTTTTTGTATTATAATATGCTTTTGCTTGCGTACCGGATTTTCAGAAAAAAGGGCTAAGGGCCGCTACCGTGAAAAGGCACGGACCGGCGTTACTTTTTCTCCATCCCTGCCGCTGACATACCGTATTGCTATGGCCTGGCCGGTGTGGGTAAAAGTCCGCTCCCAGCCGGTCAGCCGGTCGATAAGGCTTGTCTTTCCGGAAGTGTTCATGTCGATTCGCACGTCAATAATGTCGTCTGCGCCCAGCCGCGCCGCTTCCTGCATCAGGTCGGAATAGGTTACCTTTGCCCCTTCCACGGTCCGCACGATGCTCAGGGGGCTGGCCCTGTGCGTCTCCGTTGCGCTGGCCGACACCGGGCCGACCACTTCAAAAGCCTTTACCGGAAGGCCGGCGTTGTCGAATTTGCCCTGGAGCGGGGCGGTATAATCGATGGTTACGCATCCTGCCAACACGGCAAGCGCCGGCAGGACGGCGAATATCTTTCGCACGTGCGCTGGCTACCTGGACCTGCCGCCCCTGGATGCCCCGGTTTCTTCCGGCGCCCTTGGCAGCCCGCCGAGCTGCGGATCGCCCCGGTCGGTATCGAGCTTGTCGGTATATTTTATCGCAAGGGCGGTGCCGGTATAGTAAAACGTCCTTTTCCAGCCGGTAATCCAGTCAAAAATGCTTTTGTGGTAGTGGGCGTTCATGTCAATCCGCACATTGATGATGTCATCGGCTTCCAGCTTGGCGGCTTCCTGCATCAGATCGGCAAAGGTAATTTTTGCGCCTTCAACGCTTTTGTTGATGCCCAAAGGGCTGGAAAAATGGATTTCCGTCGCATGAACCGTCACAATGCCCAAAGTGGTAAAATCCTTTACCACCACCGTGGAATAATCCGAAGAACCCGCCACATTGGCGGTAAAGTCGGTACTCGTACAGGCAGCAAGGGCGATGGCTACGATAACAACAATCAGCTTTTTCATACAAATTCCTTCTCTATTGGGGTATTTACCAGTATACCCCAGGTTTGGATACAGTCAAGTACGGGAAACGGGCGTTTTGGGGGAACGCTCATGGCGCCGGTTAACGCACATAATGTCAGATCAAGGAATTTTCCCGAGGCTTATTCTCCCATTATCTCACGCAGAGGCGCGGAGGCGCAGAGGACGCAAAGGAAGAAAAGACAGCGCATTGTGCTTGAACCTACATCTCCAAAATGGAGGAGGTTTACCCATGGTCCAAGAACACGCTTGAGTATCAGACACAGCACTATGAACCCCCCGCATTAAACCCAATCGGTTTAGTCTTTGGCGGCTTTTCAATCAGGTTATTCAATGCAATAATGATTTGTTCAATCGTCTTGTCGTGTTTTGAAAGTTTATTATCAGTGTTTTCGATGTGAAGCAAAAGGAGTTTCCGTAGTTCGGCGATTTGTCCGCTTGTCGCATTTTGCGAAAGAACATATTGACGCATTTGTACAAATATTCTCATTACCTGAATATTTATTTTTACCGCCCTGTCAGAGTTTAAAACACTTGAAAGCATAAGTATTCCATGCTCGGTAAAAGCGTAAGGTTTGTATTTTCTACTGTCTTTGCTAAAGGTCACAATTTGTGACCTTAAATTAGCCCATTCCTCTGCCGTTAATTGGAACATAAAATCTACCGGAAACCGGTCAATATTTCGTTTTACTGCCTGGTTCATTACTTTGAGTTCAACACCGTATAAAGCCCCAAGGTCACTGTCGATCATGACTTTTTGTCCGCGGATTTCATATATCATTTTCTGGATTTGCATTAGTTTGTTCGCCATATCTTCAATTTTTACCATAAAATAATGATAATTCCAAGTCCGCATGGCAGCACAGGGTGTCAGGCACCAAAACCTGTAGTGCCGTTAGGTGCAACCACCTACCAGATATTGCGTAGTTAAGCATTAGCCCCCCTTCGCCTTCCCCTCTGCGCCTCTGCGTGATGTATTTTCGAATAATATTTCCAGCGCCTTTGCGCGGAGCATTTTTGCAAGGAATTCTGCGGCAGGCACCAAAACCAGAAATTCCGGATGGGAAATCCCCGATTTGTGTGCTATACTTGTCCGATGAGGAAAAGCCTGTTTGGCGCGGCGTTGATCCTGGCCCTTCTTGCGGCGGGGTGCGGAAATCCGCTGGACAGCAGCCGCGAACCGGATATTTTTACCTCGGTTGCCGATTTTCTCGACAGGCACGACTGGAATTCGTCAAGAAATCCTATTCCCCTCGCGGTAAAACTCGATTCGCAGGAGGATTGGGAACGGCTGCTGGCTACCCTGAGCTACAAAAACAGGTATGTCAGCCTGGATATTTCGGACAGCACGGGGATGACGGTCTTTAACCCCGATCCGTCCAGGGCCGCTGGAAAAGCCTATATCGTAAACCTTAAGCTGCCCGATTCATCCACGAGCATTATTGAAGGAACCAGCGACAATCCCGCTTTCCGGTTTTTCTCGTACCTGGAAAAAATCGAAGGGACCAACATCAGAAGGCTGGGAAGCTATTGTTTTCATAACGCCCGCAGTCTGGAAGATGCGATATTTCCCTCCCTGATCGCCATTGATGATTATGCGTTTTCCCTGTGCAGGAACTTTACCGGCACGTCGGTTTTTGAAACCGCTACCAGCATCGGGGATTATGCCTTTATGGGCTGCGGCTTTACCGGCGTTGCCCTTACGGACGGCATAACCAGCATCGGAAACTGGACTTTTGCCTATTGCCTGGAGCTTGCCGAAGTCGTAATCCCGGGCAGCGTAACAAGCATCCGGGATCACGCTTTTCGTAACTGCACCGGCCTTGAAGACATTGAGATTCCCCGCACCGTAAGGAGCATCGGGGACTACGCATTTATGGACTGCACAAGCCTTGCCGGCATAACCCTTCCCGATGGCATTACCCGCATCGGGAATTATCTTTTTATGAACTGCACGAGCCTTGCCGGCATAACGATTCCCGGCGTTGTTACCTTTATCGGCGATTCCGCCTTTTACCGGTGCAGCAGCCTAGCCGCCGTAACAATCCCCGACAGCGTTACCGGCATCGGAGAATATGCCTTTATGGGCTGCACGAGCCTTGCCGCAGTGGCGCTTCCCGAAAAAGTCGGCAGCATCGGGAATAATGCTTTTCGCAACTGCAGCGGCCTTGCCGATATTGCCATTCCGGACAGCATTTCGTGGATTGGAGAATACGCGTTCGCCGGCTGCACGAGGCTAAGCAGCGTGCACATTCCCGACACGATAGTTATCATCCAGGCGGGGACATTTTCCGATTCCGGGCTTACCGGCATAGCCATTCCGAACAGCGTAAGGAGCATCGGAAATTCAGCATTCCAGAGAAGCAACCTGACCTCCGTAACCATTCCGGCAGGCGTTCAGAACATCGGGAATTATTCCTTTGCCGACTGCATGTGGCTGGAAAGCGCAATTATCCCGAACAGCGTCGGCAGCATCGGAGATTATGCTTTTCAGGGCTGCGGCTTTTCCGGCATAAGCATACCGGAAACCATTACCGCACTGAGAACCGGCGTGTTCAGAAATTCCAGGCTGTCCGCCGTTACCATTCCGGATTCCGTAACCGGCATTGGCGCAAGGGCCTTTGAAGGCTGCAGGAACCTTGCCGCCGTTACCATTCCCGCCGGTGTAACCGCCATCGGGGATAATGCTTTCGCCTCGTGTTCGGCCCTTGCCGGAGTAACCTTCGACGGCACGATCGGCGAAGAGGGCTTTTCATCTTCCGGCGCGTTTCCCGGCGACCTGTACGAAAAATATTTTGAAACGGAAGGGGGGCCGGGCAGCTATGCCACGGCAAATCCGGGAAACAGCGCAGTGTGGAACAGGCAGCCGTAAATGAAAAAAGCATTATTAACGGCAGCAGTTTTAATGTTTTTTTGGGCAAAACCGGCAGGGGCGCAGTGCCCGCAGCCGGACCCTCCTTTCAGGATAGGCGCCGCCCTGGGCTGTTCGTTTACCGGATACAAGGAGGAGATAGAATCCCCCATCAACCGGTACCTTAACACCTTAACCTACATAATCGACGGCAACATCGAAAAGGGGAATATTCTCCACTCGCTTAATATCAACTTTTTTATCGGCAATGCCCAAATGGCATCCCCCTACCTCGGGTACAACCATTTGCAGTACATTTCCGCCAGGGGCCTTATTGAATACGCCCTCGACGGCCGCCTGTGGGGAAACAGCACGTTTCCGGGCTTCCTCGGCGGCGCGTTCCGGATCATGTTTTACTATACAGGCGTTGATTTTGCCGGAGTTATCGAAAAGGAATATTATCCCCTGCCGACGGGCATCGGCCTTTTTTCCCTCGATCTGCACGCGAGCCAGAAGTGGATAATCAGCGAAAAGCACACGCTTACCTTCTGCGCGGGCTATCCCCTTTTCGGATACGCGGTCCGTCCTGCCTATGCCGGTTTTGACGAGCTCTGGATGAAATACCTGTACGACGGCGCCTTTTTAAAGATCCTGTCGCTTGGCGAAATTGCAAGCTTTCATAATTACTGGGCCTTTTTCGGCGATTTGAAGTATCACTATAAAATAAGCGCGCTGCTTTCTTCGTATTCCGGCCTTGCCTTTGAAATCTCGCATTTTAATTCTCCAAGGCCGAGAAGAGACGCGATATTCAGGCTGAACACGGGAATTGCCTTTACCTTTTAGGAGCGGGATATGAGAGCGAAAAAAATACTGGTAGCCCTTTTGCTGATATTCCTGATGTCCGCCTGCCATGTTTTTTTGGGGCCCGATCCCGACAGCAGCCCCAGGGGGATTTTTAACCGTATCTGGAACGATTTTAACGAAACCTACGCGCTCTTTGACGTTAAGGGGATAGACTGGAATGAAATGTACAAAAAATATTCGCCGCAAATAACACCGGGAATGGGTAGCTACGATCTTTTTATCGTATGCTCGCAGATGCTCAATGAGCTGGATGATTACCACGTCGCTTTGGCATCCCCTTTTGGCGTTTCATACATTTTAAACTATCCCGACCTCGACTTTCTTGACCTGGTTTACAGCGAACGGGAAATGTTTTCGCTCAGAGTCGTCAGAGGCGGCTATCTGGACTCCGGCGTTAAATACGCGGGAGACGGAAGGATGCTGTACGGCACAATCAAGCCGGAAAAAACCCGGCATCCGGTGGGGTATATCTATATCGAAGATTTTCTCAGTTCCGGAATTGGGCTTGATCCGGTATCGGACTGGGCGAAAGAGATTGACGGCATAATACATACGATGGAGGATACCGACTGGCTGATACTGGACATACGCAACAACGGCGGCGGGCTTGGATCGAACATGGACTACATCGCCGGCCGTTTCGCGTCCGTGCGGAAAGACTACATCAAGTCGTCTACCAAAAACGGGCCCGGACGCAATGATTTTTCCCCTCCGCTAACCTGGTCGGTACAGCCCGCCGGGACGCGGTATATCAAACAGGTTGTGCTGCTGACTAACCGGGAAACGGCTTCCGCAGCGGAATGGTTCGCCATGGCCCTGCGGACGCAAAGCCATGTTACCATTGTCGGGCAGCCGACGAACGGGGCTTTTTCTTCGCGGGTGGTGCGACCCCTGGTAAACGGGTGGGAGTATACGGTGTCGGTACAGAAGGTAACGGACATCGAAGGAAATCCCCTTGAGGGAAAAGGGGTAATCCCCGATCATACGGTAGAAAATTCATGGGAAGAGTTAAGCGGCTATCTGGATTCCCAGCTTGAGTTCGCCGTGGGAATGTTCCAGGGATGATGCCTGCGAACAAATGCCGCGATTCTATGATTTAAGATAGAACCTGAGCTTCTCCATAACCTCGCCGAAATCAATCGGTTTCCCGATATGATCGTTCATGCCCGCCTCCATGCACCTGGCGATGTCTTCCTTAAAGACGTTAGCGGTCATTGCTACTATGGGAATCGCTTTGGCTTTGGGCGCTTCAATGGCACGAATGCGGCGGGTAGCTTCCAGGCCGTCCATTTCGGGCATCTGCATATCCATAAAGATAAGGTCATACCGTTCGGGATTTTCGCTGAATATCCGCACCGCGTCGGCGCCGTTTACCGCGCAGTCGATGCCAATCTCTGTCGATTCCAGCATCGTCAGCACAATCTCGCGGTTGATCTCCACATCCTCGGTTAAAAGCAGGCGGTAGCCGGCAAAGGTTTCGGCATCCGCGTCCGCAGCCGTACCCTGCGGCGCGGAATCTTCGGCAGGAATCCCGATATATTCCTGAACGCAGTCGGCGATGGAAGAGGGGAACAGGGGCTTGGGCAAAAAACCGTCAACTCCGGCTTCCCTGGCTTCATCTTCGATTTCGTTCCATTCTGCGGCGGAAATCATGATGATGACCGAATTGCCTTTGCCCAGCGATTTAATTTTTCGGGACAGCTCAATGCCGTCCATGCCGGGCATCTTCCAGTCGATAAAGAAAATATTGTACGAACCGTCTCCGGCAATGCGCCGCAAAGCATCATTGCCCGAAGACGCTATCTCGCAGCTTACCTTAAACTGTTCCGCTACGCCGGTAAACCACTCCAGAACTTCCGGATCATCGTCCACGGCGAACATGCGGACTTTTGCCCTGTCCACGTCGGCCAGAAGCGCCTTTGCCGCCTTTGCCTTGCCCCTTGCCACCTGGACGGTAAAGGCGAAGGTGGAGCCTTTGCCCAGTTCCGACTCAATCCAAATTTTGCCGCCCATAAGCTCGACAATTTGCTTTGAAATGGCAAGCCCCAGCCCCGTCCCGCCGTATTTGCGCGAGGTGCTGTTTTCCGCCTGCTCGAACGAGGTAAACAGGCGCGCCTGCTGTTCGCCGCTGATGCCGATGCCGTTGTCTGCCACCTCCATTTTCAGCGTACAGATGCCGTCTTCCTCTTTCTCAAGATGCGCGCCAAAGCGGATCGATCCTTCTTCCGGCGTAAATTTTACCGCGTTGGACAGCAGGTTCGTTATCACCTGCGCCAGCCGCTGATCGTCGCCGATTAAAAGCGGGGGAATGTCTCTGTCAAAATTCACGGCAAAATTCTGCCGTTTTTCGTCGACCCGGAAGCAGATAACATTGGTAACCTTTTGCAGCAGCTTTTCAAAGCTGAACTCAACGGGGAGCAGTTCAAACTTTCCGGCTTCGATTTTTGACATCTCAAGAATGTCGTTGATGATGCCCAAAAGGTGGTTGGAAGCGCCTTCAATCCTGTCAAATGAATAATTTTTCTTGTCCAAATCGGAAGCAGATTTGCCTATCGTCGTCATTCCGATAATGGCGTTCATCGGCGTGCGTATCTCGTGGCTCATGTTCGACAGGAAGTTGGTCTTTGCCTGGCTTGCCGCCTGCGCCTTTACCAGCGCATTCTCCAGATCGGTCTGAAGCTGGATCATGTCCGTTATGTCGTCGATGCTGCCCACCACGCCGCTTGTCTCGCCTTCCTCGTCAAAAACTTCCGTAGTGTGGGTGCGGTACACCCTCTCGCCCACTTCAGAAATCCAGTCCTGCGGCCCTTCGGTAAACGTTTTCTGGATATGCTCGGTGATTCCCATTTCCGGATACATCTCCTGGGCGGCATCCAGCGGTTTGCCTTCCAGCGTCGAAGGAGACAGGCCCAGCTTGCCGAGCGACAGGCCGTTAAACAGGTTGATGACATTGTCCTTGTCCACGCTCCAGATGACGCCGGAATAATTGGAGATAACCGCTTCCATCCTGGCGGCGGTATCGCGTATGTTAAGGGTCATTTCGTTGCGGAGGATTCCGTTGGCGATGAGCAGGCTGGCGGAACGGAGGATCGATTCCTCGTTTTCGGAAAAAATCCGCTCGCGGTGGCAATCGTCAAAACCGACAAAGCCCCAGAAAAAATCCTGCATGAAAACCGGAACCACCAAAATCGAAATTATTCCCTGGGGCGTTAATTGCGCCTGCTCCCTGGATGTAAGGGTGCGGACCGGGCCGTTGATGCTGCGCCCGATTTTCAGGGTTTCTTCCCAACTGGGGATCGTTTCGTTGTAAACGATGTCCACCGTATATTCATTGCCCTGCTGCGGCGCGGCGCCTTCCGACCACTCGTACAGCTGCGTACAGCAGAGCTGCTTATCCTTGCGGTGGTTTTTCCAGATATACACCCGGTCGGCATTGGCGATTCTCGCCATCATGCCCATACAGTGCCATAGGTTGGCGGTGAATGCGTCAAGGTCGGAGTGAAGCAGGATTGCGGCGATCTGATTCACCGCCTGCAGCATGTTGTCACGCAGGGAAATCCCCTGCATCATCTGGTTGTACGATCGCAGATCGCGCGCATATCCGGCGACAACGTATTCGCCGCCGTAGTCTATGCGGACAAGGGTGATCTCCGCCGGTATTATGGTTCCGTCCAGCGTCTGGTGCACCCATTCATATACGCCGAATCCTTCTTCAAAAGCCTTTTTAACGATCTCCGCCGCCCATTCTGCGGAACGATGCCCGTCCGGCTGATACTCCGGGGAAAGCTCGAAAAACCGGTCCAGGCATTCCTGCTTGTCCTTCACGTTAAACATCTTAACCGCCGCCTCGTTGCAGAGGATGTTGCGGATGTTTTTGTCCCAGAGGGTGCAGCACAGGGGAGTCGCGTCCAGCAAAAGCTGTACCCGCTCGTGGGCCTCCCGTATTTTTACCGCCTGGGCATAGCGGTTCACCGCATTGACCATCATCAGGCTTCCCGAACGCAGAATGCTCACCTCCGTATCGGTAAAGCTCCGCTCCTGGTGGCAGTCGTCAAAGTTCACAAAGCCCCAGAAAAATTCGTTTAAATGCACCGGTATCAGCAAAAACGACTGCACCCCGCAGGGCTTGAGCAGGGTCTGCGTATGCTCCGACATTCCACTCAAGGGGCCGTTTATGCAGTTCCCCTTGATAAACTCGGTGTACCATTCGGGATTATCGGTATAGGGATAGCTGGCATTGTTCGGCACGGGGTTTGCGGCGCGTCCCAATTCGTTCATCCAGTCGTACTGCTGCGTATAGCGGAGCACTCCGTCCCGCATTTCGTTCTTCCAGATATAGATGCGGTCGATGTCCATGCACAGGCCCATTATCTCCATTCCTTCCTGGAGCGACGACTTGAAATCGACTTCGTCCATCGGGGAAAGCAGCGCCTCCGCAAGGCTGTTTACCGCCTGCAGAATTTGATCCTTGCGTTCCAATTCCTGCGTCTGGTGCAGCACTTCCGAGTTATAGGCGCTCAGCCGGTTTTCCGTCTCGCGGATGGTGCGCGCCAGATCGCCGATTTCGTCGTCGCGGCCGCTGCCGGATATTTCGCCCGTGCCCGATTTAAGCTGCGACAGGCTCTCGGTAAGGCTTTTCAGGGGCCGCAGCACAAGCCGCTGCATAAGAATGCTGCCGGAGAAGGTATAGATAACAAACGCGGAAAACATCGCGATGATCAGCGGCAGAAGCTTCATAACGCTGAACAGCGAATTGTTGTTAAAAAAAGTTACCACCGACCAGTCGGAATTGGAAATCGGCGCAATGGAAGCATATCCGTACGGCCCCCGGGAAAGTTTGATAACCTCGGGCTGGGCGTTGGGACCGAAGTACCCGTCGGTATTTTCCAGATACGAATCGATTGCCCTGGCAAACGCGGGATCGCCGCTCATCTGCCGGATATGGCTTTCAATGCCGCTGGAGAAAACATCGTGAAGATCGCTGTCCAGCCGGATAATGCCGTGCCTGTCGATGACGTATCCCCGCGCGCTTCCTGCACCGTACCGGGAAAACAAATCGTCCAGCACTGCGTTAATGCTCAGCCCCGAGCAGAACACCCCCGCAATGTCTCCTTCGGACATGACCTTGTGATTGATCCACAGATTCCACTGCCAGGAAATTTTATCAATATCGATGTTAAGGACATAATCATTTTCCGAGGCGATACATTCAAAATACCACACATCTATGGGATCATCCGGATCAAAGGCGGCGCTCGGGACAAAATCATCAAGGGTTGTGTTTCCGCCAATGGCAAATTCGTTCAACGATCTGTGGATGCCGAAATAGAGCTTTGCCCCCTCAAGAATACCTGCATAGTCCATCATCTCGTTATACGCCGCTATTCTTTTCGCCTCATCTTCCTCGTCAGAAAACCAGCCCGTAACGGCCTTTGAACTGGACACTTTCCGGACAAGGGCAAGGTCTTCGCTGAGGTGGGAATTGAACTTGTTCACCGTCTGGATTGAATAGAAGCGGGCGAAATTTCTGGAAGCGCTGTCGGTAACGCCCGCCACCATTACCGTGGCCGCAATCGTTATCGGGGCAAGAATCAATATGAGGAGGATCATGTTGATATTTCGCACCCGCGCGGCAATTCTGCTCTTGGGAATGTGCCTGCCCGGTGGTGCGTCATTGCCCATTTATAGCCCCTGTACACTAAAATTTAGTATAAATCAGGCAAAAAAACCAGTGGAATTTTCGATTTGTGGATAAATGTTTCGCCGAAAGGGGGATATAGTTACAGCGCGGACCAGGCGGCAACAATGCCGCCTTCATCCCGGCTAGAACCGCCAGCCGAAAGCCAGGGTAAGGCGGGGGCCGCCGATAAATATGATTTCTTCAAGGAATTTGAACAAGTCATCGACCGAGGAAGCAAAATCATCCTCCATTTCGATATCCGGCGACTTCTTCCTGATGTCTTTCACGAGGGCATTTCCCAGGGTATCGCCCATGCCGATCGCAATGTTATACCCTACTGAAGGTTCAAAGGTAAATCCGCCGGACGAACTGCTAACCCGCCATCCCACCCTTGTTCCGAGCTTCATATAGCTTCTCGACCCGGTGAACGAAACGCCTACTTTTTCCCTGTTGCCTTCAGTGTCCTGGACCAGAACCTCGCCCGAGAAGGTTGATGACAAAAACCCGTAGCCCATAAGGCCTCCCAAAAAGAAGGCATTCCCCCCAGGGTAAAACCGGGCATGGGCTTCCAGGGAAAAGGAAGAGAAGTTCATTCCCAACGCTGCTTTCGTCTTAACCCCGTCTACCACATCTTCTGCCGAAAGCCCAAGGCCGCCTCCCAGGAAGGCAAACCTGCCGGCAACCGCCAGCGGTTCAAAAAGCTGCCGCTCATACTGGAGGCCGATGCCAAAACCGCTGGAGCTCAGGCCGGTGTCCCCTCCGGCCGTATCCGCCAGGCCGTTGATGAACAAACCGACCAGGGTAGGCCCAAAATCCGCAGTAAATGTATTCTTTGGCGACCCCCAGTAACTGTCCTGCGCAAAAGCCCCGCCCGCCGCAAACACGGCAAGGGCCAGCGCGGCCGCCATTTTCGTTATTTGTTTATTCCGCATATCAATAGAATATCACGGATTTTTTCTTTTAGAAAGACGCGCTGTACAGCAGTGTTACTTTGGCGGCGCCGTTTTGGACAACCGGCGCGACGGTAATGTTATTCAGGGGATTGCCCCCCAGGGCGTGGTAGGCGCCGTTCTTTGCCGCCAGGGCCCGGTCGTAGGAGAAGGGGCGGATAAACCCGACAATATTTCCCGCCAAAGAAATTCCCAAACCGATAACTATGGCGGCAACATCGGAATCCGTGTAGTAGAAATCGCCGTATTCGTCTTCTGTTCCAACCACCCCGGCAAGAAAAATGATGGAGCCGGTAAGCTCTATGCCGCCGACAATCAAACCTCCGGCCCAATCTCCCATGCTGAACGAGCCGGCCCCGTACAGCAGGTTGAGGAACCCGGCGCCCACCTTCCGTTCTGTGGGAAAATTCAGTTCGCCCGGATCGGGGGCGGCATTTTGGCTTTCAGTACGGGCGGCGGCCTGCCGGGAGGACCGTGCCATAAGGTTCGCGATGAGCCTGTCTTTTCGAACGGTAATTGAAGTAAGGACCTGAATCGCCGCACTTTCCACTTCGATGGTGCGGAAACGAATCCGGTAATCTGCGCCAATATCTTCGATGTTCCCCGAAATGATCGACTGGGCGCCCAGTTTCTGGCCGATGGCCTGCGCGGAACTGTCGCTTACCTCGCCGGACATCTGAAAATTCATTTCCTGCTGGAGGAGTTCAAGATTCGCCCGGTCTACCACGACGAGCCTGCCGTTTCTGACAAGCTCGGTCATCAATTCGTCAAGGATATAATCCGACAACCTCTGCGATGGCGATCGGAAGTTCAGCACAACCACTTTAACGCCCTGCGCCAGCTTAAGCTCTATTTCCGCCACACCGGTTTTTATCGCATCGCCCAGAGGAACGGCGGCTTGCCCATACAGCGCGCTATTTCCGCCAATAATCCATCCTGCCGCCAAAGCCAGCGCTGCCACAAATCGGAAAAAATGCCTAACCATTGATGTATTCTCCTGTCTTTTCCGGGATGGAGCATTTCCATCAGCATTTTATTGTATTAGTTGATGTAATAATTGTCAAGTTAATATTCAAAATTCCCCACGCAGAGAACGCAAAAGAAAATGTGGCCTCCTCAACTTACGAAAGAAAGTATAGTAGTTACAATAATATCGCTGTGGGTTTCAATCAACAACCCAGCCCAAAGCGTCTAAACTTGCCCCACAATTTTCCGTAAAACCCCGGCGGGGCGGGCAGCGCGGGGGCCGCGCGCGGGCTGGCAAAAATCTGGGGGAGTCCGCCTGCGGAGCCACCAGACCACTTAATTCTTCTTGTTGAGAGTAACTGCCCAAAATCAGCTTCTTAAGTGGTCAGGCATTTTCTCTACGCCTAGTTTTAGAGTCTCCTCCCTCGTCTCCTCCGGCGGAGAGGCCCAGAAATTTTTTGCCAGCCCGCGCGCGGCCCCCGCGCTGCCCGCCCCGCCGAGGCATTCGCAGGTAACAGTGGGTCAAGTTTAGCAGAAGCGGACGGGGTGTGTACCCTTCTCAGTGAATTAGTGCGGGGGAAGAAGAAGACGGTATTCACATTTTCCGGGTTAAATTAGTTATATTTTACCGGTTAGAAAGCTTACATTTTTCCGGTTAAAACACTTACATTTTCCGGGTTGAAATACTATACTTTACAGCATGGGAAGTTATTTTAACCGCTTTACCGATGTTATCCTGCAAAAAATGGGGGCCGCCCGCCGGGCTGACCATAATTACCGCTAACGGTTTTGCCTGCCGCCGAAAAGACGGCGTTAATGTTGTACCACTTTCGGCTTTACCCGCATAGACAAAGCATCCTCAGCAAATGCTATGCTTTCGTCCATATCCTGTGTATGGAGAGTGTTATAATTTTTACGGATTAAATCGTTTATCCCATACTTGCGAAAAAGAGCAACGACATCTCTTTCAGGAAGATTGTGCCGCCACGAATAGCCTTCTACAGCATATACCAGCATGAGGTTTTGATCCCGCTCTCTTTCGGACATGTAGAAAATATAGAACAAAAATCAAAGAAAGTCCACTAACTTCTGTTTTTCCTCCGCGTCCTCCGCGCTATGCATAAATATCTTTTCGCATGCTGATTGTCTTCCGGTTTTTATTGTTAAGCTCGGCGTTTGGAATAAAGCCGTTTTTTTTGTAAAAAGCAAGAACGCCTGTATCGTGTTCTATATCAGCGTCTACGGTAAGGAAACGTGCAGCACAATAGGCTGAGTTACAGGCCCATGCAAGCCGCTGTGCACTTTCGATCATAAAGGTTCCAATACCTTTAAATTTTTCTGAAAAATTGCTGTCAACAGCCAATTTGGCTATCTTCATAGCAGGTATGGTTTTGAATGGATATTTAAGATTATGAAGTTCTTTCTCGGTAAATGATAGTTTTATTGAGTCCATAATAAGAGCCATATAGGCTGCCACTTTATCAGTAGATCGCTCGGTAAGAAGCCAAGTGAAGGCAATATGGTCATTCATGGAACGAAATGAATCTTTCAAGAGATAGTCATTATATTCAGGTATTCCACAGTCAAAAATACCACAGGCTTCTACCAGAGTTAAAGGTGTTAATTTAAACTCATTAAAACGCCCGCTTTTATTAAATTCCTGCTGCATCGCCATTATTCAAAAAATTTATCTATAAATTCTGCTTTTCTCTTGTGCCTTCGGTAAACTGAAGCGGGTATGGGTTTACGGATCTGCTCAATGACTTCGCGGGCGATTTTTTTATCTTTAATCTCCGTAGGCTGCACGGGTTTTATTTTAGCGGCCATTAATACCTCTTAACCTTAATATAGCAATTCTGGACCGGCAAAACAAGTCCACAAACTGCTATTTTTCTCACATATTAAAATGGGCCTTATATTTCACTTTTTACCTCTGCATCTCCGCAAAATAATTTACACTGCAACAAGACCTATTTTATTCAAACCTCCCGGGACTTTAGTCCTCAAGTACCAATTCAGCATCTGTAATCTCTTCTTTGCTGGCAAAGCGGCTAAATCATGGATACTTGAAAATCCTCACTGTTGAAACGCAAACTGCTTTTTAGCCCTGTGTTTTCCCTCTGCGTCCTCTGCGCCTTTGCGTGAGATTATTCCGGCAAATTTGGTGGCGGGTATCGCTTTCGGGAGAATTGACTTTACATTGCTTCGTGCAAAGGCATAGAGATTCTATTCTTATTAACTCACGCAGAGGCGCAGAGAACGCAAAGTGAATTAGGGAGAGGAATCAGAAGACAGTTAAGCGAAATAACCAATGCCTTAGCATCACATGCCGCCTTGTCATAGCATTTTCTTAACCGGTGCAGGATTTGAACAATCCTGCCTTCACTCAGCGTAAACGTTATTTTCGTCTAGTTCGGAGCGATGAGATGATTGCGAATGAAATTAGAATGAGCAATGAGGAATGAGGAATGCTAAAAAGAGAAAAGCGATTTTCAATAACTAAAGATCCGGAACGCTTGAAGAGGGGATGTAGCAAAGAAGCTGTACACATCCGATAAAAACCATTCCCAATACTAATAAAAATAGCAAAATGAATCTATCAATATTTTTTCTGAACATTGTTCACTCCTTATATGTTTGAAAATAATAAAAAACAAACTTTTACACTTGTGTGTTGCAACTTCTCAAGTACACAAGGCAAATTCGGTATCAGGTACCAGACGTTACCCTTATGGCACCTGATACCACATCTTTAATTTGTTGGTATTGCGACGCAAGCCATCAAAACCAAACTCAGTGCCATAAGGCATAGCAGCACTGAAATAACTTTCGATTTCATCATAATAATCTCCTTTTACGGACTCACCGCTTTTGATTTATCCGCCTTTACTGCGGAAATTTACCTCAACGAGGTAGAATGAAACACAGTGTTTTCTACTCAATTCAACATCGTCAACCTACCGTGAGCTATACGTCCAAGAAGGTCTTTCAAAAAGTCCTTCAGAATATGTGTATGTTCCAGCTCGCTTGTTGTTTTGGTTATAAAAATATCCGAATAGCATATAAGTCTCTGCTAAAGCACTACCAAAAGTAGATATGGCTCTAGAATGATCATGATTCCCCGCTATAGCCACATTAGCTCCTATCGTAATTCTGGTTATCTTTACCCAAGGTGTTTGGCAAAACGCATTTACACCTATTGAAGTAACACTGCCAGGTATGGTTAAGCTAGTCAATCTATTGCCCTCAAACGCATTATTACCGATATAAATAACACCGTTTTGAATGGTTAAACTGGATAATCCAATGTTCTTAAACGCATCACTGCCTATCCGGATAACAGGATCACCCCAAATATTATTAGGAATAACAAGATTTCCTACTCTTTCAGACATATTCGTTAAACCCTGTATCTCACCTCTTACAAAGAGCCAGTTGTCATTCCTGTCAAATTCATTTTTATTGCTTGCCCTAATTTGCAGAACTCCATTTCGGGCCGCAGATTCTGCATCCACTCCATTTACAGTTGTAACCCGTATAGTCATTTGATCGCTTATATCATTTGCATTGACATTCTGAAAATTTAGATTTTTTCTAACATCTGCTGATACACTAATAACAGGACGATTACTCCAGCTTAATTCCCAATACCCCCCTGTTTGTAAAGTTTGTCTCCCTATTATTTTGTTTTGGTTATTCAACAGCTCGAAAACTACAGAAAAGTTTCCACTCCGTCTTGCAAAAGCATTTAGATTGGTAACACCATGATACGGCCAACCTTCAAGTCCCCAAGTATCTTTTCTATTGGTGGCATCTAAACCGTCATAAACTGCTTGTAATGCACGTTCTATTGAAACCGGCCAAATGCTACTGCTATGTAGATGCGTCTCTATGCTAAGGCTTACAGTTTCGTTCTGGTAATTAACGGCTCCCTGTTTAATCTCATCCGAATAAAACAAGGTATAGGGCATAGACTCTGTCCGGTTAAAATCGTCAAAATATTGCTCCGTTTCTGTAAGCCGTGTTACCCAATTCCTCCGCCATTGTATGTCGTTACGAACATTATCTCCGATGTTCCCGCTTGTTATATTGGCGTTTAGTATCGAAGAACGGTTTGCTGCTTCTCTCAATGAGGGGTCATAGGCAGTAGCTTGGTAAAAATAGCTTAATGCCGCAACTTCAGTTCGTGCGGTAACGCCTCGGGCAAGAGCGGTTTGGGCATTTACATGGTTATCCGCCGCCGCTCCGACAAGTTCTCTCTGTGCATGTGCCGTAAGTGTTACGCCCATTTTTTGTAACAGATCAAGCGATACCCGCCGTATACCCGTAAAGTTGTCTAGTTCCGCAAAAGTAAAAGTTCCGGAATATGAAGCCATTGTCATTTTATCGGAGTTTTTGGTAATTTGAATCTGGAGAGCATAGCCTGTTGCAGTTCTGGTGATGTTTCCGATCATTAAATGAGTTGTTGGTATTAAGTGTCCTAAATCAAGACCTTCTTCCGCATTGTCGTCATAATAACCTGATAACAGCTCGGCGTACTGAGTATCAAGGCGTTCTCGATCCAGTACGGAAATGTTGGAAAAGCTTGAAAAGTTGCTGACAAATTCACCCTGTACCAGTGCAGGAAGATAGCTTTGATTTTTCTCAAGTCCGTTCGCTTTCGGAGCAAGAATGGCAAGACTAATTCCTTTACCGCCGTCTCCAGTAAAAGATGAATCCCTCTGTTGCTGTTGGATCGTATAGTCATTTTGTTGAGGTTTTTCTCTTGCTCCGTAACTATCCCCAGAAGAAGGTGGACTATTAGCACTTGCTAAACTAGTAAAAATAAATACTGCCATTGCAATAGTTGTAATAACATGGGGTAACAATTTTTTATTCATTTAATAATTCTCCTTTTAACGAATATATTAAAAACTATACTTTCCAAAAAAGCAGAAATAAAATAAGATGAGAGATCAAGTATGTCAAATGTTCCGGGTCTGTTTTCACTCAGTTGACTAATTTCAAGGGAGGAGACGACAATAATAAATATTACGCCGTATATTGCTCGCCATTTAGTATTGTGTAGCCAGATTGCCCGAATAACAAATAATCCCGATATACACCATAATCCGTGAGGCAAGGTGAAAACAAATAAATAACCACCTATTGTGTCTGTTCCATGCAGAAGACTAAGGGAAGCTAGAAACGAAGGTTTTGGAAAATAACGAAACAACACAAGATTGTCGATATTTCTATAAAACACATAAATTGCTATACCGATCAGAAAAGCTGCAAGTGCAGCAAAAAAATAAGTTGTTTTTATCTGTTTGATGTAATAATTTTTACTCTGCATGCATAAAACCACTTGTTCTCCCACCAACTATTCCATTTGCGCCTGATCAGGGAATCCGGTTAATCCGGCACAAAATCCAACAACCTTAAATCCAATCCTGTACCCGAGCGGTTTCCACATGAACAACTCTGATATTTATACTGTAGTTATCTCCCCTTGGCGTTATCAAACCGGTAAAGATAAGTTCAGCCCCTAAATGTTTGCCTAAAGAGGCAGCGGTTTCGTCGCTTACATTTCCGGACAGTTGGTAATTCTGTTCCGATTCCAGGACACTGCGTGCCCGGCCCCGTTCAACAACGGTAAGATGATTCTGGCAGACTAATTTTGCAGAAAGACTATCGGTTACATAATCTGCAAACCCTTCGGACCTGGCTTCAATATTTAAGACGGCAACCCTTGCCCCTCGTGGGAGCTGGTTTCTTAAATGTATGGCGCAATATTCCAACGCGCTATCCAAAGTGACCGCATTTTGCGCAAACACCATCACCGCGCCTATCAAAAGGGTAAGTGTCAAAATGTTTTTTTTCATTTTTGCCTCCTAACCAATACAGATGATACAGAGCATGTTGCATAGCTCGGCAGTTAAATTGGGAAAATACCCCCCATACTAAATTATTATTATTAGACCAAAAGTCTAATAATAATATCATAATGGGTTATTAAAAGTGTATTGTCAAGTATCAATATGGATATACCATGTATTTCAAAAGGTGAAAATAAAATCTGAGGCGCTGCGGTCATATTTATCCGCTAATATTAAAGCCAGAAGGGAAGCGCTGAAAATAAGCCAGGAAAAGCTGGCGGAACTTGCAGATGTATCCGTCCAGATGATAAAACGGATAGAAGGGCGTCGTACTTGGGTAAGCGATAAAATGCTGACAAATCTGGCATACGTTTTGGAGGTTTCGGCCTTTCAGTTGCTGTTTCCTTCTGATGGGTTGAATTTACCCGATAATTCCACCCTGTTTTCCGGTTTGCTCTGCAATCTCAAACAAAATATACAGGATGACATCAACAGCCGCTTTGACCGCTTAATGGAAAGAGATCGGAATACCGTCGGAATCTAATGGAATCCAGGTAACAGTTTGACAGAACACGAATTACGGGCCATTTTAAGCGCCAATTTGAAACGATACCGGGCATATCGCAAGCTATCGCAGGAAAAATTGGCGGAAAAGCTTGATATTTCCATCCCGTTTCTCAGCGATG
>WRJO01000002.1 GCA_009778545.1 Treponema sp. | reverse complement strand
GTATTTTACAGAACACTAGCGAATTCAATTCCATTTGGGAAGCTCAGGAAAAATTGCCTGAAGTTTTTTAGATTTGCTTCGGAAAAACCTGTTCCCAGAATATCAGTTAAATAGCGGGATAGATTGACAATGAGATAATCGCCATATTCGGCACGGGACTTGCCTTTTTGTTCATACTCAACAATCCGCCTGCCGATTTGCCAATTGGTCTGAATCATTACGGTATTAACTGTTTTATAGGCAGTTTCTCTGGCTTTATGCAAAATGCCCGCAACTTCGGCAAAGAATATTTTATCTTGCCTGGTTACTGTAATAGCAGTGGTTACTTTTTTAGCCATTGGCAACCTCTGATTGAATACCGTTGAAATTGGTTACATTCAAACATTCCATATTTTATTCTCCTAATATTATATGAAAATAAAACCATTTGTTTCTATGTGCCATCTGGATTAGGCAGTAATCTTGATATATCAGACAAAGGTTCACATCTGGACTTTGGTACTATTTTTGTATTTATAGACATTTCTCCTAAAATACGAGTAATATTCATTTTCTTTTCGGTATAATCATCGTTTCCATTGTTATCAACATAGTAATAAATTTTAATATTCATACAGTTTTCATGTTCAAATAGTAGTTTTAATAATGTTCTATCGGAAATTCCGCATGAATGCCCCATAATAAGAATTTCATATTTTTCAGAATTTATAAATGATTGTAGCTGTGTAATGTTATCATTATAATAATATGATTTTATGTTTTGGAGAAAATCATTGCCTTTTTCTAATAGTGATTTTTGCTTTTCATCTGCATTATCATCATAACCAAAAATAATTGGATTATCAGATTTATTTATTTCTCCATGAATGTGAATACATTTAACATCTTTTTTTGTTCCATTTTTTAATTCATCAACATATTGTTGCTCTGTATTTGTATAATTAAAACTTAAAAATAAAGTTTTATCGCTTGATGTTGCTTGTATTCCATTATTAATACTGTTGTTAATAATAAATGAATCAATCAAATTATTTATGCTTTGTAATGGAGGTCTTTTTCTTGATATTTCTGAAATTAAATATTTCTCCAACTCTTTTTTAATTAATATAAATTCTTTATTAAGTTCAACAATACTTCTTTCTCCTGTAGAACATTCAATTAATGCTTTATAATATTCTATTTCTATATCAACCCATTTATTTAGTGATAAATTACTTGTAATTTGAAAAAGAAATTGATTAGTGAATTTATAATTCCTATTTGCATTTGCTCCAATAAACATTAAAAAAGAATTCATTTTTTCTTGACCATATTTTTCTAATATTTCCTTTGGAATTTCCTTAGGAGTGTACTTGAGTTCAAATAAAGATATAACTTCATCATCAGGTTGAAAATAAATATTACAAGTACCTTTTGTTTTTAATTCTTTTTCCTCATTCAAATAAGCTGTTATAAATTTATTAGCTTTACTCTCCCAGAAATCATCAATAAAATGCTTATAACTTGTTTTATAGCCATGCGCTAAATCGAAACCATTTCCGATAAGTATTATTCTGTTCATATTATTCCATTAAAAACCCATATTCAAATACTTTTGGTGTAATTTTCTCTGCTAATAATGATAAAGCCTGACGTAATTCCTTTATCAAGTCATTGTAAGTATCATCACCACTCTTGTTATTCATCTTGCCGCTATCATCTCTACCTTGAAAAAATTCTCTAATATCATACAAGCTTGCATTTACATTTGCAGAGGGTTGCGAGTGATAGTATTTCCATAATTTCTTACCAGCTTTAAATACTGATTTAGCTTCATTAGAAAATACTAACGCTTTCTTTTTTGTTTTCTTTTTTTCTGAAAATAAATCGTCTGAAAATGTATCTGAAATCTTGCCATTGATAAAATCATTCATAAAACTACTCTCAAAATTCGTCTTTGCGTTTACTTCTTGTGCAGTGTAAGGTATCCAATGATTTATTCCTTCTATTGATTTTACAATATTACTTTGATCAAATAATGCAAAAGTTAGGCAATTAGATTTAAAAACATCGTCGTTTTCCCATTTAGAATTTGGAAATAAATATTGATCTCTATCGTTTATCCATGTTTGTTTAATAACTTTTCTTACACTTAGAAATATAGCATTTTGAATGAGGTTTTCTCCCGATATTTTACTTGCATTTGATGCTTTTAGTACACTTTCAGAGGGTTGGAGCGTTATAAAAACAACATTGTTATTTTGTACATCTCCACTTCCTCTAACTAAATACGCAATCGGGTTATTTTGAATATTAAATTGTCTTAACCAATCTTTGAGATTTAAACTTTGTGGGGCAAACATATTTTTTTGACCAATATGTGTAGAGTCATGATCAAATATATCTGCTTTAATGCTTTTAAATGGAGATTCAATTTGAGTGTTCCAGATAAAAAAACCTATTGGAAATTTGCCTTTGACATTATCAAAAGTTTGAGATGGGACAATGAACATTTTTTCTAGGTTAGCAAGAAAATGTTTTCTGAATTCTTTATAATGATTGCCTTGTAATATTTTAACTTTTGAGAAATTACCGATATAACAACCATTTAGTTCTTTATATATTCTAAATAAAAATTGAACAAATAGTTCTTTGGATGCTTGATTCAGGAAAACTTCATATTTTTCTTTAATTTTACTAACGGCAACATTTTTTTTATGTTTTGAATCAGTACTAGATATAGTTTTTGAGGATGTCGCTTCCGCATAAGGGGGATTAATATAAATAATAAGTTTTTTTCGCTTCTTTTCACTTTTAATAATATCATGCAAACCTTTTGGCAATTTTGTAAAATCATCGTTCAAAAAATCGAATTGAAAAACATGGTCTTCAAGTAAATTTGCCCCATGTTTTATGCGGTCTTTCATTACATCAACATCGGCTTTATCAAGGGTTGATGCAAAAATATTATATTTTTCAGTTAGTCCGGCTAAAAGATTTCCAGTTCCAGCAGCACAATCCCAAACATAGTATTCATCCTGCCAGTTTTCACCTAAGGTATCGGCGATATATTTTTGCGATAGTTCTACCCATTGTTTCGGGGTAAAAAATGAACCTTTACGCTCCCTAATATCCTGCGGTACAAGTAAATCCCTACGGTTTATAATATAATCCCAATATTCTTCCAGCGGGGGGCGTTCATATCTATCCCAAAATTCCTTATGGGCTTTTTGATTGTCATTAAATCCGACTTCTTTGTACAAAGAAAAACCCGCATTATCGAATTTTTTATCAAACTTATACTGGTTATTCATTAAAATAACAAAGAGTTTATCTTTTAGAGTGTAATTGTCTTTGGAGAGCAAATCGGCAAGGAAAAAATCACCGTCTATGATACCTGATTTTTTTACCAGAGACCAATCAATGGCAATACTCTTTTTTACCTTTTCAAGCCATTTGCTGTAAATAATTACGAAGTTGTTTTTATTTATCTGAAATTTGGCGGTTATATTTCCGGCTACCAGATTGTTATTTATAAAATCGACAATTTCTTTTTCATCCGTATCGAAGTCAAAAATGATAATGTTCTTCTTTGACAGTTTTTCAATTTTCTTTTTGGTCTTAAGAAAATCTGAAGTTGTATGATTGCTTGCGGTGGCATTCCAGTTTACGTCATTGTCATTGAAAATCGGCAATATGTCGTGAAAAGGAACAAACGCTATTTTGGCGGTATCAAAACAGGCAATGTAAGGCGGGGGTAAGTGTTCACCTTTTTCATAGGTTTTTTTGATAGTAAAAACTAACTGTGTGAGCATTGCGGAAATATCGGCGATGCCTTTTTTGCTTTCTGCCCATAGGTAGTGGCGTTTCCAGATATTGTCTTTTAAGGTTTTTGCTTCTGTTACAATAAAGTCGATATTTCCAATATTCGGTTCATAGGCATATTTTGAGGCGTTGAAAAAATCACGGAACACTGCCGCTTTAAAAGTTTCTTCCTTCTGTATGCTGCTATAATTTGCCACTTATTTAGCCTTAACCATGATATTACACTTTACGGTAATTCTATCACACCCTGTGATACCATGCCACTACCCGCCCTTCAATCCGTATGTCGTTCAGTTCATCACCCGAAAAGCGGCGGGGTTCGTAATTTGGGTTTGCGCTTTTCAATTCGATGGTCTTGTTGGCGGGATTAAAATCAACCCGCTTAACTAACAGTGTATTATCAACGGAGATCACATATATTCCGTTTCCCTCGGTCTGTTTGATGTTAAAAATGACAATATCTCCATTATTGATATGCTCTCCAATCATGCTGTCCCCCGAAACATAGACGGCTTTCAGGTTTTGGGGGTTGTGGGGTCGCAAAAAGTCATGGAGAACGGGGATATACTGTTTTTCGATGTAATCTTCTATTTCGCGCCCATACCCTGCGGCGGCTTCCTGATTATACAGTTCAATTTCTACGGTTTCGGCTTCCAGGCCGGACTGCCCTTTGCCGTATATCAGCCAATTAAGGTTTACATTGTAGATGGTGGAAAGCCGCTCCAGCACTTCCCTGGAGGGTTTTTGCATGCCTCTTTCTATGTGGTGGCTGTGGGAGCGGGAAATCCCTATGCTTTCGGCAAAATCGGTTTTGGATAGGCCGGACTTTTCCAGGATAAATTTGTACCTTTCCGCCTCGTTTTTCATTGACAACCCCTATACACTTGTTTATAATTTATATACACTATGTTATTATATTGCAACAGGCCGATTATGTATAGAGGTTATTATGGCGGAAATTTTAATTGGAACAAGCGGGTATTCCTACCATGAATGGGTGGGAACGGTGTACCCGGAGGGGACAAAACCAGGCGACTATCTGTCCTGTTATGCGGGGCTGTTTCCCACGGTGGAACTCAATTTTTCCTACTATACCATGCCAAAGCCTGAAAATTTGGCGAAAATGCTGGTTGACGGGGGGCAAAACCTCCGATTTTCGATAAAAGCCCATAAAACCCTTACCCATGAGATAAATCCCAGCCTGTGGGAAGGGGAAGCGAAGACCTACCTTACGGCGATAGAACCTATGCTTGGGGCGGGGCGGCTGGACGCTGTTCTGTTCCAGTTTCCCTACTCATTCAAGTACGAGGACGAAAACAGGCGGTATTTGGACAGACTTTTGAAAGTTTTTAAGGACGTTCCGGCGGCGGTGGAATTCAGAAAATCGGACTGGTACACCGGAAAGGTAATCGACGGTATGAAAAGCCGTAACGTGCCGCTGGTGTCCCTCGATATGCCGGATTTGCCGAAACTGCCTCCTACTATGGACGTTGTAACGGCTCCGCTGGCCTATATACGGCTCCACGGCCGGAATAAGGAAGCGTGGTGGGGAAAAGATGACCATGCTCGATACGACTATTTGTATACGGATAAGGAAGTTGAGGCTTGGGCGGACAGGATAAAACGGATTACCGAACAGGCGAAGCGGATTTTGGTTTACTTTAATAATCACCCGCTCGGCAAGGCCGCACGAAACGCGATTAGACTAGGGCAAATGTTAAATAACAAATGAAGGGAGGCATTTTTTTATTTGTTATTTATTATTTATTTATTAATTAACATGATTGTTCACTTGAACGTAGTCGGCTTTAAGGCGGCGGTGGCGGCGGCTAAAGACAAAACCCTGCGGGGTCGGCCTTATGTGATTGCCGGGGCAACCGGAGGGCGTTCTCTTGCCCTGGACTGCTCGCCGGAAGCGATTAGGGAAGGGATTACGCCGGGCATGGCTCTTGCTGTTGCGGAACGGAGAATAAAAGATTTGACGGTACTCCCGCCCGATGTTCCGGCTTACGAAACAATGAACAGGGAACTTGAGCGGGTGGCGGCTCTGTACGCTCCGTTATGGGAAAACGACGGGGCGGGAAATGTGTATTTGGATATTACCGGAACTACGGGACTGTTCGGGCCGCCTTGCGATTGCTCAAGCCGTATACTGCGAGAAATAATAGACCATACACAGATACGCCCTGCGGCGGCGGTTGCGTCCAACAAATTGGTCTCGAAAGTGGCGACAAGAACGATACGTCCGACTGGCTTAATTCAGGTGCACAACGGAACCGAAGCGGAATTTATGTCCCATCAGGACATACGGATATTGCCGGGCATGGGGCAGAAACTTTTAAAAACTGCGGCGATAACGGGTATTCGGGAAATTGGGGAAGTTGCGGCATTAACGGTAACGGAAGCCCTTGCCCTGTTCGGCAAGCATGGGGCGGTTCTGCGGAATATGGCTCAGGGGATAGACGGAAGCAGAATAGAAGAACGAAGCAGGGAAAGGCGAATAACCGGGCAGGCCGATTTTGATGAAAATGTCATTGACGATACGGCTGTTCGGGGGGCGATAGAAGCGTTGGCGGAATTTGGCGGCCTTGCAATGCGGCGGGATAAATTAGGGGCAAGCGTCGTTAATCTGGCTGTTGTCTATGCTGACGGCGTGAAAGCGGAGGGGCGGGAAAAACTGAAACGGCCTTTGGTTTTTGATCGTGATATTGCGGCAACAGCAGAACGCATTTACTACAAGGCGGCGGTACGCCGGATAAGAATTAGGTCTATCGGTTTATGCCTTGAGGGTCTTGCTCCTTTGGGATTTGAAGTTGATTTGTTTGAACCGGAAACGGATATTAGAAAACAAAGATTGCAGGAAGCAGTAGACAAAATACAAAACCGTTACGGAGCGGGAAAGATTACAAGGGGGCTTTGCTTAAAATCGGCATCCATGCCGATTTTAAGCATTGGAGTTTCGCCTATGGCAAAACTCCAGCTAAAGCAATAGATACAGCGGCATCCTGCCGCCTTAAGCAGAAAGGAACATAGAATGCACATTAGGCTTGGGCTGGTATCGGCTTATTCTCTCCTGTACGGAGTGCATATGCCTGAAAAACTTTTAGATCGTGCGGCTTCTTTCGGAGTTACAACGGTTTCGGTTTGCGATTTGAATAATCTGTACGGGGTGCATACCATTCTTGAGGCGGCAAAAGAGAGAGGTATTAGGCCGGTTATCGGAACTGTATTAATGTGGAATGACGAATGTGGAATGTGGAATGGGAAATGGGGAATGCAGAGTGGTGAAAAAAAAGTTTACTGTTTTGTGGAGAATAGGGCGGGATTTTCACGATTGTGTGAATTGCTTACATTGCGGAATAAAGACAAAGAGCATTTTAACCCATTGCCCTTATTGCGGGAAAACTCAGGGGGGCTGGTGCTGGCTTCCGATGATGAAGGGGTTTTGGAATTTCTTTTTGGGCGGGTAAAAAATTTGTATGGGGCGGTAACACCTGCTTCTTTTAGGGCTGTAAGCCCTGGCCGCAGGCTTGGTATTCCGCTTGCCTTTTTAGATGACGCTCTATTTTTGGAACAGTCGTCTGCGGAGCAGTCGTTAGATTTACAGGTTCATCGTGTTTTAAGGGCAATCGGGCTTCTGAAAACCGTGGGTAATTTGAAAAATGAAGATACCGCTGATAAAGAAAGGGTACTGCGTTCTTCAAAAGAACTTCACCGCCGGCTGGTGCAATGGCCGGAGGCGGTCAAGGGAACCGAAGCAATAGCGGGTATTTGCACTTTGGATGATTTGTTTGACGGCTGGATTTTTCCGGGATACGAAACAAATAATAAATATCAAATAATAAATAATAAAGAGGAAATATTTAAGGAGCTAAAGGAACGTGTTTATAACGGTAATGCTATGCGGTATGGGGAATTGGGAGAAAGAGAAATTGGCCGCATAGATTATGAATTGGGCATAATTAAAGAGAAAGGGTTTTCATCATATTTCCTGACCATAGACGATATTGTAAAAATGGCTAAGGCTTCCTTTGGCAGCCAACGGACTTGCGGCAGGGGTTCCGGTGCGGCTTCCATTGTATCTTACGGTTTGGGCATAACCAATGTAGACCCGCTGCGGCATAACCTGTATTTTGAACGGTTTCTAAACCCCGCACGGCCTGACCCGCCTGATTTGGACATTGATTTTGCATGGGACGAAAGGGACGAACTAATAAAAATGGTTATTGAAAGGTTTGGTTCTGACCATTGCGCGAGAGTTGCCAATCATAATATGTTCCGGTACAGGTCGGCACTGAGGGAAACGGCGAAGGCTTATGGTTTCGGGGACGCTGAAATAACGGCTATTGAAAGGAAATTACAAATAACAAATAAAAAATCAGAAATATTTGATGATCCGTTATGGAAAGAAATATTTGAGATTGCAGCGAAAATAGAGGGATTGCCCCGCGGGTTGGGTATGCACTGCGGGGGGGTAGTTATTACGCCGGGGCCAATTTGCCGTTATGTGCCTGTTGAAAAATCGGCAGAGGGGTATCCGTTGTTAGTTTGGGAAAAAGAGGGAACCGAAGCAGCGGGATTTGTAAAAATAGATTTGCTTGGCAACAGGTCGCTGGCGGTTATCAGGGACGCTGTGGAGCAAATTACTAATGACGAATGTCGAATGATTAATGAAGATTATCATATACAGGGGCGGCTTGAGAGGGCGATTGACGATAAGGCTACGATTGAGGCGTTGGCAAAGGGTGACAGTATCGGGGTTTTTTATATTGAAAGTCCCGCCATGCGTCAATTGCAGAAAAAGACCAATAGAGGCGATTTTGAACACATAGTAATCCATTCCAGCATAATACGCCCTGCGGCGAATAAGTTTATTTCCGAATATGTACGGCGGCTCAAGGGGGGCAAGTGGGAACCGTTGCACCCGCTGTTAGAAGATATTTTAAGTGAAAGTTACGGAATACTCTGCTATCAGGAGGACGTTTCAAAAACGGCGGTGGCTCTGGCGGGGTTTAACGAGGCGGATGCCGACAAACTGCGGAAAGTGATTGCAAAAAAAATGGGCGGTCAAAAACTGGCTGTGCATAAAAATCAGTTTTTTGCGGGTTGCCGAAAAAACGGGGTACAGGAGGAAACAATACAGAAGATATGGGAAATGATGTTGAGTTTTGACGGCTATAGTTTCTGTAAGCCTCATTCAGCGTCTTACGCTATGGTGTCTTTTCAATCAGCCTATTTGCGGGTTCACCACCCAGCCGAATTCATGGCGGCGGTATTAAGCAATCAGGGGGGCTATTACCGTCCCCATGCGTATATTGCGGAAGCACGGCGTATGCGGCTTTTTACGGCAGGGCCGGATATAAATATTTCCCGATGGAAGTATTATGGCATAAATCCGCATTCATGCGGATTTATGCCACCGGAGTTTGCTTTGCAAACTCCAGCTAAAGCAGTGTCAATTCCTGCGGAATTGACCAAAACAGCGGCCTCCATGCCGCCAAATGCAAAGAGCGCTTTTCGGGGGACGGTTGTCATTGGGTTTATGGCAATAAAGGGGTTGTCTGTTGCGGGAGCGGAGGCAATTATAGCAGAGCGGGAGCGTAGCGGTGATTTTTCTTCTCTTGATAATTTTTCACGAAGGGTTCGGCTTAACCGTGATGACATTATTGCCCTTTGCCCTGCGGGAGTTTTTGACAGTATAGCGGAGGGCCTTTCGAGGCCGTTACAGGCACGACGGCTATTGGAAATGAAAAATGTCAAATGTGGAATGACTAATGGAGAATTGTTTGATTCGGAGATTATGCCGACATACACAGCAAACGCCAATAAGATAGCGAAGGAAAAAAAGACAATCAAAACTGCTAATAACTTGTGGGAAGAATATGGTGCGTTGGGATTTTTACGGAATAACCACCCGCTTGTTTTATGGAAAAATGAAGTGTTGGCGGTTAAGTATCGGGTAAAGGCTGTGCATATCGGCAAATATGTCGGGCGGTCTGTTAAAATGGTCGGCTGGCCTGTTACGCAAAAAGACGTATGGACCAAGGACGGCCTGACTATGAGTTTTTTAAGTCTTGAAGATGAAACTGCCCTGTATGAAACAGTCATTTTTCCGCAAGTGTATGACCGGTATTCAAGGCTTCTTTTTGACCAGCAGCCTTTGTTGATTTACGGTTCTGTTGCCGTTGATGAAGGGGCGCTGTCTGTTGAAATCAATCGAATAGAGGTATTAAGGTAAAGCACCAGTGCCTGTCACCTCTTTTTGCGTCCTGGCGTAAGGGATTTCTAGAATTTATTTCCTCATTATCCGCAATGCCGATATTGCCAAAAACACCGCTCCGGCGATGATGACCGTTACCGCGCCGACGGGGAGGTCAAAGACCCAGCCGGCGGCGACGCCGCAGACGGAAAACGCCGCCGAAAAAACACAGCTTAACAGCATCATGCCGCCGAGGCTGCGGGAAAAAACGCCGGCGCAGCCGCTCGGCAGGGCAAGCATGGCGATCACCATGATGATGCCGACAAAGGTCTGCAAGAGAACAATGGCGACGGCGGTGATGGCGAGCAGAATCATGAACAGCGCGTCCAGGCGGACTCCCCGGATGCGGGCGAATTCCGCGTCAAAAGACGCCGCTTCGATCTGGGCGTAGAAGCGCCATGCCAGAAACAGCACGAGGATGTCGAGAATAGCAAGCAGGAGGAGGTCGCGGCCCGAGATGAGCAAAATGTTGCCGAAAAGCCAGGTGGCGGGATCGGTGTAGCCCGGCGTCTTTGCCATGAACAGCACCCCCAGGCTCATGCCGATCGCCCAAATCGCGCTAATCGCCGTGTCCTCGCGCTGCTTTGCCCGCAGCGAGACAAATCCGATGATCACGGCGGAAAGGATCGCGAAAACCAGCGCGCCGGCAATGGGCGGCAGTCCGGGAAGGATCCCTGAGGCAGACAGGTACAGGGCAAGGCCGATGCCGCCCAGCACGGCATGGGAAACCGCGCCGGCAAGGCTCGCTATGCGCCGCACCGTTACCACCGCGCCGATGGTCCCGAACAGCACCGACGAGAGCAGTCCGGCGAACAGGGCGTTTCTGAGAAAGGGAAAATCCGCACTGAACAATATGTCAAAAAAATTTGCCATGATTACTCTCTTAAACCTTAGCAGCATTTGTCGCCGGGGATATTTTCCCCGTGCAGCACCCTTTGCAATCCGGCTTCTCCCCGGTGGGCGCTGTCTTCTGCCGCCGCCTCCGTCCTGTGCTGCACGATGCCCCGGTGCTGGTGCGAATCGCCCATGCAGAAAACGCGGTCGGTCAGCGCGGAAACATAGTCCATGTCGTGGGTAACGATGAGGACGGTGGCATTGCCCTTCAGCTTCCCCAGGGTTTCAAACAGCCGCTGTTCGCTCTGCGCGTCCATGTTGGCCGCTGGCTCGTCGAGGATCAGCAGTTCGGGCTGCGCCGCCAGCGCGCGGGCAACCAGCACCCGCCGTTTCTGGCCGCCGGACAGCGCTCCCCACCGCATCGCCGCGATGCCGCTTATCCCCGCCTGCTCCATCGCTTCGTCGGCACAGAGACGCGCCTTTGAGCCGTACCGCCGCGAAGAGCATAGCAGCCCCATGCGGATAACGTCGCGCACCGAGACGGGAAACGACATATCGGCAGGGAACTGCTGGCCGACATAGCCAAGCCGGTCCCGCTTCGCGCCGGCGCGGGTATCGCCGAGGAGCGTTATCTGCCCGGCGGCGGGCTGCTCCAGCCCCAGGATCAGCTTTAGCACGGTAGTTTTTCCCGATCCGTTCGGTCCGACCAGCGCGGCAAATTCCCCCCGGTGAATGTGGAAAGAAGCGTCTTCCAAAATCGGCGTATCGCCGTAGGAAAAAGAAACAGAGTCAAATTGAATAGCAGCCAAATGCATGTGCATAGTATAACCGCGAATAGCATAAATCTCCAATACCTCACACGGAGGCACCAAGGCACAGAGATCGAAAAATTTTGAACGGTAGTTTTCAAATCCCCTTTTTTCCCACCGTGCCTCTGTGCCTCTGTGAGAGACTAAATGAGAATTACTTCCCGTAGCAGCAGTGTTTGTACTTTTTACCGGAGCCGCAGGGGCAGGGATCGTTTCGGCCGGTCTTTGGCCCCGTGCGGACTATGGTGAGGGGTGTAACATGGCCTTCGTCGTAGAGCCATTCGCCGTCGCCGCTTTTTTTGAATTTGGCCTTCTCGTGGTGAACGTCTTTCAAACCATCGCGTTCGTAGGCGGCTTCAAACTCAACGGTTCCCTCGGTGTCGGCGGGGCTACCCTTTTCGCTGGCGATGATCTTCAGGCCCAGCCAGGCGGACTGCTCGCTCCAGTCTTTGGTCGATTTGTAGTCGATGTCGTCCTTGCCCTTGTGAACGCAGGTATCGATGATGTAGTCAACGGCGTGTTCAACATAGGCGCTGTAGCGGCTTCGCATGAGGGCTTCGGCTGTCGGCGCTTTTGCCTTGCCTGATATATACGGCTCGCAACATTCATTGTAATCGCGCCCCGTTCCGCACGGACATTTTTTCATGATGCTAATACCTCGATTAATGCGGATTCTTCGGCAGGGATTGTTTGGGAAGTGACGGTTCGGCTCATTGCGCGTTCAAGGGAGGCGGGAACCGGCGCGGGGCCGACCAGCGGCTCGACAATCTCGGAAAATTTTGCCGGGTGCGCCGTGGAAAGTACCGTCACCGGGCCGTCGCCGATTTTGTTTTCCGCACGGAGCTTGTCCACGCCCTTCCAGCCGACGGCGCTGTGCGGATCAAGGAAGTAGCCCGCTTCCTTGTGCACCCGCGCGATGGTTTCCCTGGTTTCGCCGTCCGAGACGGAAACGCCCAAAATGATCCGCCGCATTTCCTCCCAGGAAAAATGCGCTGCCATGCGCTCAAAATTGCTGGGCGCGCCCACGTCCATCGCGTTGGATATGGTCGCCTGCGAAGTCATTGCCCGGTATTCGCCCGAAGCGAGATAATCGGGAACGGTTTTGTTGATGTTGGTGGCGGCGATAAACTGATGCACCGGAGCGCCCATCTTCATGGCGTAGAGTCCGGCGGTCAGGTTGCCGAAGTTGCCGGAAGGCACACAAAGAATTACTAGGGACTGAGGACTGGGGACTGGGGATTGGGGGGGCGCAACTGAGCTTGCTTGCAAGCAGTGCGCCCCAGGGGGGAGGCTTCCTCCTTTAATTCTCGGAGTTGCTTCGCTGTCGGGGTCTGTCTTACCGGCAAATGCGCGGCCGGCGGCGGCGGCGTAGTAGGCGGCCTGCGGAATGAGGCGGCTGATGTTAATCGAATTCGCCGATGACAGCGGCGTTTTCTTTTTGAGAGCTTCGTCGGCAAGGGCGGCTTTTACCAGCCGCTGGCAGTCGTCAAAGCTGCCTTCTACGGCAAGGGCGCTGATGTTTTTGCCAAGGCCGGCGATCTGCCGCTCCTGCAGGGGGGTTATTCTGCCTTTGGGGTACAGCACCGTGACGGAAATGCCCGGTACTTCGAAAAAGCCGTCCGCAACCGCCCCGCCGGTGTCGCCGGATGTGGCAACAAGGATCCGCAGGGGCCTGTCCTCGCCGCGCCGGAGCCAGGCAAATGCCCGCGCCATAAAACGCGCCCCAAAGTCCTTGAACGCCGCAGTCGGCCCGTGGAAAAGCTCCAGGATCAACCGACCGCCGACACCGACCAGGGGCGCGCCGAAGGGGTAGGCATCGCGTACAATGTCTTCCAGCACGGGATCGGGTATTTCGCCCCGCACGAACGGCCTGATCGTTTCCAGGGCGATCTCCGGATAGCCCATGACCCCCAGCGATGAAAGTACTGCCGGCGGATAGCCTGGTATCTCTTCCGGGACGAATAGTCCGCCATCCGGGGCAAGGCCGGTCAGGGCGGCTGCTGCGAAGCTGGCTGCGTTGCTCTTGTCTCTGGTGCTGTAGTACCGCATACCGCATTGTAGCATTCTTTTAAATATTGTACAGTATTACATATTAAGGGGGAAATTATGATACAGATGATGACCGCCTATACGGAAGAAGTGGATGAGGTTGAGGACGGCATTGCCGAAATTCTCGAACAGCTCGATCTTGGCGCCCTGAAAAAACACAGCATCGGCCTGATCACATGCCACTATGATTTTACCAGCGCCGGGTTTATCGATGCATTATGCAAAAATCTGCCGTTTGACGTTATCGGCATGACGACGATGGCAAGCGCCAATCAGCACGGGCGGAGCATGTATGCGCTCTCCCTTACCGTGCTGACCAGCGACGAAGTTATCTTCGAGGCTGTAATGTCCGGTGCGCTGGGGCCGGACAATTATCATGAACAGATGGAAGCCGCATACTCGGATTCCGTCAAGAACCTCCCCGGCAAGCCTTCGTTGATCATCACCTTTTTTCCCTACCTTTATGATCTCAGCGGGGCGCTGATGCACCGGGCTTTTGACGAAGTCTGCGGCGGCATTCCGTTTTGGGGCAGCCTCGCCACCAATTCCGATGTGAGCTATGAACACTGCAATGTTTTCCGAAACGGCGATGTCACGGTAAACGGTATGGTTATGATACTGCTGCACGGACCGGTTGATCCTGAATTCTATGTTGTTTCGATTCCGACACAGAATATTCGCAAAGACCGGGGGAAAATTACCGACTCCGAAGGCTGCTTGCTGAAAAAAATTGACGGTATTCCCGCGTGGAGGTATATGGAAAACAGGGGGGTGGAAATAATGAAAGATGCCTCCATTACCACTCCGCTTATGGTTTATTACGAGGGAAGCGCGGTGCCGGTAGCCCTGGCGATATACACCGTGAACGACGACGGCAGCCTCCTCTGTGGCGGCGAAATGCCCACGGGGGCATCGGTCGCCGTAGGCGAAATAACCAACGAGGGCATTTTAACGACCGCCGAAGAAGGCATGAACCGGGTTATAAAGTGCGGCAAAAAGAGCGGCGCGCTGTTCCTGCCCTGCGTTACCCGCTATGTGATGCTGGTTCCCGATCACGACGGCGAACTGAAGCTTGTGGAAAACCGGCTGGAGAACGGCAGCCTCATGACCTTTATGGCAGGCTATTCGGGAGGAGAAGTTTGTCCGGTGCAGGATGAATCAGGCGCTCTGCAGAACCGCTTTCATAATTTTACTTTTTCCGCCCTCGTTTTCTAGCCTGGACGGGTAAAGAAGCGACTTGTGGAAGTAAACCCCCTGCAGACGGCAGCGGAACAACAGGCCCGGCTCGTAGAGACGCAGCTCGCAGAGACGCGAATCGCCGAACTGGAAAAAGCGCTCCGGAAAAAAGAACGCGAAATCAGCCGCATGCAGGCCGCAATCGAACAGGAAAAAGTATTTGCCAAAGCCCAGGCAAACCGGCTCGCCGTTCAGACAATCGCCCAGAGGGTGCGGGATCGTTATCTGCAATTATTGCTGGACAACAGCCTTGGCATCATCATCTGTTTTGACAATACGGCGCGCATCGCTTTTTGTTCCGGCATACTTCTGAAGATCGCCGGCATATCGGACGGCAGTGAAAACGGCAGGGAAATACGGGATGTTTTGAAAGGGATCTGCGAAGAAGAATTTATCGCGGCCTTTGCCAAAAACCTTTCCGAAGTGCTTGCTGACAATTCGCCCCGTTTCGTTCCGGCGCAGACCAGCCTGAGCGGAGGCGAACTGCGGAAGTACATCATCAATTTTATTCCCCTGACATCGATTGAAAGCGGCAGCGAAGGGGCGATGGCGATTTTCAACGACGTTACCGATATTGAAAGCGCCCGCGAGGAAGCAGAACGGGCCAGCGCGGCAAAGTCGGAATTTCTGTCAAACATGAGCCATGAGATACGGACTCCCATGAACGCGATCATCGGCATGACCGCCATCGCCAAAGATTCCGATTCCGTTGAACGCAAGGAGTACTGCCTCCAGAAGATTGAGGATGCCTCGACCCATCTGTTAGGTGTCATTAATGATATTCTTGACATGTCCAAGATCGAGGCGAACAAGCTGGAGCTGTCCTTTGAAAATTTTGATTTTGAACGGATGATCCAGAAAGTGGTGAATGTTATTAACTTCCGCGTGGAAGAAAAACACCAGAATTTTTCCGTTAATCTGGACGAGTCGATTCCCACCGCCCTGATCGGCGACGATCAGCGGCTGGCGCAGATAATTACCAACCTGCTTTCCAACGCCGTTAAATTCACCCCCGAAAGCGGGAAGATAAGCCTTTCCGCCTGGCTTGCGGGAAAGGAAAACGATGTCTACACCGTGCAAATTGAAGTAACCGATTCCGGAATAGGCATCAGCGAGGAACAGCAGGCCCGCCTGTTTACCTCATTTCAGCAGGCCGATTCAAGCACTTCGCGCAAGTTCGGCGGGACCGGCCTTGGCCTTGCAATATCCAAACGGCTGGCAGAGATGATGGGCGGCCGCATCTGGGTAAATTCCGAATCGGGCAGGGGATCGACTTTTGGCTTTACGTTCCGCGCCGCGCAGGGGGAGGAGCGGAATAAAGCCCTGCTTTCAAATAAAGTTAAGTGGGACGACCTTCGCGTGCTGGTTGTAGACGACCATCCCGAAACACTCGAATACTTCCACATCGAAGCAAAGCGGCTCGGCCTGCGCTGCGATCTTGCTTTAAGCGGAGAAGATGCGATGGATCTGATCGCCAAAAACGGCCTGTACGATCTGTACTTTATCGACTGGAAAATGCCCGGCATGAACGGCATAGAAGTCGCGGCCAGGGTCAAGCAGCAAAGCGCCGAAAAATCTTCGATGGTGATCATGATCTCCGCTGCGGAGTGGAGCAGTATTGAAACAGATGCCAAAAACGCCGGTGTGGATCACTATCTGCAAAAACCCCTGTTCCATTCGGACATTGTTGACTGCCTTAATACCTGCTTTGGTATTGACCACGAGGAAATTAAAAAGGCACGCAGTAAAAAAGATGATTTCTCAAACTTCCACATTTTGCTGGCTGAGGACGTGGATATCAACCGCGAGATAGTGCTTGCCCTTCTGGAACCGACAAAGCTGGCGATAGACACTGCCGAAAACGGCGTTATGGCGGTTAAGATGTTTCAGGAAATGCAAAAGCCCTACGATGCGATCTTTATGGACCTGCAGATGCCCGAAATGGACGGCTACGAGGCGACCCGCAGAATCCGTGCGATTGAAGCGGAAAAAGGTTCGGCGAAAGTGCCAATCATCGCCATGACCGCCAATGTCTTCCGTGAGGACATAGAAAAATGCCTTGAAGTCGGCATGAACAACCACGTCGGCAAGCCCCTGGATTTCGATGAAGTCCTCGATAAACTGCGAAAGTATTTACATGCTGAATAGCATAATTTATTCCCCAATTCCTCACAAAGGCGCAGAGGCACGGAGGACGCAGGGGAAAGACAGGGGATAAGCGGTCTGCATCTATCCTAACTTTCCATAGCCTCAGTGCCTCCGTGCCTCCGTGTGAATTAACTGAACAAAATTCTCTGCGTTCTCTGCGTGAGATCTTCGCGAAATTTGCTGTTAACGCAGTTTTCTTCGTTGTTTGCGGCGGCGGTTGCGCTCGCTGGCTTTTTCTTCGGTGGTTTTGGCCTTTTCCGGCTTTCCTTCGCTTTTTTCGTACACGCGAACCGGCACGTGGTCGGGCAGCCGCGAGACGATGATCATCCACACGATGCCGAAAACAATCATGCCGAAGCAGAGGATCTGCCCGGTGGAAAAGCTCAAGGGGGGATGGGCAAGCGCCGTGGGCAGGGTGTTTTTAACTAGCTGAATGCGGTAGCCGAGGTCGGCGTCCGGCTCGCGGAAGTATTCGATAAAAAAGCGGAAAAACCCGTAGCCCAGGAAGTACAGGCCGATGAGAAAGCCCTTTGCGGGTTTGCGGTTGCGGAAGAACCAGATGATCGCCCACAGCACGAGTCCTTCAAGGATCATCTCGTAGAGCTGGGAGGGGTGGCGCGGCAGGTTGACAAGCCCGCTTCTAACGGCGCCGGTTTTTTCGGCGGCTTCCTGCACCCATGGCTCGCTTGCCGCAAGGGGCGTCGCGTGGGGAAATACCATTCCCAAGGGGCCGGTCGTTACCCTGCCGTACAGTTCGCCGTTGATAAAATTGCCCAGCCGCCCGAAGGTGTAGCCCAGGGGAATGCTCGCCGCATACATGTCGCCGATTTCACGGAAATTGAACCGCTTTGCCCTTGCCCAAAGTATCACTCCCAAAAGGCCGCCGATCGCGCCGCCGTGGTAGCTCATTCCCATAAGGCCGGTAAAGTGCCCGTTCTCGAACGGCCAGAAGATCAGCCAGGGGCGCAGGATGTAGCGGTCGCCCGAATACACCAGGGCGGAAAAAAGCCGCGCCCCCAGCAGCAGCCCCAGTATGCCCCAGGTAAACAGCGAGTAGAGTTGTTCCTCGGTCATGGGAAAGCGCCGCTCTTTTACCTGGCGGCGGTAGACGAGAAAGGCAGTGGCGAATGCAAGGATGTACATCAGCCCGTACCAGCGGAACGGCAGCCCGGGAATAATCTCCGGTTTGAGCCACATGGGAAAATCAACCGACAACAGCATGGGAACAGTATATTAGCGGCTAGTGGTTAGTGGCTAGTGGTTAGCGCGTCATTGAATTTTTATCGCAGCCGGTGTAGAATAGGTTAAGGAGGCGGTATGTCAGATTCATCATTTCCCTATGAAAGCCCCGAGCAGGAGATCGTGCCGGAAAGGCCCCAGGCGGCAAGGGCGTACCTGTCCGACACTATGCTTCGTTATCTCCGGGAGGCATCGCCCTGGCTGCGCTTTTTGGGCATACTTGGCTTTATTGGAAGCGGATTTATGGCGTTATTCAGCCTGGTATTTCTTGCTTTCAGCGGTGCCATGTCCAGATTATGGGACTATATACCTGGAATGTACGAATACGGGTCTTCTTTGGGATCATCCTATGGCGTTTTGATGGGGATTCTGTACATTGGCATGGCTCTGCTTTATTTTTTTCCCGCCCTCTTTACGTTTAATTTTGGTTCCAAACTCAGCGGGTATTTTCAAAGCGGTTCGGTACAGGAACTGGAAACCGCCTTTGCCAATAACAAGTCGCTGTGGAAATTTAAGGGGATTTTGGCGATTATCTCCCTTGCCACTATTCCTGTTGCAATTATCATTTTCATTATCGCGGCAGTGGCAGTGGCCGCTAATTTTATGTAAGAACGGGTGGCAATTACCCTATTCCGCTAATTCCTTCTCCACTTCTTCCAGCCGTTTGGTGAGGGAGGCGATGGTGCGCTCAAGGCGGGCCTTTTCCTTTTCCAGGCGGAGTTTTGGCTCTTCCGGCATTTCGTCATTGTTCTTTTGGCGTATGGCGACTTTTACCGAGTCGGGGCTTTTGCCCTTGATCAGGGCGGCTTCGGCGGCCTGGCGGTTTTCCGGGTCGCGGATGCCGGCAAGGAAACGCATGTTGTCGGCGCCGGTTGCGGGGTTCAGATCGTACTCGAACATCTTTATCGCCATGTTGGCGGCGGTGCGGGGGATTCGCAGCATGCGGTCAACGTAATCCTCGAAGCGTACGCCGATAGCGGTGCAGAGTTCGTGGGCCTTGAGCAGGTGCTTGCCCATTTCCTTGACGAGCGCGCCGTTTTCGCGGAGGTATTTTTTGCGGATTGTTTCGGTGAGGTCGGCAAGTTCGGGCGAACCGGCAAAAACATCGACGTAGATTTTTTTCGCTTCGGCTTTTTCCAGCAGCGCGTGAAAGATAGCCCAGAACTCCGAGCTGTGCGCGCGGGAGGGAAGTTTGCCGCCCTGCCGGCAGGCGTGGAGGTGGTGGGCGTACTCGTGGATAGAGGTGTACAACAGCAGGTTGTCGCCGGTTTTTCCCTGATCAAAATTGCGGTTGTGAATTATTATTTCGCGGCTGTCCACCTTGTACAGGCCGTTGACCTTGCCGCTTTTTTTCCCGGAAAAAACAACCGAAAATTCCATCGGCGCGTCTTCGACGGCCAGCAATTTTTGTTTAACTTGATCTTGATTCATGGGGGAATATTAACCCAATCCGCCGATTTTTTCTATTGCCAGTACTGCGGCGGCGACGCAGGCGGTTTCGGTCCGCAGGGCGCGGCTGCCCAGGGACAGGCGCAGAAAGCCTGCCGCTTCGAGCATTTCCCGCTCGCGGTCCGACCAGCCGCGCTCGCTGCCGATTGCCAGCGTCACGGGGCCGCTGGTTTGCGCCATGCCGGACATGGCGCCGCCGGCCCGCACGTTGTCGGCGGCGATGAGTATGGGGGGGGGTAGCGGAAAAGCCGCCTGCGGCTTTGAAGCGGAGGGGGGGCGGAAACCGGAGGCTTCGGAACAGGAATCGGGCATGGAAACAGCCCCCCCTTCATTGGCATCTGTTTCCCAAGGGTGTTTGTGCAGCCAGTTATGTAAATCGGCATAAACGTTGAGCGCGGGGATGGTGGTGTCGCGGGACTGCGCCGCCCCTTCGATGAGGGCAGAGCGCGCGCCGCCGTCGATCAGCAGCTTGGTGTCGCGGTAGCTTTTTTCGCCCAGCTCGGTTCCGAAGAGATCGATGGCTGCGACGCCGAGGCTGGAAAGATCGCGGAGCAGGCGGCGTATCTGTATGGGCCGGGGGAAGCCGACGGCGATTCGGATGGGCAGGCGGGGTAGGGCAGGGCAGTGTATTTCCAGGGAAAATTCCAGCGAGCCGTCTGCGCCGATTTTTTCGATGGCGCCCGTGCCGCTGCCGCCGCCGAGAATCCCCGCGTCGAATGTATCGCCGGTTTTTTTTCGCAGGACTTTTGTCAGATGGATGGACCGCTCGTCGCGCCGGTTAAGGGCCTTGCCGATTTCCTGTTCTTCAAAGAGGATCAGGTTCACGCCCGGACTAACCTCCGCCCTTTCTGATGTACAGGGGGATGGTGCCGGCTTCCTTGTCGTCGAGGAACAGGGTGAAGTTGACCACGCCGGGATTTTTAAAACGGAGGTTGCCTATGGTGAACACCAGGTGCGAGACGGCGGTGGCGTTGCCGACTCCTCTGACATCGAGGCTGCCGGAAATGGGCTCCATGCTCATCTCGCCGTTAAGGTCGCGGGTTTCGATGCGGAAGGGGTGGTTGGCAAATTCCCACAGGTCGAAGCGTATGCGGATCACCACGGAAAGCTGGGGATGGACGCAGGGAAAGTTGCGGGAGATGATCGTGTCGAAGGTTCCCACGATGGTCAGTTTGCCGCCGCTTTCCTGGGCAAAATCGCAAAAGGTAAAGAGTTCTATTTTCATTTTTCGAGTTCGTCTATCCTTTCCGCCAGCACGGTGAACAGTGAATAGTAGGTGTTGACTATCGAATCGAGAAAATCATCGTCGTTATTTTCGCCGTTAGCCTCAGTAGCGAGTTTATGCTCGTTGATCATGTCTATCCAGACCTGCTTGTCTTCTATCAGGTTGTTATCGAACGCATAGTGCACGGTTTCTCCGCTTTCGTTAATGCCGATTATCCCCTGATTGGCAAGGTAGTCTGTCATAACATCATGGGCAAGGGTTATGGTCGTGTCAAAATGCTGTATTGCCCCCTGTCTTTCGTGCGTGGTAAGTTTGCGGCTTCCGGCAAGCTCCACGTGGTCTTTCAGGTTGGCAAGGGCCTGTTTATAATCCTTAAAGCTCCGCTTCCAGTTTGTGCCTTCATCCATGGTTGTCCTCCGTGAATAGTATACACCGCAATTGGTAATTTAACCAGCCCCGCATTACTCGCAACGCCTCCCACCCCTATGCATTTTTTACAGAAATGTATGCCATTTGGAATAATTAACGGGAAAACACCCTGTTAAATTTGATTCGGGGCCTGTCGGCGGCCAATTGCGCTCGCGCTGATCGCGCGGCACACTTGCCACCGACACCCGCCGTTGAATTTACTGGGGTGTTTTCCCGCCTTTTTTTAACGGCATACATTTCTGAATTCGCGGTAATGGGGGTGGAAGGCGCTTTTGGAGGGGGGTAAAAAACAATCAATGATTGATTTGCATGTTAAAAAATTACTTTACAAGCATCTCGCTGATTATATTTTTTAAAGCTGCAATATCTTTATTTCCAAGTTCGCCGATTTTGCCGCTTAATCGGCTTTTGTCTATTGCCCTTATTTGATCGATGACCGCCCAACATTCTTTTCCATTACCATTCCCACTCAAAATCGTAATTATTATCGGGAAAATAAAGTTTGTCTTCTCCCATCTCGTGCATTTGTTTAAACGCTTCGCTCCAATTTTTTCTGGGGGTGTCCTGATCTACGGGTTTTATTACTATTTCGTTAGTACGAGTTTCCATAACCGTTACTATAGCATATCAACCCAAAACCGGATACTGTCACCCCCGCCCCGCCTGCAAAATTCCCCCCACCCTGTGTTTGTATAGTATAAGATAGGAAAAAATAGGCTATTACGAAACAGCAGAAATATATGCCAATCCATCACACATGCGGGAAAACACCCCAAAAAATGTATCGGAGGGTGTCGGTGGCAAGCGTGCCGTGCTCCGCACGGTGCGCTTGGCCTCCGACGGGCCCCGAAGTAAATTTTTCAGGGGTGTTTTCCCGTAATTTGAAAAACGTGGTAATCCGTTCCGGTATAGCCCGTGATGGTGATAACATGGCTTCCCATATAACGCTCGCCCCGATTCAGATGTACTTCCCACACTTAATTTTATCCATAAATTTCATTAAAGGGTGAATTTAGAAATTCGTCATCAATAATCTCATTTGCAAAATCAATAAACAATTGTAAGCCGTTCTCTTGTACAAATGCCGACCACACTATTTCACCTCGTTCTTCTTGTCTCAGACCATTATAAAAATCTATAAAAATTTCGTTCAAATATTCTTCTATTCCATCATTGATATTGGAATATTTTGGTTCATACCAATCCTCCATGAGATAAAATTCTCCCCTTTTTTTTATTTCCATATATGTTCCTAATCCCATATTAAGACTTTTGTCGGTAAGGCGTATGCCAATGCAAGGAAATGTAACGCCTTCTGATATTACCAATAGAACTGTTCCGTCAAGTATAGAAATTTGTTTTGTTTTTTCTGTAATTTTATTGGGAATTATTTCCTGTGTCTGTAATGCGGCTGGTGACAATGCCAATATTATGGTAATAATGAGCATTTTTCTTATTCTCATATGACCCAACTTTTTCATTTTTTGAATAATGCTGTTCATTTTCTAAATAATGTATCAATTTTTTAGTTATTTCAAGGCCCCCCCTGTGTTTCTGAATTCGCGGCAATGGGGGGGAGGGGGCGATGTCCGCAATGGATTATACTCCCTGGAGAATAATTTATAAAATTGAAAACTATAACGTACGCCCCAATGCCACAAGACGCACGATTTATGAAGTGCCGTATGTTAAATAATTTTATATTTCAGTATCAAAAATAAATCTAATACTTTCATTAATTTTTTCAATATATTTTTTAGGTAACATTGAAATTTGTTCTATCAACCTTGTTCTGTCGATTGTAGCAATTTGAGAAAAATTAATTACGGATGTTTTATCAAGACCAGAAACACCTTTTTCCAATATAATGTTACGTGGTATTTGAGAAAGTTTCATATTCGATGTAATAATAGCACAGATCGTGGTTCTTATGTCGCTACGATTGAATAAATCGTTTTGAATTATCAGGACAGGCCGGTGTTTTCCAGGTTCAGAACCATAAGGATCATCGGGCAGATTGGCCCACCATACTTCGCCCTTTATCATTACCAGTCATCTCCTTTCAACACCTCTATTTGCGCTGCCATTACATTTGGATCCAGTGATGTATCTACTTCTTTGCAAACTTCATTTATCTGTGCAATTAGTAAATCGTCATTGGTATGTTGGTCTAGTACAAATTTGACAAGGCTCATTTCTGCTAAATTTTTTAATAATTGCATGACTGTAGTGTTTTCAACTTCAAGTGTTATTGTCTGTTTCATGTTTCTATAATAATACAAAAAACAGGAATTTCAAGTAGCAATCGGACGAATTTTGCCTTATTTAAAGTGAGTATTATTCTATGAGAGAGTCAAAACTACAAATAACGCATAACAAACATTTGCCGAGTCCCCTTCGCCCCGCCTGCAAAATCCCCCCCCATACCTGTTACGCAAAAATCAAAAGCCTTGAAAAACAGCAGAAATATATGCCAATCCATCACACATGCGGGAAAACACCCCAAAAAATGTATCGGAGGGTGTCGGTGGCAAGCGTGCCGTGCTCCGCACGGTGCGCTTGGCCTCCGACGGGCCCCGAATCAAATTTAATTTGGGTGTTTTCCCGAAATTTGAAAAAATCGCATATATTTCTGATATGCTATTCAAAATCTTTTTGATTTTTGCTAGACTCCCCCCATGAATGCCGACGAACTTCGCAGTAAATATGTAGAATTTTTTGTGTCCAAAGGACATGTTCAGATTCAGGGCAAGTCCCTGCTGCCCGAAAACGATCCCACGGTGCTGTTTACCACCGCCGGTATGCACCCGCTGGTTCCCTACCTCCTCGGCGAGGAACATCCCGCCGGAAAGCGGCTGGTGGACTACCAGAAGTGCATCCGTACCGGCGACATCGACAGCGTGGGCGATACGAGCCACCTGACCTTTTTCGAAATGCTGGGCAACTGGTCGCTGGGGGATTACTTTAAGGCAGGGGCTATCGAAATGAGCTTTGAATTTCTTACATCCCCCCAATGGCTGGGCATCCCCATGGAAAAGCTGGGAATAACGGTGTTTGAAGGGGAAGAAGGAGTGCCACGCGACGACGAATCCGCCGAAGTATGGAAAAAAATGGGCATTCCCGAAAACCGCATCGCCTACCTTGGCCGCGAAGACAACTGGTGGGGGCCGGCGGGAACTACAGGCCCCTGCGGGCCGGATTCGGAAATGTTCTACTATATTGGGGACGCCCCCTGCGGGCCGGACTGCAAGCCGGGCTGTGCCTGCGGCAAGTGGCTGGAAATCTGGAACGACGTGTTCATGCAGTACAACAAGGACGCCGCCGGAACCTATATTCCCCTTGCCCGCAAATGCGTTGACACCGGCATGGGCATCGAGCGGACGGTGACCATTCTTAACGGCAAGGCATCGGTCTACGACACCGAAATTTTTGCCCCCATACGCGGCGAAGTGGAAAAAGCGGCGGGCTATGTCTATGGCTCGGATGAGGAAAAGGACAAGTCCGTGCGGATCATCTGCGACCACCTGCGGGCGGCCACGTTTATTTTGGGCGATCCCAAGGCGGTCAGCCCCTCCAATGTGGGGGCGGGCTACGTGCTGCGCCGCCTTATCCGCCGGGCGGTGCGCCACGGTCGGAAACTCGGAATTGCAAAGGAACTGATGCTTTCGCCCATCGCCGGGGTTCTGATTCAGCAGATGCAGGGGCCGTACCCCGAGTTGCTGGAAAATAAAGCCCGCATTGTTGAAGAATTAGACAGAGAAGAGAAAAAATTCCTGGAAACCCTGCAAAAGGGCGAGCATGAGTTCGAAAAACTCCTCCCCAACCTGTTAAAAGACCCCCGCAAAGTCATGCCGGGGCGGCTGGCGTTCAAGCTCTACGACACCTACGGCTTTCCCATCGAGCTGACCGAAGAACTTGCCGCCGAAAACGGCATGAAGGTAAACCGAGGCGAATTTGACGAGGCGTTCAAAAAACACCAGGAACTTTCCCGTGCCGGAAGCGAGCAGGTTTTTAAGGGCGGATTGCAGGATCACGGCGAAACGACGACGAAGTACCACACCGCCACCCACCTTTTGCACCAGGCCCTGCGGACGGTGCTGGGCGATCATGTCGCCCAGAAAGGGAGCAATATCACCTCTGAGCGGATGCGTTTCGATTTTACCCACCCCGCGCCGGTTACCAGCGAAGAACTTAAAAAAATCGAAAGCATTGTCAACGAACAGATAATGAACGACTTACCGGTTTCAGTTGAAATTATTTCCCTCGACGCGGCGCTGAATTCCGGGGCGATTGCTCTTTTTGGAGAAAAGTACGAATCGCAGGTAAAGGTCTACACTATCGGCGCGGCGGACGCTTTTTTCTCGAAAGAGGTCTGCGGCGGCCCCCATGTAGAACGAACCGGCAGTCTGGGAAAATTCAGGATACAGAAAGAGCAATCCTCCTCGGCGGGGGTCAGGCGGATACGGGCGGTGTTGGAATAACCAACTCGCAGTTGTAAAAATAGTAACTGGCAGTTATCTGCCGCGGCTTCCAAATGAAGATATTTTCGCTGTTAGTGTAATTTTTTTGATAAAAACGCCATAAATAAAAATATTATTCAAAAAAATGCATAAAACATTGAAAAACGCGAATCTTTGCTATATATTTTGGTTATTATGAAGAGCAAATTAAACTTCTTACAGCTTGTCTTAACGGTAATAGTTGTATGCGGCGTAATTTTTGCCGCATGCATTGAGCCCAGCCCGCTGTACGGTCAATGGACCGACAACAAGGGAAATTCAATTAGTTTCTTTAATGACGGAAAATTTGCCGCGAGAGTAGGCGTTCCAAGTACAGATTATGACGGAACCTATACCCTTCTCAATAATGTTATTTCCCTGAATTGCCCCGATGTCGGCGACAGGGGCATGACGATCGTGAGCGAATGGGATATCAGGGGAAATATTCTGTACATCAACTGGGTAACCGTCGATGGTCAGACTTTGGCTTTAACGATGTTTAAAATTTCAAACTAACGAGGCGGTTCCTCCATGGGCGTTAACAGGCTTGCTTTTCTTCTGTTGGTTGGGGTGTTGGTTTTTGGAATTTGCTCCCCGGTAATCGCGCAGGAAACGGAATCTTCCGGAGGGGAAACAGCGGCGGCGCAGGCGGCTGATCCAGCCCCGCAGGAAGGGGACAAACCGTTTTTTACATTCAGTTTCGGGGCTTGTGCGTCATGGCTCACCCGGATTATTTTTCAGGAGGAAAGAAGCCATTTTGTTTTTCGTGACTTTATGCCCGGCCTGTATGCCGGCACGGAATTACGGAATTTGCGGTACATTACTCCGTTTGCCCGCCTGACCGCCTATTACCCCCTGGTAGCCACCTTTAACGGAATGCGCCAGGATCCGCTGCTTCCACTGCATTTTGGCATTGATTTCCTGACCGGTATCCGTTTTAGCTACGCGATATCGTCATTTAATTTTCATGCGGCGCCGGCCCTGCACATGCTTTTCCTGAATTCTGAACGCTGGGACTATTTTAACATGGGCGCTGCGGCTGTTGCCGGCGTTGAACTGGCGCTGCTTCCGCGATGGACGCTGCTTATCGACGGCGTCGCATCCATCGACAACGGAAACCTGGGAAGCAACCGCCTGATGGAACCGTTTGATGTCGCGTATCAGTACCAAATCGGGCTGGGAGTCCGGTACAGCGGAAAAATGCCCAACGAAAAACACATGGTCAAACAATCTGATCGATCCGAACGATCCGAACGATCCGATGAATCTGGATCGGCTCGGCCAAAGTTTAACCCGTTTAAAAAGAACGTTGATAAGGCCGATCCAGTTATTCCGGGCGATGGTGGCGGCGATGCCGAAGATTCGGATGGCGACGTTTCCGGCGATAGCGGTATTGACGGCTTTGAAAGTTTTCATAGATAGATGAGGAATATGCGTATGAAAAAACTGGTGTTAATTGCAGCAGCGGCATTATTATTGTACTCCGCCTGCAGCGATGTTTTCTTTCCCGAGCCGGTAATGCCGGATTCTGCCTTTGGAAGGGGAGAAGTGCCGCCGAATAACGTAACCGCCTCCCATGGCGAACGCCGCACCATCACCCTTTCCTGGGATTCTGCGCCCGGCGCCGCTATGTATTATATCTTTAAGGCGGACAGCCCGCTTATGGATTTTATCCGGTGCGCGGAAACGGACAGGACGGATTTTTCATTTGCCGTAGAACCGGGCAAAACGGTGTACTACCGCGTCGCATCAATTTTTCCGAACGGAAACATGTCACGGCAAAGTTCCTATACCGTGGGGACGAGCCTTGCCCAGCCGCTAATCAGCGACATTACGGAAACTACCAACGAAAGCGATGAACTTGTCTGGACCGTATATTGGTACATGGGGAACGACTCCGCCTACAAAGAGACCCTTATGTACACGGTGTATTGTTTTTTTGGAGGGACGGAGATCGCGCAGGTTACCATAGACGGATCGGCCCTTTCGGAGAATAAGGCGGAATTTTACAAATTAAGCCCGAACATCAATTACACCTACCAGGTGGAAGCGTACCTCAGCGGCAATCCGGGCGCCAGCGAAAGAAGCCAGATACTCGATGCCGAAACCGCCCGCCGCCTGACCCCCGACGCGCCGGTAAACCTCAGGGCCAGCCATGGAATCTCGGGGACCGAAATAGAAATAACTTTTGAGCTTCCCGAAAGGGTCGATGTCATAACGGGCGTTAATCCGGAAACGGGCGAAAATGAATTCGAATCGCGGCCGCTGTATTTTGTCATTTCCAAGCGCATATACACCGAAAGCGGAACCTACGACTATCACGAAATTTGCCTGTACTTCGGGCTGGGCAACAGCGATACCTTTGCCGGCATAACGGGCAACAAAGCGACATTTGACGAATACGTTGTCGGAAAAACGGTAAGCTGGACAGACAAACATTCGTATCCGAACAACATTATCAGGAGAAATGTGGATTACGAATACCGGGTGCAGTCCTTTGTCGATGAAACGGATCGGCGGATTACCTCCACGCGATCGATATCAAGCGCGGCTGGCTGGGCGGTACGGGAGGGAGACCTCAGAGTCAGCGCGCCGGATTATCTTCCCAATCCCCTGCCCGAGGATGCGGACGAGTTTGAATCGGCAAGCCTGGAATTGCTTTTTATTTTTGACACGAAAGGCGAAGAATACCTCTATAAGGTTATGGAAACCATTGAGCAGATTACCGACTATAATTATACAACCGGCCTTGTTATTGATCCTCCCCATCCCAACAGCCAGGACGAAGAGCAGATAATCTGGGAAAGCGGTTTCCTGACGTTTGAAGAAGTGAACCAGTTCAGCCGGGAAATGGACTTTAACGGCAAGACCACCGAATCCCATCACGGCCGGGGCATTTATTCCTACAAAGTAAAAATATATCTGCCCGACGAAGATACCCTGGTAGACACCGTCTCCGCTATCGGCGACTGGCAAATATCGGAAGATACTTCTCCGTTTGCGATCGATGAATTTTATGTGCGGGACGGCTATGTCGGCCAGTTCTCTTTCCAGTGGAAAATTCATCCGGGCCATGAAGATGCCCTCCACCACATTCCGGAAATAAAATACCGGCTCTATGAAGCCGGAGAGGATCATGTCTGGAATGAAATACCGGGATCATACGATGCGGTCAAGACCCATATAAATGATGCCACGCTGGGATGGGTATGGAAATTGCCTGATCCGGAACTAAACCACGGCGTTACCAAATATTTTGGCATACAGCCGGTTATGGAAATAGATAACACCGCCTTTGGTTCTCCGGTCCGGGAAATTATCGGACATAAAATATATGCGCAGGATCCCTACCAGACTCTTGGAGAGCCGCATTTGTTAAACGATACCGGCATTTCCTACAGCACCGTTACCTTAAAATGGACTGAAGCTGCAAAAGCGGATACCTACCGGATTAAATACAAATATTCGGCGGGCGCGGACTGGATCGAAGCGGATATAGTCGGGAAAGACGACCTTGAAGAAGCCGAGGCCCACCTGTACAAGTACCCGTTCCAGCCGCTGGGGTACGATGACGTTACCATGGCGGGCAAAAAAATATGGCTGGAAGTGGATGCCCTGAACGAGGAACTTCGGCTTAGCCTGGAAGAAGAAACCGGCGGATTTGTCGATGAGATATCCCTTCCTTCAGTCCCGGAGACGGGTACGGAAAATAACGCCCGGCTGATCGGGCCGGCGGAGCTTGACGCGCAGGCAAGCGTCGCGGATTCGGCAAATTACATTGACGTTGCATGGAATGAGGTTCCCGGCGCAACCGGCTATTATGTGTTCAGGCGGCAGTTTGTCATGGACAACTCGGAAGCGCTGGTGACGGGAAACGACGCCCGCATTCAGTATTATATTCCCAAAAATGCTTCAAGCGTGACCGGAAAAGACCTGGGGGACCCGGGGGACACCCAGACAGTAAAAGCTGCGGTTACCCTGACCGGCTCCCGATATACGCTGAGGGATACATATATGGCTGATGCGGAGTATGACGGCGAATACCGGAATCATTCGCCTGTCTACAAGAATCAGCAGAACGAGCTAGCATGGGGCTATCCTTACCGGTACTTCATCGTTCCGGTCATTAGCAGCAGCGATTATGTTAATTTTACCTATGGGCGGAGCGTTAACAATAAAGATGCGGACATCGCTTCGTACACGGTTCCGGGCGTTACCTATGCAGCCGGCGCCGATTCTCTGGAAAAACCGGGATATGCAATCGGTTTTGGACAAAACGTTGCTGCCACCAAAGGCGGCGGCGGAGATAAAGTAAACATTTCCTGGGATCCGCCGCAGCACCTTGTCGGCAAAGCAGGGTTTACCCCAAATTACACGCTGTACCGCAAAAACTATAGCATTCCTGATACGAGCAGTTGGTCGACGGTGAGTACCAACACGAGCGTTATGTATTCGGACTCCCCGCCGACCATGGGCGAAGTGTATGATTATGTCGTCGGCATATCAAACGGCGGCGGATCGGCCCTGTCGCCGGGGAATTTCCGGCGGTATATTGCCATGTGCAGAACGCTGTACCAGAGCGAAGAATCCGAAGACAGGGGCTGGTATGACATGATGGGCTATATCCTAACCTATGCCAGGGTGACCGGGGCGAGCCGCGACGAACGGGCATCCCCCAGGGATACCCCCGCAAAGCGCGAATTTGGCGAACTGGTTCAATGGCACGATGTTACCGTTGGCAATAACATAAGCGACGATTTGCACTGGGGCATTGACGGGTACTCTGTGTGGGTGTGGAACCGGAATCATGGCAAGAGCTGGAGAAGGGTTCATTCGATCCCCCTTGCATCCGGCAATATCGACCTGGAGCATCACGAACAGGAAGCCTTTGTCGACAATACCTCGGCGATGAACGGCGACCCGGATCCGTTAAAAGTGCTGCGGGATTACAAGCATTTCTTCTGTGTGCGCCCCTATGTGCTAACCTCCGACGGAGAAGTGTATGGCCCCGCTCCGGCATTTTCGGAACAGGAAACCGACTACGTCAAATGGGGCGCCCGGCAGATTGATGTGGTTGAATTTACCAAAATCGCCTCTCTGCATATTACGCTGGGTTTAAATTTGGTCGTTGGCAGCGGGAATAACGATACCGATGACGTAAGGGGCTGGGATGTTTCGTATAATTTTCTGACCGGCGGCGACGACAAGCCCGCGACAGGCACCAACGGATCGGGATCTGTCTCGTATACAGCGCCTCAATTTAGTTTCGGATCGCAGGTGAACTGGACATACTCGACGTACAAGCCGAGTTTGCTAACCTTATCCGGCGATCGGGTAAGCTTTTTGACCCTTAACGGAGGCTTCGGGCTTCATAGGGGTACCTGGCTTTCTACCGTTATGAGCGTTGCGCCGGTTACCTATGGGAATGATGCGGCATCCCAATCGCCGATTAACTGTGTTGGGCCCAGCGATGTCGCCATGTATTCCGGAAGCATCCGGTTTATCAATCTTACAAATTCCGGCGGGTATATGAATGTGGAATATCCGCTCTCGTCGTCGTTGGTACGGGTAACAGACGCCAATGCGAATACCCCGCTGCCCTTTGATGAGAGGACAATGGTTATTGTCGCCGGCCACCCCTGGGTTCACGCCAGATTGGACATGTGGAAGTAAGGAGCTAATCCATGAGCAGTAAGACATTACGGTGCGGCATCAGTCTATTATTAGTATTTGCTCTGTTTCTGGTTGCGTCCTGTGCGGAATTGTTTCAGATGAAAATTTCCGCGCCGGGCAGCACCAACACGCTGGACGATATATTCCTCGCCCAAGATACAGGGAAACTCGCAACGCCTACGCATTTTGTGGTGGCGCAGTACTATTCGGCGACGGAGATAAAGCTTGCCTGGGACGAAACGCCCAGGGCGGCGTACTACATGGTAGAGCGCGCGGTTTCTGTTCCGGATGCCGACGGCGAATATGAGGAACCGGAAGATTACGAGGTGCTTACGGGTTTTGAGTACAAACGCTTCTATACGGACGAAATACTGAATGAACCCCGGCTGGATTCGCCGGAATTTCAGTACCGGTACTATTATCGTGTGAGCGCTTACAACTCGGGGAAAAGGTACGAAGAAAGCGATCCGACCGATCCGCAGTTTGCCATGCTCCTGCGCGCGCCTGGTAATATTCAGGCGACAACCGGCACATCGGATAATGTCATGATAACCTGGGGCCGCCTGAGCGGCGCCGTGAGTTATCAAGTATATAGAACCACCGAAGAAAGCGGAGCGAATTATTCGCTATTAACAACCGTTCCGGGGAACCAGAACTGGTATGAAAATAAAATTGCCGCATCTGAGCAGGGCGTCAATTTTTTCTACATGATAAAGGCGATAAACGACCATGGCAACGAAAGCCTGCTGACTGATAGGTACAGGGGATTTTCGCGGGTTTTCGGCGCGCCGCCCGAGCCGCAAGGCGCAAAACTCGTACCAGGTACGGGAAGGGGCGATTCTGCTGCCGAAATAAGCATTCAATGGGACGAGGTAGACGCCGGCGCCTCAGAAATACGCTATGCGGTGTACCGTTACTATTACAGGGATCAGCCCAAAAATGAGGATAGGGCGCCATCGCGCCTGCTTGACATCGTAATGCCCCCTGCGACGAGCTTTACCGATACGACGGCGGAACCGGGCCTGTATTACTATTATGAAGTTCAGGCTATCGCCGCTTCCGGGGGCCGGGACCTGCAAAGCCCGTTTTCGACAGACATTGTACAGGGCTTTATTATAAGCCCGCCGGATGCGGTTATCGCGGAGAAATCGGGCAGCGGCATCATTTTAAAATGGACGCCGCCGATAGGGAACATTGAAGAACTGCAAAAATACACCTACAACATCTTTTCTGGCAGTTCGCCAGATGGATTTTTTTCATTGGTTGATAATGTATCGTCTTCTGTCGGTCCCGACGGGTATCTTTCGGCGACGGTAAGCGGCGGTCCATATTTTAAGGTAACAACAATAAATGGCAGTGCGGAAAGCGTTCCCAGCGGCGTGGCGGCGCCGGTCCCTGCGGCGGCGCAAATAATTGAAGCCAGCCGGCACCTGAATTTTTCTGATATGGGCAATCACAATCAGAACGGTGTGTATCCGGTAAGGATCACCTGGAAAAAACCGGCAGATGATGCCCCCGCATTTTATCATGTGCAGCGTTCGACAAGATCGGGCGCCGGTTTTGCCCAAATCAACGATACGCGGCTGAGTGCGGACCCCTTTGTCACGATACCGGGTGTGTATACTTACGATTCGGCAACGGAGACCTATTCATATATCGACAAGAATCCGGCGGCGCGGGTTGGCAGGCAGTTCTATTACCGCGTCCTTTCCCTCAACCAGCTTGGGCAGGGGAGCATCTATTCGGATGAGCGTATAGGCTGGGGCGCGGTAACATACGAGCAGTATTTAATAGAATTCAACTCTAATTACGGCGGCAGGTCGGCGCTGACCAAGCTTAATTGGTATAATCGGCCCGCCGGCCTCTCCCAGCTCGGCGAAGAAACGGTCAGGGGCAACATAAGCGGCACGCTCCACTACAACGCGTGGCAGCCCAGCTTAACAACCGGAAGATGCGTAATGACGTTTACCGATTATTCCGATGTGTACATCGAACAGGATCCAACCAAAGGCCGGTATTACGTATACAATGGCGCTACCACCAGCAATACCGACATAAATGCCAACGGCAGCATGGCGGGGAGCTATTCTACCACCGGAATGTACCCGGGAACCGTGTTCTATGACAATATCACGCTCAGGTCGGGCAAGCCGGCCGGCGGCACCTACGGCGTGCAAATGGAAGGCTTCCCGCGCCGGAATGACATTTCCTGGTCATTAATCGCCTTCTAGGAATTCAGCGGCCCCCGAGCGGATGAATGCGGGGGCTGCTGACCATTCCATTGTTTTTGTATATTAACTGGAAAAACATCAATTATTTTCTTAAAAAACATGGAAAATCGCCTGATAGTTTGATATTATTCACTATATGACCCATCAAGTGAAATGCCGCCGTCGAAGAAATAATAGCTTACGATGTAATGTTTTTAATTTTTTATTGATAATTAGTATTTTTTTCCTTGCATCCTGCGTGGAAATGTTTCAGGCAAAAATTGCCGCGCCGGAAAGCACCACCACGCTGGGCGATCTTTTTCTGGATCAGGGCACCGGAAAACTCGCCACGCCCGAGCACTTTATGGCGGCGCAGTATTTTTCCGCGTCGGAGATACGGCTTGCCTGGGACGAAACGCCCAGGGCGGCGTACTATATGGTTGAGCGCGCGGTTGCCGTTCCCGATGCCAACGGCGAGTATGAGGAACCGGAGGATTATTCGGTACTTGAAAAAATTTGGTACGGACGCTTCTATGAAGACATAATATTGGCTAGCCCGGATTTGGAGTCGCCGGAATACCTGTACCGGTACTATTACCGGGTCAGCGCATATAGCGCGGCGAGGGGGCTGGAGGAAAGCGATCCGACCGAGCCGCAGTTTGCCATGCTTCTGTGCGCTCCGGGCAATGTCCAGGCGACGACGGGTACTTCGGATAATGTGACGGTCAGATGGGATTATCTGAGCGCTGCCGTGGTATATGAAATATGGAGAAGTACCGAAGAGGGGGGCGGGAACTCGTCGTTGCTGGCGGCTATTCCGGGGAACCAGAACTGGTACGAAAACAGGATTGCCGCGCAAGAGCAGGGCGTAAATTTTTTCTATACGGTGCGGGCGATGAACAGCTATGGCAACAAGAGCCTGCAGTCATTTCCGGCATACGGCTATTCGCGGGTGTTCGGCGCACCGAACGAGCCGAGGAACGTGCGGCTGCCGCCCGGTACCGGCAGGGGGAACTCCCGCACCGACATAAGCATCCAGTGGGACGCGGCAGGCGAGGCAGGGGCAAAGTACGCGGTGTACCGCTACAGTTCGGTGAATTCGCAGATGCGCGTCCTTACCCCTCCTGGCGGCATAAGCGAGACCCATTTTACCGACGAAACGGCAGGGCCGGGCGTGTATTACTATTACCTTGTCCAGGCCATTACCCCCGATCCGCTGAACAATGACAGGGAACTCAAAAGCCCGCTTTCGGCGGACGCTGCGGAAGGTTTTGTCATCAGCCCGCCGGAAACGGTTATGGCGCATAAAGCGGGCGATGTCGTAACGGTAAAGTGGCTGCCGCCAATCGGCAGCATAAACGAACTGAACATGTACACGTACAACATCTGGTGGAGCCTGGACGACTATTCTTATAGCCTGGCAGGCAACGTATCTTCTACCATTGGCGCCGACGGGTATCTTTCTGCGGCGGTGAATTCCAGCGGCATATTTTTCAGGGTATCGACCGTTAACGGCGGCGTGGAAAGCGCTACCAGTGTTTCGACGGCGCTATTCCCCGAAGCGGCGGTTATGGTATCCGTCAGCCGGTACGAGAATATTCCCGGCATGGGGGCGGCGAACGCAAACGGGGTGTATCCGGTAAGAATCAGCTGGAAAAAACCGGAAAATGACGCCCCCGAATTTTACCGCGTGCAGCGTTCATTGGGATCGGGCGCCGGGTTTAACCAGATTAACGATATACGGCTGGGCGCGAACGGCCCCTTTATCGCGGGGTTGTACACTTACGATACGATGTCCGCGACTTATTCCTATATCGACCAGAATCAGGCAGCGCGGCCGGGCAGACAGTTCGCTTACCGCGTGCTTTCCCTCAACCGCTTTGAGCGGGGGGATTCGCCGTCGGAAGAACGCATCGGCTGGGGTGCCCTGACTCCTTCCCAGTACATGCTTGAATTCAACAAGACCATGGGCAAATCGGCGCTTAAAAAGCTCACCTACATGCACAAGCCGGGCGCTACCGACAAGCTCGGATCGGAGACGAAGTACGGCACGATAAGCGGATCAATCTATTACAATGCCGCGATATCCGGCCTGGGAGCGCGGATAATCATCCGGCTGGAAAACTACGCGGATTTCTACATTGATGACAATCCTTCCAGGGGCGTGTATTTTGCCCTCACCGGCAATTCCAACACCACGGCAAACATGTCCCAAAGCGGGACTATGGACGGCACCATGCGCTGCGAAGGAATGTATCCCGGTTATGTGGATTACGACGATATCGTAATAAGGGGCGGGGCGGCTTCGGGCGGAACCTACGGCATCCATATGGACGGCGGTTTCCAGCGGGAGGAGATTTCCTGGCTCGTTGGGGAACAATAAAAACATTAACCTTTACGCTTATCATTTGTTTTGTTATATAGTATACTTGGCAATATAAGGATAAGTATGAAAAAACCGATATTTCTGGCCGTTTTGCTTGCATTTGTATCTGTTTGGGGTTTTGCCCAGACGGATCTGCAGCCTGCGGCTATCGTCAACCTGACGAGGAGCGAGCCGATTACGGTCAAGCAGTTCCGCACCGAGGTGGAACGCATGGAGAGGACCGCCCGGCGTACCCTGAACGAGAAAGAACGGCGCGATGTCCTGGATGCGATGATCAACGAAAAACTGGCGATCCAGGCAGCCGAAAGGGACAAGATCGCCATTTCCGATAACGAAGTAAACCAGCAGATCAACCAGCTCAAGGCACAGATGGTTCAGGTTCTCGGGCGGCAGCCCACCGATGCCGAATTTGCCACGGCAATCAGGAACGAAACCGGCCTTGAGATGCCCGCGTTCCGCGACCAGGTGCGCCGGCAGCTTATCGTGCAGAAATACCTGATGTCGAAAAAGCAGAGCACCATTGAAAACATCAAGGTTCCCACCGATGCGGAGATCCTTAACGCGTATAATCTGACGAAGGCCCAGTTTGTACGGCCCGATACCGTCCGCTTCTCGATGATCCAGGTTCCCTACGGCGCCGACGCTGCCGCAAAAACCAGGGCCAAGGATCTGGCCGACAGGCTCGTTAGGGAGATCGGCAACAACGCGTCCAAGTTCGACGAAGTGGTCCTGCGCGGACAGGCGCCGAATTCGGGCTACCAGGCGGGGGATGTTGGCTATATGCCCCGGAACATGGAGTCCGCGCAGCGGGTGGGGCAGGATTTTATCAACACCGCGTTCAGCCTCAGGCAGGGGGAGGTTTCGAAGCTGATGGAAGGGCAGCAGGGCTATCAGATCATCAAGATAAGCGAAACCTATGCCATGAAAAGCCTGGAACTGGACGACATTTTCCAGCCCGGAACGCGGATAACCGTCCGCGATTACATCGGCAATTCGCTGCTGCAGGAACGGCAAATGACGGTGCTTGCCCAGGCGACCGAAGAACTGGTAACCGAACTGAGGGCGGGCAGGACGTTTCAGATATTTGAAAGAAACCTGACCTGGTAGGGGATTGTGGCATCTCGCAGAAAAGGCCGCATCCTGGCGTTTCAGGCCCTGTATTGCTGGGAGTCGGCGCATATTTCCCCGGGAGAACTGATGGCGTTTTCCTGGCTGGATGCGGATAAGCGCGCCGCCCTGGACGAAGGCATCGCCGCTTTTTCCCGTTTGCTGATAGGCGGGACGGTTGAGAACGTCAAAGCCATCGACCGGATGATCAAGGATCATCTGGAGAACTGGGACATATCGCGGCTGAACCGGGTGGATCTGGCGATCCTCAGGATGAGCGTCTATACGCTGCTGTATCAAAACGAAATTGCCCCTTCAATCGTGATTGACGAGGCAATCGGCATTTCCAAGGAATTCGGAACCGACGATTCCTTTCGTTTTGTGAACGGGGTTCTTGACAGTATCCGCCAGACCATTGCGGCGGAAAGGGAGGCGGCCAGGCCATGAACAGCAACTTCGTCCTGAAAACTACGATCTTTTCCGGCTTCATGCTGGCGCTGATCCTCGGCGCAGCCCTTGCCGGCATATACATTACGGGCCGGGTTGTCACAGGCGAACAGGAAAGCAGGTTCTCCCGGCTTCTTGGGCAATACGATTACCAATACCGGCGGGCCCTGGAAGAGGGGACGCTGCGCCAGGACCTTGACCGCTTTGAAAATGAGCTTACCAGGCTGGAAAAGCAGGTGCAGGGGGTTGAGTCCTGGCTTTCGATTCTAAAACGCCGCCGGCAGATGGCGGGCTTTGATTTCCGCTTCAAACAGGCTTATGTCCAGTCGTCGCGCCGCGCCGCGCTTGCCTTTCCCCATTCCGCGCCGATTGCCGCTGTAGCCGCCGCAGCCATTGTCCACGACTCCGCCATAACGCGGGAAGACGCGGCGGAACTGCGGGCGATGCTTCCGCTGTTTTTTGAGCCGCGCTTTGCCCCGATCGACCTGAGCCTCCATGTGCTGCTCGGCGATTTCCGCGATCCCCTTACGGCATCAGCCTGCCTGCCTGCCGGATATTCATACGATGCTGCCGGAACCGAAGGCACCCAGGCCATAGCCGCCGACGCGATCATTCTGAAAATTTTCGCCGGGGACATTCCGGGCGCATCCGGCGGCATTGAGTACGCGCTTGCCGGTTCTCCTTCGCCCGCCCTTATCCGGCTGGCTGCCGAATTTTTCTACGACTTTGGAACCATGCTGCGCTCGGCTGAACTATTCTCCCTTTTGGACGACGAGGCGGCCCTGAGCCGGCAGGCGGACGCTTTGTGGCTTGCCGGGTATCCCGACAGCGCCCGCAGCATTTGGGCTGTCCTGCAGGGCGACGGCATCCCGGAAAACCGGGCCTTGTACAACCTTGCCCTAACTGCGGAAGACGGCGAGGAAGCCGCCGCCCTGTACCAGCGCCTGGTCGCCGCCGAGACCTACGACGCCTGCCGCGACTTTGGCCTTATCCACTATAGCCGCCTTCTGGATGCTCAGCGGGCGGTGACGCTCCTCGGCGCCGAGCGGGACCCGATAAGCCCCCGCGATCCCCTTATCGACCTGGAAATTGTCAGAAGGCGCTCCGAGATCGCCGAAACAGGCCGTACCATCGCCGAATCATGGATGCTTTTGGAACGTTTCCCGCTGGAAGAGGGCCTGTACCGGTGGGCGGCGTGGTACTTTGACCTGCACCGCAGCTTCGGCGAAAGCGCCCTGCTGCTGAGGACCGCCGCGCGGCATGGTTTTAACGGGCAGTGGAAGCAGGTGCATGACGCGCTGGCCTTTATCCGCGAGGGCAATCTGGACGCGGCGGAGAACGCCCTTGCTGCCTCTGGCGGGGAAAATGCCCCCTGGGAGGCATTGGCCAACCTTGGCCGCGTCCTGGAGTCGCGCCATGCCCCGGCACAGGCACGGGCAAACTACGAAAAGGCTTTTCAGGCGCTTCTGGAGTCTGCCCCCGACAGCGGATGGCGCGAGACGGCGTCGCTCATCCAGCACCGAATCGCCCGCTGCTACATGACCCAGGGCAGGACGGAGGAAAGCCGCCTTGCGCTGGAATATGCCCTCGACCTTAACCCCGACAACCTGCGGGCGCGCATGGAATTGGGCCGTTTGTAAAATCAAATCTTGACCTAAAATGCCGTTTTTTGTATATTTAGCCTGAAGTCAATGCAAAGCAGCGACGCAATTTACTCGAACGGAGGATAAGAAATGAAGGTAAAACCTTTGGCAGACCGTGTCATGGTGAAACTGGAGAAAAATGAGGCAAAGACCGCCGGAGGGATAATCATCCCCGATACCGCCCAGGAAAAGACCCAGCAGGGCCTGGTGGTAGAGGTCGGTGACGACAAGGAAGTAATCAAGGTCAAAGCCGGTCAGAAAGTGATGTACGACAAGTACGCCGGAACCCAAATCAAAATCAACGGGGAAGAACACCTCATTCTCAAAATGGCCGACATTATCGCAGTCGTCGAATAGGAAGAAGTGAGTAGTGGTTAGTGTAGCACTAACCACTACCTGTTACGGCGTTCTTCTTCGGATTTGCAGTCAATACACATCAGGGCATAGGGAATAGCTTCCAGCCGCTTTTGGGGGATGTGCTTCTCGCATTTTATGCAAATGCCGTATTTTCCCTGCTTTATCCTGGTAAGGGCGGAGTCTATCAGTTTGAGCCGCTTAAGCTCCTGCGAGCCAAGGGCTTCTATCATTTTCCTGTCTATGTCGTCAGATGCGATATCCGCAAGGTCTTTGGGATCCATTCCCTCGACAATTTCCTTGAAGTCGTTGCTGTTCGCGATTAGGTTTTCGACAATTTCCGCTTTCAGTTCCTGCAGGGACTGTTCCATCTTTTCGGTAAAAGCGTGCAGGTCCTTTGGGGCGGGTTGCCGGACTTTTTTCTCTTTGGCTGCCGTTGCGGCAGGTGTTTTGGCCTGCGTCTTGCCCGAAGCGCCGGCCTTGATCTGAGGCTTGGGCGGAGTTTTGGCTGATGATTTTGCGGGGGCCTTTGCCGTCGTTTTTGCCGGGGCCTTTCCGCCGGCCTTGTCTGCTGTTTTACCGGCTGCTTTACCGGCAGTTTTGGCAGGTGCCTTGCCGGCAGCCTTTCCCGAAGCTTTGCCCGCTACCTTTCCGGTTTTTTTCTCTTTTTCACCCTTTTTTTCAACTGCCATTATCACCATCTCCTTTTTTAATCACCGGTACAATGCCGTATGATTCGGATTTTGTCAAGTCCCAATCGGCGCCCCAATCGGGCAGTGCCTAATACCCCTTTATTTTCTTGCCGAACAGCATGTTCTGATAGCAGCGCAGGCAGCCGGGGAACATTCCCCCTTCGCACTCGTGGATCGTTTTACGGAATTTGTTGGCGCGTTCCCCGTTGTAAATTTCCCTGAACGGCTGCTGGGTTATGTTGCCGAGGATGTAGTCGGGATAGTCGGCGCAGAAATGCACGTCGCCGTTGTAGTTGATGTTTGTCTGGCACCAGGGGACGATGCAGTGGTTTCGCACAGGCGTTTCCAGTTCTGCGTAATAGGTATGGGTTTTTTCGGGGTTCAGAGTCGGCACGGTAATTATCGGGTGGCCGTAATTTTTATTCTGGATATCCTGTAGAATTTCGTGGAACTTCTGTGCGTCGATGCCCAGGTTGTAGCCGGTGTTGTAGCCTTCAAGGCAGTCTATGTCCGTGTCGAGCTTTTCCCGCATAAATTGCCGCTGGGTGGCGACGATGCTGTCGTTGGTATAGGTGCCCAGGTTAATCATGTGCAGTTCGATGTCGTACTCCCGGCTTGCTTCGGCAAGGTTGGCAAGGTCGAGGTAATTGCGGTTGGTTACCACGGTAACAAGCCCCAAAACAGGATAATTTGATTTTTGTTTTTTCTTTTCCCGGTTGATGGCGTTAAATCCGGCGATAACCTTGTCATACGCGCCCGCGCCCCGCAGCGAGTCGTTTACGTCGCGGAACGCGTCCAGCGAGACAAAAATCGTGCTCCACTTGTCCCGCACAATTTCCTCGGCATGGCGTTCCATCAGCGTCCCGTTGGTGTTCACGCTTACATACAGGCCCTTCTGCACCATGTACCGCGCCAGGGGAAAGAGGTCGGGGTAGAGAAACGGCTCGCCTCCCCAGATATAGGTTACCGGCCGCTGCGGGGCAATCTCGTCGATAAATTTCTTCCACTGTTCCAGCGGGAGGGTCTTTTTGGTTTCTTCGGCGATGCAGTCCTTCATAACGCCCTTGTCGCCGAACTGCCCGCACATGACGCAGCGGAGGTTGCATGCCGGTGTCAGCTTGAAATACACAAGGCCGAGGTTCTTAAAATGGTCGTAATTAAAATCATGTTTCGGAAACATGCGTGTTTTTCCGACTCTGTAAAAGCCGTAAAGCATCTTTGCGGAGAGGCCAATCGCTTTTGTGAATAAAAGTGGAAGAACGGCGATATTTTCTTTCATTATACTCCTATAGTAGCAACATATGCCTTCCAGGGGAAGACTGAACCGGCTTTTTGTTCTATTTTCCGGTGATTTGGGTAAACCGCAGAATCTCCCAGCCGTGCTTTTTCGCCTTTTTTGCCAGGAACCGGTCGGGGTTAACCGCCGCAGCGCGGCCGCAAAATTCCAGAAGGGGCAGGTCGGTGTAGGAATCCGAGTAAAAACAAACATCGGCCGCCGGCAGCCCGTTTGCCTCAAGCCAGGCCACAGCCGCGTCTTTCTTCTTGCCGCCGAATAGGCTGCTCCCGCAGAGCCTTCCCGTAGTTCTGCCATCCGAGAATTCCAGCTCGCTTGCTAGCGAACATTCAACGGCCAGATATCGTTCCAGCGGCTGTACGATTATGTCAAGGGTAGAGGTGGCAAAGATGACCCGCTCGCCCCGCGCCAGCAGTTCGCCGATAAGCTCTGCCGCGCCGGTGAAGATCCTGGGCTTAATCCGCCGCTCAAAGCAGTTCTGCGCCGTCTGTTCCAGCACGCTTTTTTCGATTCCGGCAAGGTGTTTTACGGCATCTTCAATAAAATCCATGTTGGGGCGGCCAATTTTATACTTCAGCCATTCCAGGGGAAGGCGGCGTACCTGCGAAAAACGGACTACCCCTTCGTTCAGCGCTTCCAGCAGGAAGTACCATGCGCTGGTTTTTTGTATGACGGTATTGTCAACATCAAAGATGTGTATCATTGATTGATAAATTCCAGGTACTTACATTCGCGTTCGGCGTGTTCGGCATACACGCCCCTCATTTCCCCGGGCAAAAGGCGCGCCATCTGGCCCATCACTTCGTCCATTATTTCCTCCCGTTCCTTTCGGTCCGGGCTGCCCACAAACCGTATCTTGAACGGCCGGCCCGCCCTGATAAAAAACGGGGTTCTGCGGAAACGGCGCATGTTCTCCCATATGCGCTCCCCGCCGTGGTGGGCCACCGGCAGTATCGGCACATCCATCTCAAGGGAAAGCTGGACGATGCCCGCCTTTCCCCTGCCCAAAACGCCGTTTTTGCTCCGCGTTCCCTCCGGGGCGATGCACATGTAGAAGCCCTTGTCTATCGCTTCGCGCACATGCCGGAACGCTTCGACAAACGATTTGGTCCGGTCGATGGGAATCGCCCGGTAGGTGTTAAACAGGAACGCGAAAATGGGGTTTTTCCAGGTTTCCGATTTTACCAGGCCGGTTACGTGCAGGGGGTAGCTGTGGGTAATCAGGATCGGCACTTCAAGAAAATTAACGTGGTTAAATGCCACGAGCAGGGGTTTGTTTTTTGACAGCGCATCGACGTATTCGCGGCAGTCAATTCTGCAAAGGGCGTTAAGCAGCCCTTTGAGTATGTGGGTGACCGCTACCCGCCGCAGGCCCATGCTACATCCCTATTAGCCACAGCGCTCCGGGAATGCAGGAAATCTCCAGCTCCCTGCCGTCGTAGCAAACCGTTTCCCCGTCGCAGTGGGCGGCCATGCCTCCTTCCAGAGCTTTCAGGTGAAAGCTGGCGGCCCTGTCGGTGTACACACCTTCGCACTGACCCTGGGTTCCTTTCGGGTAGTGCAGAACGATCTTGATCAGCTTAAGGCGGGTAGGGGGACGGCGCACACAGCAGATGTCAAAGAGTCCGTCGTCCAGCAGGGCGTTCGGCCCCATGTAAAAGCTGCCGCCCATGCGCCTGCCGTTTACGATTGAAACAATCGCTGCGGGAAGCGTCATCTCCGTGTTGTCGTAGCGAATGTGCATTACCGGGGAGGGATCGTAGCGGATGATATTGATCAGCGCGCCGACCACATACGCAAGGCCGCTTTTAATTTTCAGCTTCGCTGCGTCAAACCCGACCTTCGTGTCAAAGCCAATGCCCAGGCCGTTGATAAAATAGCGGCCATTGGGGTAAAAGCCCCCTTTTACCAGCCCTACATCCAACGGCGACAGTTTTCCGGCTGCCAGCATATCCAGGGCTTTTTCGATGTCGGTGGGTATCCCCGGCGTAGAGGAAAAATCATTGCCCCTGCCGATGGGAAGAACTCCGAAAATAGGAGTCTTGCCGTGCGAAAACGGCCGCGTTAAAAGCCCGTTGACGACCTCGTTGCAGGTTCCGTCGCCTCCGGCGGCAATTACCGCGTCGCCATCTCTCAGCGGCAGCCCGTGGGCGATATTCAGCGCGTCGCCCGGCCCTTTTGTCAGGAATATTTCAAAATCGCGCCCATGTTCGCGTAAATAGCGCTCAATTACGGGCTGCTGCTTTGCCGCCTTTCCCTTTCCTGCCGTTGGATTGAGAACAACCCACAGTTTCCCTTGCGCGGTCATGCATCCATTTTATCACGAATTTTGCAATTTAATCAATAAATTCTCGTATCAACTCTCACGGAGGCACAAAGGCACCGAATTAATAGAAAGTTAGGATGGCCACAGACCGCTAATCCCCTGTCTTCCTCCGTGCCTCTGAGCCTCTGTGCGATAAATATTGGAAACTAATTTCTGACAGGAAATGAGTCGAAGCCGGCGCGTTTTAGGTCCTGGATGGTTTTGTTGGAATTTTGCCCGCCGGGGACGGTGACCGCCCAATGTTCGGCGTTGTTGACGATCCTGCGGGTTACCGATGCGGAATAGCCCGCCTTTCGTAGGGCTTCGGCCTGGGCGCGGGCGTTGGCTTCCCTGCCGAATAAGCCGGTTTGCAGGACTGTTGACGAAGTTCCGCCTGACGATGCGGCGCTTCCTGTATTCGCGGCGGGCGCGGGCTGTACGGCGGGCCTTGGTTCGGCGCTTGCCGCGCCGGGGAGGAGCAGCCAGAGCGGGTTGTGGACCGCGCTGACGGATACGGCGGTTTTTCGGGTATCCGCCGCGCGGGCTTCGGGGCTTTGGGGAAACTCGTCCAGCAGGCGGGATTTCCATGTTCCGGCGCTGCCTGCGGCGGGGTTTTCGGCGGCAATGCGCCAGAGGCTGTAGTAGATAAGGGGGTGCAGGGCGGCGTATTCCGGGTCGCCGGCAAAGGCGGCAAGGGTAGATGCGTTGCCGGAGAGCCGCGCGTACAGGCAGGCCTCCAGATAGCGGGCTTGCAGCGCGGCCGGGCTGCGTCCTCCGGCGGCGAGCAGCGGGCCGAGCGCGGAAACGGCCCTGTCCCACTCGCCGGTGGCGGCAAGGCAGAAAGCGCCGGAAACGAGGGCGCTGTCGTCGCCGGGATCGGAAGCGGCCGCTTCCAGCCAGCGGTTCGCCGCGCCGGCAATGTCGCCGGACAGCTGCAGCAGGCGGGCAAGGCTCACCTGGGCGTCGTGTCGCTCGGTTCTGGAAACCCCGGCACGGGACAGCTTTTGTTCGAGTTTCTGTATCTCCGTGCCCAACTGGCCCAGCGGCGCGGCGTTCTGCGGGTACAGCCCATTCCCCGCGAAAAGGAACAGGACAATGGCAAGCAAAAAGCCGGTGCGGCTTCTGCTAGTCAATCCCATAATTGCCGTTATTGGCATCGTGATTTCCGCCCTGCCTGCCGTCTTTCTGCTGCCCGCCCTTTTTCCGGGACTTTAAGCTGCGGATAAACGGAATCGCGCAGAGCATTCCGGCGATAAACGAAGAAAACACCGTCAGGAAAACGGGTACTTCTTTAATAGTTGCAAAGCCGAAGTGTATATCGCATTTGTTTTCAAGATTAAGCATGATGAACAGGAGAAAAATTATAAAAGTAACAATAAACTGTATTAATCGCCAGGGCATAACCGTACCTCTTTAGCTCGAAAAGTGTTTCCCCGAAGGCCTGAGAGGGTGATTTCCGCGAATGATCCTATCATGGAGGCTGGGCCGGGGACGACAGCCATTTCATCCCTTTCAGTGCGTGTTACTAATTCATCGGCATTTTTTCGTGAAATTCCCTCTATTAAAACGCGTTCCCGCGCGCCCAGCCGCTTTTTCAGCAGGATCCCCGTGTGCTTTTTCTGCTGAACGATGATCCTGGCAAGCCGTTCCCGTTTGACCTGCTCCCCTATCC
>WRJO01000001.1 GCA_009778545.1 Treponema sp. | reverse complement strand
ACTTGCTGTTGGGGCCGACGCGACAGAACATTACTTTCTGTCAAATGACCAATTAATCAGAACAGGATAAAAAGCTGAAGCATAAAAACCAGTTGCATTTGTGATGATTAGTTTATCATCATCACTTATTTTATAAGTGAGGTATGTACTGCCATATGAATTCGTGAAAGTCAAGGTAGTTGGCCCTACTACCCAGTTTCCGCTTGCACCAACCAAGAGTATACCGGTTCCGTTGGTATTTATCACCAAATATTCAGCGCCCTGGTATAGCCATATTCCAAAAGCACTACCTCCACCGGAAGAATAAGTTGTCGCTTCCCTCACGGAAGATTTTTGGCCCCTTCCACCGCTATTTTCGGCATCTATTTTATAGTAATAGGTAGTTGATGCGTTTAATCCGCTATCAATATATGTTAATGCTGAACTTGAAACATTGCCAATCTCGGTGAAAATTCCCATGTAGTCGGTTGACCGCCAGATATTATATCGTGTTGGAGTACTACCAAAATTTGGTGCATCCCAGGAAATTTGTATACTACTTGATGATTGAGCTTCAGCTTTAACATTTACAGGATATCCGGGTGGTGGAATATCGATGTTCTGCATACCATTAACAATTCTTATTGTATTTTCGTTGGTATCCAATTTACCGTTTCTGACCCACCATTCTCCGTTGAACGTACCATATTCTGCTATACCTTTGTTATAGAGCGATGCTCCTTGCATAGATGCGTTATTTTTGAGATTCACATCAGCTTCATTCAAGCCGTAAATTGTTCCATTGAATATACGAAAAGTTCCATCGGTAATTAGATCTATCCCTCCTCCTGTAAAAATAGCGGTATTGTTAGATATAGTGCCGTTATTCATAATAAAGACATTATAAATCTTAACCCCGCCACCTGAAAAAGCGGTGTTTCCGGAGATAGTTCCATCGTTCATGGTAAAAGATCCATTTGAATTAATAAATACTCCTCCACCATTACTACTTCCGTTATTATTGTAAATACTTCCACCATCCATTGTAAAAGTACCGTCTGTTCCCACTCCACCACCACCTGAGGAAGAATTTTCGAAAATCAATCCACCTTTTAGAGTAAATTTTCCTCGATTCTCCACATATACTCCACCACCATAAAATGTGTTATTCCCAGAAATATTTCCATTATCCATTGTAAAGATTCCCTTAACATACACTCCGCCGCCATAGTCATAAGATGAATTCCTCTCAATTATCGAACCGGCCTTCATGTCAAAGACTCCATTAATATCCACATACACTCCGCCACCGCAGGCATTTATGGAGATGAAGTATTTATCGGTAGTATTGTCGGATATTTTCCCGCCATTCATTGTAAAGGATCCGAAAGAACTTACATACACTCCTCCGCCATTTGAAGAAGTGATATTTCCGGTAATAACAGAACCTTCGTTCATCTTAAGAGTACCGCCACCGTCTACCCTTACTAACGAAGCGTTATTATCACTACGCCCTTTTAAAGTTATGCCATTATCCAGAAGCAGGGTGACACCGGAACCTAAGGCAAACATTGATCCATTGGAAGAAAGACTTAAGGTACGATTTTCGCCTATGCCCACCAAATTTATCGTTATATTATTCCTTTCGCCATAGGAAAGAGTCTGCGGGCTGATGCTTTCATCGGCATTTATTTCCAGAATATACTCCCCGCCGCTGACTGCATTAATTTTTAGCCATTCTAATTTTTCAGCAAGAGTATTACCCCAACTGGAAGACCATTTCGCATAAAGCGTCATATCCCCGGTTACCGGTGTGGAAAAGTTATACAATGTATTTAAACCGGAATCGCTGTACCAGTTGACAAAGGTGAAATCTGTTTTTACCGGATCGGAATCTGGGCGGATCGCAACACCGCCGGAAGTTACGGTCTGGCTTTGAACAACGCTTCCACCATCTGTGTTAAACGTAACTGTATATACCCTCTTTAGATCCTCTCCTGTAAGGGTAATGGTTTTGCTGCTGGTTAAATTATCCCGAACCAGAACCTGTTCTCCGACAACTGCCCGCAGTATTTCGCCGCGATACAGTTCAAAATTGATAAGATAGTCTCCCGAGGAAATTCCGTTATTGGTATAGACAAAGCTGCCATTACTGCCAGGGGCAAAGGAACCTGAACCTACATCACCGTTGGTGTATATCCTTGTAATACCGGCGGATTCGGGGAAATAAAGCGTTATCTGAATCGCGCCTATCCCGCCTTTCAAAACGGACAGGGAAAAAACAACCTGATTATGCCCCGTCTTACTTATCTCTTCATTTTGAACTTTCCCTTGCAGTATAAGTCTGCTATTCCGATCATACGCGTTGAGGGTAAAATTCCAGTTTCCTGGTTCGAGTATAATCGTAGTATTTCCGGAAGTAAATTCGGTTAGTTCCATTTCCGGCGCGCCATTGATTCCGCCGAGCAGTTCATACCGGGCAACGTCAGAGAGTGCGAATTGAGGCAGCACGGTTCGTGAAGCGCCATCTGAGACCGAAATAGATACAGCCGCTTTTTCATGCAACTCCTGAACCTGAAGCACATTGGCACAGGCAAAAAATAGAATCGCCAAAAAGCAAATCCCCAAAAGACCGGCAAGCCGCTTTGCTATGGTTTTCATTTTTTTCTCCTTTCCTTTTAGTTAGCCGTTATCCGGCAGCGCCCTGAACGGCTTTCACCGCTATTGTCCGTTACAACCAGGATAAGCTGGTAAACATCGGCAGGTTTGTTAAAAATGTAGCTTGGCGATGTCCCTACCGATACTCCATCCAAATACCACCGGTAAGACGAAAAATTTCCGATTATCCTGAATTCCTTATTTGCGTTGGCTGGTACCTGGACAGCCTGAGTCAGCAGTTCCCATTCGTTCATATCTGCCAGATTAATGATAAAAACGCTGTAAATTACAACTTCAATTTCCGCAGCATTGGTTTTGGAAGTTGCGGCTTTATAACCGCCGTCGCCGTTATCGGATATGGTGTTTGTTACTTCCGCATAATAATAAAATGTGCCTGCCGTGCCGGTGGGCGGAGCATAGTCGAAGGATGAAGCTCCGTCAATAGCAGTTCCGCCGGTATTTGATCCACTGGTGTTTCTGTACCACTGGCATGAAAGCATTCCGCCGTCATCGACACTCGCCTGTACCACGAGGGGAACAGAAGCAGCATTAATCGAATAGACACCATCTGACGGATGAGTATTGATAACCGGTATTGCCGCATCGATGACAACCTCATGTTGCACGATGAAATCCCATTCGGCATATAAAGTAATGCTGTCAATTGGAGTGTATGAAGACCCTGCATCATAATTGATTCCGGTACCATCAGCATCGGTATTCCAGCCGCCAAAGGTGTAGCCGGGGTTGCTGAAACCGCTTCCGCCGGGAAGCGTTATGCCGTAACCGGTATTTACCAGTTGTTTTCCGGGAGCCGTCCCTGCGCCACCGTTAATACAAAAATCTACAGTATAGGTTTTCTGATCATTAAATACATCGCATGAACAAACAATGCCGGCTGCCACCATGCACAGAACGATTTTGGCAATGTTAAGAAAAACAGCGCTTCTTTTCATTATTTTCTCCTTTTTTAGCCATATTTTCAAAAAATACTTACAATATTGGCAAATATGCTGTAAGCAAGTACATATAATAATTAAATAAGCAAGTTTGGAAAAAGTTACATATCACCTATGCTTTCCATATGAAATCAGAGCCGGAACCCATTCGAAGGATTTTGTCAAACAATATTAAGAAACATAGAAGGCTTTATTGCTATACGCAGGAAAAATTGGCAGAAAAAGCCGGATTATCGTCGCAGACGTTGAATGACATCGAAGGTTGCCGGAGGTGGGTGAGCTCAAAAACACTGTCTGGGCTGGCAAAAGCGCTCCATTTAAAAGAATATCAATTATTGCTTCCCGAAAATGACGATTTTGGCGTTGTAAAAAGCGATTCTTCACTCAAAACCCTTATGGCCCTTCAAAAAAAAGTAAAAAAAGCCATTGATGCTCAATTTGAAGAGGCAGTTGATTCAGGAATTTTCCGATAATTGCAGAAAAAACCAAAAACTGCCCCTGTTTTGCCAAATTTCAGCCATAATTCTGCCAACCGAGCTGCCTGTGTGCCTATTGCCGTTAACGCAGCGTCCCATTACAATAGAAGGATGGACAAAATCACCGATCTTGCCCAGAGCGCATCGCTGATCGATACCTGCAGGAAGGAATTGGCGAAGCGGATCGTCGGGCAGCAGCAAATGGTCGATGGGCTGTTAACCGCCCTTATCGCCGGAGGGCACATTCTCCTTGAGGGCGTGCCGGGGCTGGCGAAAACCCTGGCGGTAAAAAGCCTCGCGCAGATCACTGGTCTTGAATTTAAACGCATACAGTTTACGCCGGACCTGCTGCCGGCAGACCTTACCGGAACGCTGATATGGGATCAGGCGAAGGGGAGTTTTTCCGTGCGGCGGGGGCCGGTCTTTGCCAACGTGATCCTGGCAGATGAGATTAACCGCGCGCCGGCAAAGATGCAGTCCGCGCTTCTGGAAGCGATGGAAGAACGGCAGGTGACCATCGGCGAAACAACTTACCCCCTGCCGGATCCGTTTTTTGTGCTTGCCACCGAAAATCCCATCGAACACGAGGGAACCTATTCGCTGCCGGAAGCGGAGCTGGACCGATTTTTGCTAAAACTTCTGGTATCGTACCCGACGCCGCAGGAAGAGCTTGCCATTGTAAAACGCAGCCCTTCGATGGTTTCGGGCAGCGCGGGACCGCTTGCACCGCTGTCGCCGGTGCTGGACGGGCCGGCCATTGCCAGGCTTCGCAGCGCCGCCGATTCAATCCACATCGACGATAAAATCGCCGAGTACATAGTGTCGATCGTCGTGGCGACGCGTCCCGCATCCGCCGGTTCCGGCAAAGCGCGGGCGCAGCAGGCAGGCCCGGCGCGAACGTCGGAAGGCATCTACCGTTATGTGTCATTCGGCGCGTCTCCCCGCGCATCTATCGCCCTGCACCGCTGCTCGCGAATATTGGCGCTTTTTGCGGGCAGGGAATATGTCAGCCCGGAGGATGTAAAAACGGCGGCCTACCCGGCGCTGCGGCACCGCATCGTGCTTTCCTACGAAGCGGAGGCCGACGGCCTTGACGCCGATGCGGTCATTTCACGGATACTCTCTCACGTCCCAATACCCTGATCCGTATGGACACCCATGAGCTTTTAGGCAAAATAACCAGGCTTCCCATTGTCGCAGACGGGCTCGCGGCGGATATGCTTTCCGGCAATTTCCGTTCCGTGTTCAAGGGGCAGGGTCTGGAATTTGATGAGGCACGGCATTACCAGTGGGGCGACGACGCGAAAGCCATCGACTGGAACGCCAGCGCCCGCCTCGGCACGCCCTTTGTAAAGATGTTCCGCGAGGAGCGCGAACTGACGATTCTGCTGCTTTTGGATACCTCGGCTTCCATGAACAGCGGAACGGCCAATATTTGGGGCAGGGCGCACAGCATGACGCCCTACGAACAGGCGCTTATCTGCGCGGCCCTTATCGCGTTTTCGGCGGAACGCAGCGGGCAGCGGGTGGGGGCGTTTCTTTTTGACCGGGAGATCGACCGGGTTTTTCCGCCCCGCAAGGGAAGGCGCAACGTGCTGTCCTTTGTGTCTGGGGCGCTGCAATACCACAAGGGCGGAGCATTCCACGGGCGGCGCGGCGAGTACAGCAGCAACCTCCGCTCGGCAATATCCGGCGCAGGGCGTTTGCTCAAGCGGCGGAGCATGGTCGTGCTTATCTCCGACTTTCTCAGCGTGGGCTGGAGGCAGGAGTTACGCGATCTTGGGCGGAGGCACGACGTGATTGCCGTGCGGGTCTGCGATTCGGCGGAGGGGGACATACCCGATTTGGGGCTTATCACCGTCAAGGATCCCGAAACGAGCGTACAGCTTGCGGCCCCCACAAGTTCCCCCGCTTTTCGGGATGCGTGGTCGCAATGGCACAAAGACCGCGCCAATCTCTGGCAGAGCCTCTGCCGCAGGGCTGGAGTCGCCTCCCTGGAAATCCCCACCGGCGCGGATGCGGCAGAAACCCTGCGCCGCTTCTTCAGCGGACGGGCGCCGCGATGAATTATTTTCGCAATTCTTCACGCCAAGGCGCTGGGGACATTTCTTCGCAATTATTCACGCAGAGGCGCGGAAGCGCATCGTACCGCAAGCGGTACGCGATCGCAGAGAGAAGAGGGAGAGAGGAAAGGAGAGATATAAAAGATAAACCTTTGTACTCTCTTATATTCTTTGCGTACTCTGCGCCTCTGCGCCTCTGCGTGAAAAAATTTGGAATAAGTTTTATTTTTCTCCTGGGCGGGACGGGGTTGTTTGCGCAGGATGCGCCGAATAACGGGTATATGATTCCTTCAAAGGTGTTTGTCGGCGACCGGGCAAGCCTTGTATTGGAGCTGAAAGGATTGGCCGGACTGCCGGCGGAGGAGATCAACCCCACGCGGCTGCCTTCATCGCCTAACATCGACATCCACCGTGCGGCGCTTGAGCGAAGGCCCAACGGCAACCGCCTGACAATAGAATTTTCCGCATACGCGCCGGGGATTCTGGAACTGCCGTCGGTCAGCATCGGCGGGGAAACGTTCAGCGGATTGACGGTCGAAATCTCCTCCATACTTGAAGCGGACACGATGGGCATGGTGCTCTCCAACCCCGCCCTGCCCCTGGCAATTCCCGGCACAAGCCTGCTCCTGTACGGAACCATCGGCGCGGCGGTCCTTGCCCTGCTTCTTATTTTGTGGACGCTGGTCTGGGGCCGCAGGCAGATGAAGGACTGGATAGAGGCATGGAAACGCTGGCAGCTCGTGCTCGCCATGTGGAGGATTGAAAAACGGCTTCGCAGAGACATGGCACGGGGCAGCGCGGAGCGGGAGATTCTTGACACGCTCTCGGCGGAGTTCCGCAGCTTCCTGTCGTATTTTTCCGGAAAGAGCTGCCGCGCCATGACCGCGTGTGAATTTGACGGAGTTGTCTTTTTTGAGGAGTACCACAGCGTACCAGGAGGCGAATTCCTCGGATCGTTTTTTAACCGCTGCGACGGCATCCGTTTCAGCGGCAGTGAAATTGGCAATGACGCAGCACAGTCTTTGTTAGGTGAAATTCGTTCATTCCTCAGGACGCTGGATAGGGCCATGCGGAAAAAAGTACTCGGACAGAGGCAGTCATGATCTTCGATCATGTTCGATTAAAATCGCCGCTCACGCGGCGTACAAGAAGGTTATCATGATCTTCTCCCAGCTTGGTTTCGGCTTTGAGCGGCCCCTGATTATCGCGGCGGCTTTTATTGTCATTCCGCTTGCCATTATCCTGGCGCGGCGGCTGGGAAGCCCCTTTACCGCGTCCATTCCCCTTGGGCCGCCCGGCGGCGTTTCCTTTAAAGCGCCCGTTAACCTTGGGGGGATAGTAAAGCTGATAAGGGCGCTGGAATATTGCGGTGTCGCACTCCTTTTCATCGGCGCCGCCGGCCCCCTGGCTAAAACGCCGGAAACGGTTTGGCTGAACCGGGGCGCCGACATACTTTTCGTGATCGACATCAGCCCCAGCATGGCGGCGCTCGACATGGACGGTTCAAGCCGATTTTCGGCAGCCCGCAAACTGCTCAGGGAATTCGCCGCACGCCGCCCCGCCGACGGCATCGGCCTTGTGGCTGTCGGCAGCGATGCCGCCCTACTGTTGCCCCCGGCCACCGACCGCGAAACACTCGAACTGCGGCTGGACGAACTGCGCATCGGGGAACTGGGCGACGGAACCGCGCTGGGAATGGGGCTTGCGGTGGCGGCGTACCACCTGGAAAAATCTGACGCGCAGCGCAGGGCGGTGATTCTTATCAGCGACGGTGAAAACAACGCCGGTTCGATTCACCCGCTGACCGCCGCCGAAATGATCGGCGGCCTTGGCATTTCGCTGTGGGTGATCGGCATAGGCTCCGGGGGGGAAGTGCCCATCGACTACATCGACCCTGTTACGCGGATGCGGCGCACCGGCCTGTTCGATTCACGCTACGACATCGAGGCCCTGCGGGAGATAAGTTCCGCCGGAGGAGGGACATGGATCGCCGCCGCGTCTGCCGATGCCCTTGCCTCTGCATTTGCCCGCATTGACGATCAGGAAATGGTGGTTCGCCGCGCGGGAAGCGTTATGCGATCACGGCCATGCCATACGCCCTTCCTGCTTGCCGCCCTTGCCCTGATCGCCGTCTCCCGTTTTATCAAACGATTCTTTCTGGGGGCATGGCTATGACCGGCATTTTCGATCATCCATGGGTCCTGCTGGGCTTTCTCGTTTTTATTCCGATTCTCCTGTCCGAATATTTCTCCGCACGGAGAAAACGGATTCAGACAAACCTGCCGAAGGATCTGTGGATGCAGCTGTTTGCGTCACGGATTTTCTTCGCCCTGTTCCTCGCCTTCCTGGTAACCGCCCTTGCCGGACCCCGCTGGGGGATTGGGCAGCGGCAGGGCGAATACCGCCGCGCCGTAGATGCCGTGATCGCCCTGGACGTTTCCCGCAGCATGGAAATCCGAGACAATGCCGGAGGCCTGTCCCGCCTGGAGCGGGGCCTGGCTGTCGCCAGGGAAGCCATCGACGCGCTGCCGGGGATGCGTTTTGCCGTAACGGTAAGCAGAAGCAGGGGCATTGTCGCCATTCCCCTTACCTGGGACAACGGCGCGGTGCTTGCCCTTCTCGAAGCCGTTGACGGATCGAACCTGAGCGGGTGGGGAACCAACCTCGAATCGCTGGTAGACGCGTCGGCGGGGGTTTTTCAGTCGTCTCATCCGTCAAACAGGGTGATTATCCTTATTTCTGACGGCGAAGAACTCTCCGGATCGCTCAAAGCGGCCCTTGGACGCTGCAGCCAGGAAGCCATATCCGTAGCTGCAGTTGCCGTCGGCAGCGACGAGGGAGGGGAAGTTCCCGGCCTGGATGGGATTGCCAGCTTCAGGGACGCAAACGCCATGCGGGCGGCAGCCTCGGAAACCGGCGGCGTTTACATCGACGGCAGCCGCAGCGACGCCGCCGATGCCCTTGCCGCCCATCTGCGCTCCCTGGCGGCGGAAACCTATGCCGGAAAAAACAAGCAGGAGCGAAAAGCGCACTGGTTTACCTTCGCCATGCTGGCTATAATAGCCTATGGGGCATCAAGGCTCAGCCTTTTAAAAGTGGGTAGAAGAAATGTCTGAGAATCGCATAAAAAAATATTTTCCTGCTTTTGTGGTTCTGCCCCTGATGCTTTGCGGGTGCTCGGGCATTCCCGGCAAGCTTCTGATAATGGAGGCAAATTATAAAAATTCGCGTGGGATGTACAACGAGGCGATAACGCCGTACCTGAAAGCGCTTGACTATGCGGATGCGGCGCCCTATGCCGAATACGGCCTGGGTTCGGTGTATTTCGCGCTGGGCGAGGAGCAGGCGGCGCTGGATCGTTTTGCCAAAGCCAGGAAGGCGCTCGAAAAGCTGCCCCCTTCCGAAAATAGCGAACTCCATTACCGCATCCACTACAACACCGGGGTGGTATTATTCAGCGCCCAGGATTTTGCCGGCGCGGCGAATTCGTTCCGCGAGGCGCTCAGGGTAGACGGCAGGAGGATAGACGCAAAACGGAATCTGGAATTATGCATACTTTCCCTATCGAGGGAAAACCTGTCTGTCGGCATCGATGAATACGAAAATGAAAGCATGCTTATCCTCTTTGACTTTATCCGGCAGAAAGAACTTAACCAGTGGAGAAGCCGGGAATGGACGGACGAAGAAGAAATAACAGGACCGGATTATTAGTTATGGCGCAATTCAATAACCGCTTTAGCGGGCGTTTTCCGGTTTTTCTCGCGGCGCAGCTTCTGCTGGCAGCCGCTATCCTCCCGGCCCAGGAAGAGCCGCACATCCTGATACGCAGCGTTCCGGATCGCCCCGTCGCGGGGTCGACGTGGATACTCACCCTGCTTATCGCCCATCACGAGCCGAACGAGGTGGACGTGCGCGCGCCGCATTTCAGCGATGCGATCTTTCTGGAACAGGTGCTCAAGGGGCCGCGCCTGAGGAATCCTGTTACCGGCCAGACCTTTACCAGCTATTCCCACAGTGCGCCGGCTTCGCACTCCGGCGATGATCACGAGCAGGAGATCGCGTTTGAACGATGGACGGCGATGGAGTACCGTTTCGCGCTGCACAACGCGGGGACCGTCGCCTTCGATTCATTTACCGTCATCACACCGCACGGGCAGGTAAAAACCGCCCCGTTCCGGCTGCAGGTGGCAAGGCCGTCGAGCAACGCCGAGACGCGGCATTACCAGCTTGTCTGGGAGCGGGCGGCCGGAATGGTTACCGGCCAAAGCTCGATCGTCAGCCTGCGCATCAGCGGCTGGAACGCGGAAGACAGTATTGACGCGATACTTCCTGAAGCGGCACTGTTCCTGCCGCCCGTGCCGCAGGGGATCATCCTCGAATCGCTGCCCATCTCAACCGAGGAACAATCCCGTGGCACGGCGCTCAAGCTGCGCATCATCCCCCTGGAAGCGGTTCCCCTTGTCCTGGAAAAGCGCCGGATTTCGCATAACGGTTCGTTCTTCGATATACCGGAGGCGCGAATCCCGGTAAACCGGGCGGAGGATATCCAGGCGGAGAATATCCGGGCCGAAGATGAAAGCCCGGCCGAACCGGCCGCCGAGGTTGCAAGCCCTCCCCTTCCCTTTCCATCCGCAGAAACGGCGGCGGCTGCCAATCCCCGCCTGTACCAAAAGTACCGGGCAGATTTTGACGAGGTTTACAGCGCGGCGAAGAATCTGTGGGATAGGGGGCAGCGCGCCGGCGCATTGGCCGCGCTCAGGAAGAACGAGCGGGATCACGGGGCGGGAGCGCTGTTTGCCGCTTTGCGGCGCGGGGCGGAACAAAGCATCGGCTTTGCCGGAACCAACGACGAAAAAAAGCGGGGCATCCTCCCGGCGGGAAGGGATGCGCCACGCGCGGCGGTGCTGCGGGAAACGGCGATTCGCCGCATTCCCGACGCGGCAGGGGAGATAATCGGCCGTTTCAGGGAAGGACAGCCGGCGCTGGTTTCGCCGCCCGCGGGCAGCGGATTGGAACAAGGGGGAAGCTGGCTGAGGGTCATCGCCAACGACTCGGGCGGCGCTTCGGGATGGATACCGGAAGAGAGCGTAATATTTTACTGAGGGGTAGCTATGAATTTTGGGGACATTCTTGATAAATGGGAAAAGCAGGACAACGGAATTTATGACAAAGACGCGGAAAATTCCGGCAGGCAGATAAGCGCGCAGGAAAAACGCCGCCGCCTGAAAAACAAAAGGCCCGAAGCGGAATTGGACATACACGGCCAGAGCCGCGACGAAGCGTGGCTATCGCTGGAAGCGTTTTTTGCCGAGTCCAAAAGCAGCGGCCTGGAAAAAATCCAGATCATCCACGGCAAGGGGAATCATTCGGCAGGCGAGCCGGTGCTTAAGCGCGCCGTGATGGACTTTATAGAGCAGTGTCCGTTCGCCGGAGAATCGGGCAGGGGCAAAACCTCAAACGGCGGCGAGGGTGCGACATGGGTCTTGCTTAAAGAAGTGGGTAGTGGGTAGTTCGGTTTCTGCAGTTAGCGTTCGCGGTAGATGATTCTGCCTCGGCTTAAATCGTAGGGGGAAAGTGCGACCCGTACCCGGTCGCCGGGGACTATGCGGATGTAGTGCTTCCGCATCTTTCCGGAAAGGTGTGCCAGTATCAGGTGTCCGTTTTGGTTGTCCAGTTCCACCCTGAACATGGTATTGGGAAGGGCTTCACGGACAATCCCTTCAACTTCTATCGCCTCTTCTTTTGCCACATTATCTCCTGAGAATAATACTACCGATTAATGCAACCTCTGTCCAGTACAGAATACAAGAACAGAATACAAGAATCAACGAATGGCGCGAATAAAAATATTACCCGCAAAAGCCCGTTGGGGAGGGGGCGCGGGGGTGGCAAAAATCTGGGGGAGTCCGCCTGCGGAGCCACCTGACAACTTAATGCTTCTTGCTGAGAGTAACTATCCATAATCAGATTATTAAGTGGTCAGGCATTTTTTCTATCCCAGTTTTAAATTTTTCTTGCTCGTCTCCTACGGCAGGGAGGCCCAGAAATTTTTTGCCACCCCCGCGCCCCCTCCCCAACGGGAATTAGATGAGTAAGAGACATAAAAAACGCTTTCCGGTTTTCAGTTGGAAAGATCGCAAAGTAAAGATGGAGTATTTACGAACTACGCTCATTTAATCCTTCCTTAACCTCTGCGCTCTCTGCGCCTCTGCGCCTCTGCGTGAGATCTTCCTGTATTCATTCGCGCTAATTCGCGTAATTCGTTGATCTATAATATTGTATTCATTCGTCATACACAAAGTCGTACAGACGTTCCAGGATGGCGGCGATCTTTTCGCTGTACAGCTTGTCGGCGGCCCAGGTTCCGGCAAGGCCGTGTATCGTGGGAGAAGAGCCGAGTTTCACATAACGATAGCGTGGATCGACCAGTTCGTTGTTCAACGGCGACTGGGACGCATAGGCCTTGAGGTGCTGGATGTGGGCGCGGACTCCGGTTTGCGGATCGGGAAAAGTAAGGCCGGGCTGTTCTGGGCCAATCGCGCCAAGGCCGCAGAAGTTGTTCTTGTCCGCCGTAACCAGCCCGCCGTAGCGGAGAAAGCCGGTTTCCAGGCACATCTGGGCAAAGGCGGTGTCGTGGTTCACCCCTTCGGCGGCGGCTTCGTCAATATAGAAAGCGGCAAGAGAACCGGTAAAATCAACGTCGGCGCCGGAATTGGTCTCCAGCAAAAACGCCGCCAGTTTTTCTCCGCTAACCTTCCCCTTTCCCATTATCTCGTCAGGCGGCAGGGGACGTTCCGGCTTAACCGGCACGGTTTCCGGCGGAACGGAGGGCGGGCGGGTTCTCTGCGGCTGGATGCCGGCGCAGGAAGCAAAGATTACAACGCCGCAGGCTGCGGCAAGGACAGGGGAATATTTCTTCATATTTTAGTATATCGGGGTATCCATAACGCAAATTAAGGGATATGCTGAAAACATGAAACATATCTTATCACTAGTATTAATCGCGGGCCTTGCCTGCACGGGTTTATTGGGCTGCAACGGCGGCAAAACCGGCCCAACCGGCGAAGAAACAATCGATAAAAACGCCAGTTATGCCTTGGGAATGGACATTGGAAATTCCTTTAAAGCAGGAGAAATTTATCCCGACATGGATGAACTCATGCAGGGAATGAAGGATGTCCTTACCGATTCCAAAACCCGGTTCACTATGGAAAACGCAATACAAATCCTGGAACAGGTTTTTACTGAGCTTTCGGAAGGGCGCGAATCGGCAATCAGAGATGCGGAATTCGCATTCCTCGCGGAAAACAGCCAAAAGCCCGGCATCATGATTACCGAGAGCGGCCTGCAGTACGAAGTTATCACCGAAGGGGACGGTCCAAAGCCGGATCCGATAGACATGGTGCGCGTTCATTACGAGGGAACATTGCTGGACGGCAGCGTCTTTGACAGCTCCTATGCCCGTGGCGAACCAGCGGAATTTTCGCTCATGATGGTAATCCCCGGCTGGACCGAGGGCCTCCAGCTGATGAGCGTCGGCAGCAAATACCGCCTGTTCATTCCGTCTGACCTTGCCTATGGCCCTCAGGGCAGGCCGCAGATTCCCCCCTATTCAACATTGATATTCGAAGTAGAACTGCTTGATATTATCCATGATCATGATTAACGGAGGAAACATGAAACGGTTAGCCATTGCCATTTGCTTCCTTCTCCTTGCATTATCGGTTCAGGCAAGGGGGATACGGGAAGAAAGCGATCTGGTACACGAACAAGCCCGCATAAGCTATGCCTTTGGTATGACGGTAGGCGGCGACCTGCAGCAAACCGGGCTTGCAATAGAATATGCGGCCTTTGCCGAAGGGTTTAAAGCGGCAATGGAGCAGGAAAACACCAAGCTGGACAGGGATGAAGCCCTTGAACTGGTACAGAACGCTTTTGAAAGGGCGCTATTAAAGCGATACGCGCAGCTTCGTGATGATGAAATCACGTTCCTCGCGGAAAACGCCGCCGGTAAAGGCGTTACCGTTACGGAGAGCGGGCTGCAATACGTTGTACTGCAGGAGGGAAGCGGTCCGAAGCCAGGGCCCAACGACACGGTTATCGTTCATTACGAAGGGGCGCTTGTCGACGGCACGGTCTTTGACAGCTCATATCCCCAGGGCCAGCCCGAGGAAATTCCGCTGGACATGGTGATTCCCGGCTGGGCCGAGGGCATACAGCTGATGAGCATGGGCGGCAAGTACCTTTTCTACATACCGTCGAACCTTGCCTATGGCGAATACGGCGCGGGACAGTTCATCCCGCCGTATTCAACGCTGGTCTTTACCGTCGAGCTTATCGACATTATCGATGGTCAGGAACCAGACGAAGAAAGTTAAGGAATCAGCAAATTGCGCGAATAAAAATATTACCCGCAAAAACCCGCTGGGGAGAGGGCGCGGGGGCGGCAAAAATCTGGGGGAATCCGCCTGCGGAGCCACCTGACCACTAATGCTTCTTGTTGAGAGTAACTATCCATAATTAGATTATTAGTGGTCAGGCTTTTTTTCTATCCCAGTTTTAGAATTTTATGGCTCGTCTCCTACGGCGGGGAGACCCAGAAATTTTTTGCCGCCCCCGCGCCCCCTCCCCAACGGGAATTAGACGAATAATGGTTAATCAGGCATCCGTCAAGGAGAATCTGCCGCTCATCTTTGGTCAGTTCTCCGAGGGTAACGCTTATTTCCGTAAGCGTATCGCCTAACACATAGCCTGTGATCGTTTTAGCGTTCTCCCGGATTGATTTGGCGATGCCGGGAAAAAAAACATGGCTGCCCAGTGCAAGGATCGCCCCGTCGCCAATTATAAAAGGAAGTATTCCCCAGTTGATCAGATTCGAGCGGTAGCGCTTGGTCGCGTATTCCAGCGCGAAATTTGCCGACGCGCCGAGTACCCGCTGGCAGGAAGCGGCCTGCTCGCGGGCGGAACCGTCGCCGGGTTTGCGGGCAAAAATGGCGCTGCCCAGAGAGAAACTGGCGGCGCCCATATCCCCGCAGCCGGGAATGGTCTGTATCAGGGCGAGCAGGGCGGCGGTTTCCGGCTGAACCGTGCCACAGCGGCGCGATTCCTCGGCAGCCTGCACTTCCTTTGCCCGCCCAACATAGGCGGGGTCTTTGCGGCTCAGGGTAAATTCCGCCAGCCTGATTGGGTTTGAACGGTACGATGAAGTTTCGCCGGACGGAATAAGCTCGTCGGTCGTGGTAACCGGATCGGTAATATAGCTAACGATTTTTACCAGAAGATTTTCCGGCAGGTCCGGCATCGACGGCCAGTCCCGGATGTTGGGGCCGAACACCAGATCGACATCGCCCTGCGGCCTGCCGCTTCCATCGAATACCCGCTTATCGTACACGCCCCTGTCAAAAAAGAATTTGTACTTGCCGAACGGAACGTCCAGCTCCGTAGCGGCGGTAATTTTGCCGCCATTGATCGCGGTAGCGGCAATGGAACGGGCGTCCATCAGCGCCACCGACGCGATCTGTCCGTCGCCGGGTTTTGATCCTTCGCGGTTGGGGAAGTTGCGGGTGGCGTGGCGGATCGACAGTTCGCCGTTGGCGGGTGTATCGCCCGCGCCGAAACAGGGGCCGCAGAACGCCTCGCGCAGCAGAACACCGGCGCTCAGGAACGTTTCCGCCGCGCCGTTCCGTACCAGTTCAAGGTACGTGGGCTGGCTTTCCGGGTACACGCTCATGGTAAAGTTACGGTGAGCATGGCCCGCGTTGTCGGCATGGGCGCTCTTGATAATATCCGCCGCCGCCATGACGTTGTCGAAAATGCCGCCGGAACAGCCGACGATCACCGCCTGTTCCGCCCAGACGCCGCCGTCGCGGTACTTTGCCTTTAGGTTAAGGTTCAGGTCGGCGGTTCCCGGCTTGTTTTCTACGCCCAGCGACCGCAGCCCCTCTTCCTCGGTCTTTGCCAGAATGTCCCGCGCGTTGCGCTGAAATTCGCTTATCGTGTACACGTTGCTCGGATGGAACGGCAGCGCGATACACGGCTCTATTTTCGAAAGGTCAACGTATATGAGGCCGTCGTAGTAGGCGATACCGGCGGGCTTCAGTTCGCGGTAGTCCCCGCCCCTGCCCCGGACTTCCAGGTAGTCTTTAATGGCGGCGTCGGTTTTCCAGATCGACGACCAGCAGGTGGTCTCGGTGGTCATCACGTCGATGCCGTTGCGGTAATCCACGGGCAGATTGTCAACGCCGTCGCCGACAAATTCCATCACCTTGTTCTTCACATAGCCGCTTTTGAAAACCGCCGCGATTATCGCCAGGGCGACATCGTGCGGGCCGACTCCGGCAGCCGGCGCTCCGGTCAGGTACACCGCCACTACCTGCGGGCGGGCGATGTCGTACGTTCTGCCAAGAAGCTGCTTTGCCAGCTCGCCGCCGCCTTCGCCAACCGCCAGGGTTCCCAGCGCCCCGTAGCGGGTGTGGCTGTCCGAGCCGAGGATCATTTTTCCGCAGCCGGCCATCATCTCGCGGTTGTAGGTGTGGATAACGGCAAGATGCGTCGGAACGTAAATGCCGCCGTACTTTTTCGCCGCGCTGAGGGCAAAGACATGGTCGTCCTGATTTATCGTTCCGCCGACGGCGCAGAGGCTGTTGTGGCAGTTGGTCAGCACATATGGCATGGGAAATTTTTCCAGCCCGCTTGCCCGCGCCGTCTGAATAATGCCGACATAGGTAATGTCGTGGGACGCAAGAGAATCAAATTTCAGGCGAAGGATCTGTTCATCGCCGTGTGATGCAGCATGCGGCGCATAATGCGATGCATTATGCGTGGCCAAAATCCCGTGCGCGATAGTGCCCTGCCGCGCCTTGTCCGCAGAAACCTCCACCCCCGCCTGCTTTAATTTGGCGGCAGCATCCCCATCATCCCTAATAATCCGCGACCCATTAACCAGGTATGCCCCGCTAGAATAAACATCAATCATATCAATCCCCATTATTCACTAGTATCTTGTAACATCTAGATGTTTACAATACATTCTTTCCCTATTTACTCTCACGGAGGCACTAAGGCACAGAGATGTAATTCGAACTACTCCCTTCATAATTCACTTTGTGTCCTTTGTGCCTCAGTGCCTCTGTGTGAGAAATATTCGAGTAAAATTTAATTCTTCTCTGCGTGAGGAATTAACCAATAAAACCTCAGTAGTCCGGGCGGTAGACGTACATTGCGGAAACCCTCCCCGCCTCCAGGTTTACCCGGAGGGCAAGCGGCCAGCCCTGGCCGGCAATGTTGTACAAAAGATAACTCCCCTCGTCCTTCGTTGTTTCGCCAAGCACCAATAGCGCAACGGCCTTCGCGTCGCCTGTCTTTATTCCGTAAACGGACTTAAGCCCAATTTGCCATACCCTGTCGCGGCAGACGTAAAAATCCCCCGCGCCGTACACAAATACCACGTCGTCCTGCCAGCTTTCCTCTCCCCGTGCCGTGTACACCATCTGCGGCGCGCCAAAGCGGGCAAACATTTCTTCCAGCTTCATGCCGATAAACCCGGAAGGATCAGCCTCCGCCGCGATACCCGCCGGGGCGCTTTGGGCAAAAAGCTGAAGGCCGGCAAATAACAGCGCCGCCGCGAAGCTAATTCGCAAGGGTATAGTACGCTTCAACATTGTCCAGATACGCGCCGTCAAAACCGGCGGCGATTATTTTATCGATGTACGAGTCGGGGCTGCCAAAGATAATATCCCGCCAATCTTTATGCCAGAATTCGACCCAGAATTCATCAGGGTATCCTTCATAATTCTTTTTTAACCATGAAGGATTGCCTTTTTTCCACCCGTCTTTCCAGTAATACCGGTAATTCTCCGCCGATCCGACGCTCACATAGCAGATAACCAGGCGTTTTCCCCCGTTGGCTTTGGTTTTAAGCTGTTCAATATCGTCAGAGGATAATGCAATCTCATCGAAAAACAGATCTATCAAAACGACATCGTAGTTTGTCGCCTTGATGGCGTTTATCATCGCCTGTTTATTGGCATATTTTTCGGTACTTATCAGGTACAGATAATTTTTCGCGTCGGCAAGGACCGCGACATTCGACGCATTTTCACCGGTGATGCCGGTAGTGGGGATCAGCATGTAGTCATAGTTATCTTTGCTTCGCGGGAAGGCGATAAAACCTTCGTCGGCGCTTCGTTTTTTGGAATCGGCAATATTCGCGTCATTCCCAACAAAGTCGGCGACCATTACTTTTACATGGTTTTTAAGCGTCTGCAGCATTTTCAGCCGGTAATTGTCGACGCGTAATCTGTTGTCGTAAAAAAGTTCTTCGATCCCGACTCCGTCAATCGCGTCGATATACGGAGTGCACAGGCCGTCGTCCGGTTCGGCGTTGTTGAAGGCCAGTTCTTCGCCGTTCTGCGGAATAATGATAAAATCGGAGCTTTTACCCTTTGCGTAAGCGGAAATATCTTTTACAAATTCCTGCATTTCAACGACGAATCCGGGGTTTTCATCGGACCCGTTGGGGCATGAGCATAGCATTACCGGCATAATTACCACCAACAAAAAATAATATTGTGCTTTCACTATAACTCCTGTATACCAATATACCCAAAAATTCCCGTAATTTCTACTATTTACGGGCTACTCCCAGGCAGCCGGCGACGGCGCGTTCCCTGCCGGGGATGCCGCCGTGAACGGGCTTGTTCACCACGCGGACGTCGCCGCCGCTGAAACGCAGGGCCAGGGCGCTTGAGCCGCCCCCGTCAAAGTTGATCCCTTCGCTTGCGCCTAACGCCCGCAGCAAAAGCGCCGTTTCCGCCTCGGTGCCGCCGGCGCTGCCGGGCCGCCTCCCGTCGATGACCAGCAGGTACAGGTACCTGCCGTCGGGAGAAATCCCCGCCGCGCTGCGGGGGTGGCGGGCTGTCAGATTTTTCACGCGGGGAACCGGTTCGCCGCCTTCCAATATCCGCCGGAAACCGCCTACGGCCTCGGCGATGTTTTCGAACGATTCAATTGCTGGCTGGGCCATTATCGCGGCTGTGCAATCTGTATAAAAAACAAGCGCGTCAAACTCGCGGTGCGGCGGCGAGATCATCACGCCGTCTGCAATGACAAGGCCGACATTGACTCGCGGCTCCCCTTCCCTGTCCGACACTGTGTCAAAGGGCAGGGCGTTAATGCCGGCCAGCAAATTATTCTCGCGGACAAAGCTGCTCACTTTTATGCTGAGCGTTGTATCTAGGCCGCCCCCATCGATGTATGCCCCGCCCGCCACTGCGATCCGCAGTTCACCGTCCGAAAGGTCGACACGCAGGGCATGGAATTCCATCCGGGGGCGGGACACTTTTCCGGTGTACCAGGCAAGCCCGCCGACAGAATCATCGACAAGCTCCCAACGGGGCTGTACCGCATCCGGCGATGAAACGGAAACCGCCGTTCCCCCCGTCGCGCATGAGAGAAAAAATATAAATGGAACTAATAAAAGGATTTTGTGTGCCGAAAAACCGTTAGTATTCCGCACGGCCTTTTCGGTTCTTTTTCATCAGTTTGCGGGCGATGGCCTTTTTTTTCCGGTTGAGGATGGTAGAGGGCTTTTCAAAGTACTCCCGCTTCTTGAATTCACGAATAATGCCCTCTTTCTCCACCATACGTTTAAAGCGTTTGATGGCTTTCTCAAGCAGTTCGCTGTCGTCAATCACGATATGCGCCAAAAATTTTCACCTCCTTTCCCAGGGGTAAGAGTTAGGGCCGCCAATCTACGGCAGTCCGCTATTTTCGGAAACTTCAGTTTCGCTCATTGCCTATTTTACTTAAAATCGCATCTTTGTCAAGAATTGGCCGGGCGATAAAGGCGTCGGGGTCGGCATTTTCGCCGAAAACCCGAATCTCCCAGTGGAGATGGGGGCCGGTGGCAAGTCCGGTAGCCCCGCTCTGCCCCAAAAGCGTACCGGCGGCAACCAGGTCTCCCTCGGCGGCTTCTATCGAATCCAGGTGGTAGTACAGCGAATACACACCGGGAAGATGCTCCACGATGATCGAATTGCCGGTGACGATCCTGTATCCGGCGAAAACCACCCTTCCCGGAGCGCAGGCGCTGATGGCCGTTCCCTTGGGCACCCCGTAGTCAACTCCGGCATGGATTGAAACGTCGCTGGAACCGTTCGAGTATTGGTACACCCGGCGGCTGCCGAAACGGCTTGTACGGCGGGTGGACTGCACCGGCGGGCTGAAAGTGCCGAAGCTGTGGATCTCGCTGCCGGTACGGTTGAGTATCGCCCAGAGCTTTTCCGACTCGGCGGCCTTCTGCGGATCAGGCTCGGTGCGTATGGCGGTAAGCGAAGGGTTCAGCTCTATCGTCTCGGAGGCAAATTCCCGCCCGGCGATGTTCAGCGGTATCACCGCCACAACTCCCGCCGGGCCTTCGATGACGACTGACGCCGCGCCCGCCTTTGCCGTTGACGGGACCGCCAGAATCGCCGCCCAAAACGCCTGCTTCGCGCCCTCGGCGGGTATGCGGAAAAACGCCGCTTTGCCCAGCCTGCGCCCGTCCGACATCAGTACCGCAACCTGCGCCCTGCCGCCTTCGTGTATGCCGATGGTCACCGGTTCCCCCGGCCTTGGATTATCCGGTATGATCGCGTAACGTAATGCCGTCTGTGCGTTCAACGAAAAGCAGAGAAGAAGAAAAAAAGTAGGAAGCCATCGTTTGATAATACCTCTCACGGAGGCACAAAGGCACGGAGAATAGAAAGAAGATGAGGCTGCGATTCTTAAAAACCTCAAATTCTTCCTCCGTGCTTCTGTGCCTCTGTGAGAAAAATAGGGAAAAAAATCATTCACTCTTCCGGAGATCGACAATCATCATCTGGGGGGTGGGGGTGCCTTTGTACCAGTCGCGGGTGATCGTAAACACTGCGTCAACATTGTCGCCTTTGCCAAATTCCTTGTTGATGACGCGGATGGCGGCGTCCCAGTACAGGGCCGGCCATTTGTACTTTCCTCCGGCTAACGTCATCTTGAGGTGCTTCGATTCGTTTTTGCCGATTAAATTCAGGTCGTCAACATGGAGGTTTTTCGCCAGGAAGGTCAGCGGCTCGTTGTCCTTGCCGTAGGGGGCAAAACGATCAACCAGCTTGAGGATGTCGGGGCTGAGGTATTCGGGGGGGAGTTCCGCGTCGATGCTGATGGCCTCGCCTTCCGCGGCTTCGTCAAATTCTATTGAATGTACCAGCGTCTTGAGGCGTTCGGTAAAGGTTTCCCAATTTTCTTTTATCAGGCTGAAGCCGCCGGCAAAGGCGTGGCCGCCGGAATCGATAAACAGATCGCTACACTGTTCCAACAGGCCGCATACATTGTAGCCTCGCGCCGAACGGATTGAGCCGGTACATCCGTCCGCAGTAAGCGACACCGCAATTGACGGTACGTTGAACCGGCGGGCGATGCGCTGGGCGATCAGTCCGGTAACGCCCTTGTTGATATCATCGCCGTATACCAGCGCGAGTTTTTCGTCAAAATCGGGAAGCGACCGGTAGGCCATCGGTTCGGCCCTGCTCCAAATCTCCTCCTCAAGCTGCTTTCTCTGCCGGTTCAGGGACACCAGTTCCCCGGCAAGCCGCTCCCTGACCGCTGGCTCTTTTTCAAAAAAGAGCTGCGCCGCCGTTTCCGGGCTGCCCATTCTGCGTCCCGCGTTAATGGCCGGGCAGAGCTTCCATGAAATGTCTTTGATGTCAAAATGGCTGCCGGAAAGTTCCAGCTTGTCCAGCAGCTCGGCAATACCCGGCCTTGGCCGTATCCGCCCGGCAGATTCGCCGGAAAGCGACCGCAGTCCGCTGCGAACGATGATCCTGTTCTCGTCCAAAAGCGGCATTATGTCGGCGACCGTTCCCAGGGCGGCAAGCTGCATCTCGTACTGTTCATCCGCGCCCGAGGAGGCCTTTTCACGCTTCTGCGCGAACGAGCGGAAAAGGCTGATAAAAACGTCGAGCTCGGTTGTTTCTTTGCCGGAGTATTTGGCAACCGTCGAAAGTTCTTTTATACGGAGCAGGCTTTTATCGGCGGCCTGGGGAATCTCCCTGCCGATTTCCGAGGCGACATCCAGCATCCCGATTTCTACGCCGCTGCCGAACAGTTTCGCTATAACCCGTTTTTGCAGGGAGGCGTCCCAGACAAGTATCTGCTGCCCTTCAAGAAAGGCGGGGAGCCGTGTATCGCTTATCGAAACCATGCCCGGCATTATCGTCTCGGTGAGGGACGCCGTTACAGCGAGGTTTCGCATCTTTGCCGCTTCGACAATCCACGCGTCGTTTACCGGGCGGGTGTTCAGAAGGCACACCGGCTGCCCATACAGTTCGCTTTTTTGGGCGAAGCGCAGGGCGGACACCAGCTTAAATGCCACGCCGCAGCCGCTGAGGTCCTTGAACGGATACGCCTTTACTTGCGAAAGCTCGGATTCTTTTAGTTTTGGATTGATGATCACCAGCGCTTCGGGCAGTTCTCCCTGCGGCTCGTGGTGATCGGTGACGATTACGTCGACGGAAAGTTCCGCCGCCCGCCTGATTTCGGCGATGCGGGAAATGCCGCAGTCCACAGTGATGATCAGCGTGCCGTAAGCGGCGGCAAATTCCTCGACAGCCTCCATCGAAAGCCCGTAGGGATCGTCCCCGCCGGGGATGCGCCAGCTTACGTCGATGCCCATGCCGGTAAGGTACTCGGTGAGGAGGGCCGTGCCGGTAATGCCGTCCACGTCGCTGTCGCCGAAAATCAGAACCTTTTCGCCCTCGTCTTTCGCGGCGAGTATACGCTCCACCGCGTCTTCCATGCCCGGCAATTCAAATGGGTTTCGCAAAAACCTTGTATCTTCTTCCAGGAAAAACAGTATCGCATCGGGAGTAACTATCCCCCGCCGGACCAGCACCGAAGCGGTCAGCAGATCGCAGCCGAATTTCGCGCTGATGTCCTTTACCTGTTCGGGGGAGACGGCCTTTTTTTCCCAATTCATGCAATTTCAACCTAGCCGAATTCGGCACAATAGGCAAGGGACATGTAAAACTATATTCCCATATCCTCACACAGAGGCACAGAGGCACCGGAGATTTATCTCATTTTAACTCACACAGAGGCACAAAGGCACAGAGGACTCGGAGTTTTCGTTCGCAGGGTCTTATCCCTCTATCGAAAACTAGATATTTTAGGATTCAAGGAAGGTTATGCGCTGTTTGCGGACAACCCGTATTCCTCTGTGCCTCTGTGCCTCCGTGAGAGGTATTTACAACAAATTACCAGGTCCAGCTTGCCAGATGTCGGCCGAGGGCTTCGGAGAGGATGGCGGTGGCAAGGGATTTGGCCTGGTTGAAGGACGTTGTGTCCAGGGTGTAGCGGACAAGCTGTGCGGGGGGAAGGGCGCGGATCGTCTCAAGCCAGCGGCGGCAGCCGGGGCTTAGTTCCAGAAGATCCGAGCCTACGCCGGAGCAATCGCCGCAAACCAGGCCGCCTTCCCTTGGCGAATATCGGATCACGCCGTCAGCGGGAGCAGGTTTTCCGCATTGGGAACAGTGGTCGAACTCCGGCCTGAGGCCGAGGAACTGCGCCCACTGCCACAGAAAATGCAGGGCAACGCGGGCGCAGGTTTCGCCGTCTGCGGCCTCCAGCGCGTCCAGCGACGCCTCCGCCAGCGAAAGCGCCCCGCCCCAGTTCCCCCCGCCGCCGTGCGACGCGAGTATCGTCTCGGCAACCGCGTCGGCTGCCATCGCCCGCTCGTACAGTTCCCGCAGGCCCGGCCGCCATGAGCGCACGTCAAAATCGCTGAGCTTGCGGGTGTCCTTTACCGGTTCGTGGTACACCCATGCCTGCCCCGAATGGAACGGCGACGCATAGGAACGCAGCCGGCTTTTCGGCCCGCCAAAGACCGTCACCCTAAGCAGCCCCGCCTCTTTGGTCAAAAGCCACGCCTCGCGGTTAGATTCCCCCGAAGAACGGCTCCTGAGAATAAGCGCGGAATAACAGTAGTTCCGGTTCACGGTTTATTATATAATAGGGACTGGGGAATGGGGAGATCAGAACTTTGGAACATGTAAAACTTTACCCTGTATTATTCTCACACAGAGGCACAGAGGCACAAAGTTTTAGCTAACTTCGTTCTTTTTTTCTGTGCCTTGGTGCCTCCGTGTGAGTAAACTGCGAGAGAATGTATTGTAAATTATTTTTATGCATTAGGAGTATTAGTTATGAAAAAATTTTTATTGTTTTTCTGCGCGGCGGTTGTGGGTATCGCGGGTATTTCCCTGATAAGTTTCCGTTCACATATTACGGCGGAGCAGCCGGAAGTGCGGCAGGACGTGCAGGAGGTGGCGGCTGACGGCGAAATGGCGCCGGCTGACGGTGAAACAGCGCCACACGCCGACGGAACATCGCCGGCGGTTTACATGACGACTAACATAAGCCCGGCGGGGATGATGGCGGTTTACGAAGCACTGGGCCTTACGGCAAGCGGCAGAGTGGCCGTTAAGATACACACTGGGGAACCAGGCAACCCCCATTACCTGAAACCCGATCTTATCAAGGATATTGTTAATAATGTAAACGGTACAATTGTTGAATGTAACACCGCAGGAGGCGTAAGACGGGCCACTGCCGCTGCCCATTACCAGGTGGCGCGGGATCACGGCTTTACTGCGATCGCACCGGTGGCTATCCTGGACGAAGCCGCCGACATCGCCATCCCCGTTTCCGGCGGCAAGCACCTTAAAGAGAACTTTGTCGGCGCCCGAATCGGCGAATTTGATTTTCTGGTTGTGCTTTCCCATTTTAAGGGACACCCGATGGGCGGATTCGGCGGGGCGGTTAAAAACATATCAATAGGTTTTGCATCTTCGGCGGGAAAATCGTGGATACATTCGGGCGGGAAAACAAAGAACACAGGATTCCGCAGTTCAGATCAAAACGCTTTTCTGGAATCGATGGCAGAAGCGGCAAAATCAATTCAGGATCGTTACCCCGGAAAAATGCTCTACATCAACGTGATGAACCATCTCTCAGTCGATTGCGACTGTTTGTCGAGGCCGGCCCCGCCGACAATGGCCGACATCGGCATCCTTGCCTCGCTTGATCCGGTGGCTTTGGACAAAGCCTGCGTCGACCTTGTCTACGCGGCGAGTGACAGCAAGGACCTTGTTCAGCGAATCGAATCCAGAAACGGAATGCTCACCCTGGATCATGCCGAAAAAATCGGCGTAGGCAGCAAGACGTACCGTTTGGTAAGGATTGATGGCTGAGGCTGTACAGCGGGAACTTGTCTATTTCTGGTATTACTTTACAATCCAGTTCCGCCAGATTTTTGCCTACTGGATGCTGGGAATGGCGCTGGGTTCCATCGTTTCCGTATTCGGGAAAGAAAAAATCCACCGGGCCTTTGCCGCCCTGCACGGAAAAAAGCTGGGCCTCCTCGGCGTGATTCCCGCGTCCCTTTTGGGAATAGCAAGCCCGCTGTGCATGTTCGGAACCATACCCATCGCCGCCTCGTTCGCCGAAAAAGGTATGCGGCAGGACTGGATAGCCGCGTTCATGATGGGATCGATCCTCCTTAACCCGCAACTGTTGTTGTACAGTGCGGCGCTGGGCATGCCCCTGCTGATCATCCGTTTTGCCGTCTGCTTTGTCTGCGGCGCACTTGCCGGTGTCTGCGTCAGATTGTTTTTCAGGGACAGGCCTTTTTTTTCATTTTCCGCTTTTGACAAAATGGCAAGCCGCGATACAGACCCCAGCCCTCTGCTGCGCTTTTTGAAAAATTTTCTGCGAAACATCAAAGCGACCGGACTCTACTTCCTGGCCGGCATTGTTCTTTCCGCGCTGTTCCAGCGTTATGTGCCGCCGCAGGCGTTTGCTAAAATTTTCGGCAGCAACAGGGGCTTCGGCATACTGATGGCGGCGACAGTCGGGGTTCCCCTGTACGTCTGCGGCGGCGGTACCATCCCCCTGATTCAGACCTGGCTGCACAGCGGCATGAGCGCCGGCGCGGCCGTATCGTTCATGATCGCCGGCCCCGCGATGAAGATCACCAACCTCGGCGCGTTAAAAATAGTCCTTGGAATAAAGCACTTTCTGCTGTATGCGTTTTTCGCGGTACTCTGCGCCTTCAGTTGCGGCCTGATAACAGACTTGATCGGAAGGTAAAGCTCGACATTCTTCCCTATTATCCTCACGGAGGCACAGAGGCACGGAGGCGTTTTCGCGATAAATTACACGCCAAGGCGCAAAGGCGTTTATTGGAGAATATTTCACACAGAGGCGCAGAGGCGCAGAGGACGCGGAGGAAAAATAAGGATAAGGGATCATAGTTCGCCTAACCATAGTACTCTCGAAGTATACCCCGGTAGTTCGAACAATAACACCTCCCCTCTTCCCTCTGCGAACTCCGCGCCTCTGCGCCTCTGCGTGAAAATATTGGGAATTATCCTCCGCGCCTCTGCGTGAAAATATTGGGAATTATCCTTCGCGCCTCTGCATGAGTATATTGGGGAATAAAGCAATTACCGGATGACGGTTTTTCCGCGCTGGCCGGTTAGTTCGAGGTAGGCCATTTCTGCCATGCCGAAGCCGGCGTTTTTGGCAAAGTCGCGGGCGTATTCGTCGTAGAGCATGTCCTCGTATATTTTTCCGGCAAAACCCTCGTCGATAAAGCCGGATTTCTGTATGGTGCTCCTCATGCTGCTGATCAATGTCTTTACCATAAATATTTCCAGTTCGACACACTGTTCGTAGAGCTTGTCTTCCCTGTCGATAACGGCGATATGTGACTTAGGAACGGGACTGGCTTCTGCAGCCTGGGAGGCGGCGGTTCTTTTCAGCGTTTCCGCAAAATCGGCAGCGCCGTTAACGGAATTTTGCTCGCGGTCTATTAACCCGCCGCCCATTTGAGTATTATTAAGGTACATCGCCCCCAGGCTATTTACTTCCACATCTCCTCCTGACAACTAACCACTACTCACTAGCCACTAACCACTATCTCTTAAGCGTGGTGGCTGTGCCGAGCATGTTGTCGCTGGTCTGAATGGTCCGCGAGTTGAACTCGTAGGCGCGCTGGGCGACGATCAGGTTGACCATCTCCTGCACGATTGCCACGTTGGACATTTCCAGGAATTTGTGGGCGATGGTGCCCATGCCTTCAAAACCGGGCCTGCCGGGAATTGGTTCGCCGGAAGCCTGCGTCACCTTGAACAGGTTTTCCCCCACGGTCGAAAGGCCAACCGGGTTGGGGAAGCGGTACAGCTCAATGCGGCCGACATCAACCGGATCGTTTTCGCTGATCTGGGGAACCATGACCGACACCCTGCCGTCCTGGGTGATGGTGATTTTTTCGGGGAGGAACCCTTCGGGCATGATGATGTCGGGCAAAAGCCAGTAGCCGTTACTCGTCACCATGCGGCCGTCGGAGTCGACCTTGAAGTTGCCGTTGCGGGAATAGGCCCAGGAACCGTCGTACATCTGAATCCTGAAAAAGCCCTCTCCGGCAATCGCCATGTCGGTAGAAACTTCGGTGGCCTGGAGCGCGCCCTGCGAAAAAACCCGCTGGGTGTCGGCGAGCTTAACGCCGTGCCCCATCTGGATACCCACGGGAACCACCGTGTCCTCGGTGGCGGGGGTTCCGGCGACCTTGACGGTCTGGTAGATCAGATCCTCAAAATCGGCCCGCTGCTTTTTGTAGCCGTGGGTGTTCACGTTGGCGAGGTTATTCGAAATAACGTCGATATTGGCCTGCTGGCCTATCATGCCGGACGCGCCGGTCCATAAACTTCTAACCATTGGTTGCTCCTTTTATGCCTAGCTTACTTTCGCTACCTGATTTATCAGCGTGCCAAGGGCCGAATCTTCGGCCTGGATCATCTTTTGATTCGCCTCGTAGGCGCGGTTTACCTCGATCATCTGCACCATTTCCACCACGGGGTCTACGTTTGACGCCTCGACAAAGCCCTGCAGAACCTTGGGCCGGCTGCCCTGGGCAATTATCATCGCCGGGCCGGAAGTTTCGCTTTCCCGGTACAGGCTGGAACCCTGCTTTTCCAGGTAGCGGTCGAGGTCGAATTCGACGAGTTTGAGGGTGTCAAACAGGACGGTGTCGTCCCAGGTATTGCTTTCCCGGCCGACCATTATTTCCGGCTCGTCGGGGTATGCGGCGTTCACCCACACCCTGCCGTCCTTGTCAACCTGGAAATTGTTGGCTTTTACCCTGATCGCCCCGTTTTCGCCCAGCACCGGGTAGCCTTCCTTGGTCTCAAGAAAGCCTTCTTTGCCAAGCTGGAAGGAGCCGTTGCGGGTGTACCGCTCGCCCCAGGGGGTAATGACCGTAAAAAAGCCCCTGCCGTCCAGGGCAAGGTCGAAATCGCTGGAAGTTTCCTTCATCGCGCCCTGGTCAAAGCTCGTGTAGAGTTCGTTCAACTCCACCCCGGTGCCCATTTTTCCCACGATTGGGGCGGCATCGCCCGAGCCGAAGGGGTGCTGGTAGACCCCGTCGTCGTCCTGCCGCCGTATGAGCAGTTCCGGAAACGCCTTAAAAGCCGCCACATCCCGCTTGTAGCCGTCTGTGCCGACATTTGCCAGGTTGTTCGCCACCGCATCGAGCCGCCACTGCTGCGCCCGCATCCCGCTGGCCCCGGTATACCATCCTCGTATCATATACTGATTATCGGCAATTCGAGATATTGACATTAAGGGCGATTATGGGTATTTTTTCATAACAATCTCGTTAATTTCACAAGAAACAAACAAAGGGATGAATGAAAATACCGGAAAAAGCCCGAAAAACGCTGTTCATCATTGCAGGGACCATTACGCTGATACTGGGAACGCTGGGACGCTTTGTGCCGCTGCTCCCCACCACGCCCTTTTACCTGCTTACGGCATGGCTGTACTTGCGGGGCTCGGAACGAATGTACAACGCCGTCATGCGGAACAAATATTTCGGGCGAATTGTCCGGGATTTCACGGTACACAAATCCATTTCCATGAAAACAAAGGTTGTTACCCTAATCATAATGTGGGCTTCGATGGCGTTTTCGGCAATCTGGGCGGTTCCCAAAATAGCGTCCGAAGGGATTCTTCCATGGGTGATACGGCTGGTTCTGCTTGGCATCGGCGTTGGGGTTACCATCCACATTCTCTCATACAAAACGCGAAAAAAAGAAACGGAAGAGGAGATGATAAAACCGATTGAAGAAGTTAGAGAAGAAACCGGCTGTGAGTAAATTTTTTATTCTCCCGCTTGTGCTGCTGTTTGCCCTGTCGCCGGTATTTGCCCAGGAATCCGTTCCTGGTGCATATTTGGGAGGCGCGGATTCGATCTTTGTAATCGAATCGTTTGATTTCAACATCAAGGGCCGCACGCGCCCCTACGCCATACTGTACAACGGCGAATTTACGGAGGGGGAAGAAATACACGGCCTGGAAAATCTGGAAAAATATATCCGCGAAAAAACACAGATGCTGATAAACCAGCGTGTTTTAAAATCTGCTTCCATTGATTATGAGGCAGAGCAGCCCCGGGAAGACGGAAAAATTCCGGTCGGCCTGACCATCAATACCGAGGATACCTGGAATTTCATTGTCATTCCCATCCCCCGCTACAGTTCCAATACCGGCCTGGAAATGATCCTGCGATACCGGGACTATAACTTTCTGGGTACGATGAATCCCCTTCCGGTAAACTTTGGATACCGGTACGACGAAAAATACCGCCATTCCGGCTTCTTTGAACTGGAAGCAAACATTCCCTTCATGGCATTCGGGTACGACTGGACGTTTAAATTTGAAAATTATTTTGATTACCGGCCCGATACGGAACAGCCGTTTTACTTCAGAAACAATACCGGCATTTTTATGGAGATGCCGGCGGGGGACACCACCGTTACGTTCGGCTTTGATGAATCCTTTATTCTTAACGAGGAAAATGACGACAGGGACAAAGTCCTGTACGGCGACTTTCAGAACGGCTTCTATATGTCAACCAGGCCCTATGTCTCATGGAAAATCCCCACCGGCTTTGAGGTTGGAGACTACGGCGACCTTGTCTATACGCCGGAATTGTTTGCCGTTTTTAACCATGAATTTCCACGATGGAAACTTGCAGAAAACCTTAAAGGGCCATTTTTAACTTTTGCCCACACCCTCGGTTTTTCCAAGGTGGACTGGATCGAAAACCACCGCAGGGGGTTTGACGTTCAAGCGGCCAATTCCTACACCTACGATTTTTACCGGAAAGGCGAAAAGGACGCACTCTCGTTAGAATATTCCGTATCGGCAAAGGGCTACTTTGTTTTCACTGAATTTTCCGGCATATCGGCATTTCTGCAGTACCGCCAGTGGTTTTTTCCAGAACCGGTAAATTATTTTTATAGTGCGGGAGACGCCCTGCGCGGCATCCTTGACAACGACCTTCACGCCAATTACATGCTTTCGCTCAACCTGGACTTTCCCTTCAGGATTCTCCAGTTCTCGCCGGCCAGGTGGTTTAACAAGCCGAAATTACGGGGCGCGGATATCGATTTTCAGTTTTCGCCGATTGTCGACATGGCCCTGTACAGCGACCCCTCCACAGGCGTTTCCTTTAATTTTAACAACATGCTTATCACGGGCGGCTTTGAATTTTTCGTCTTCCCGCTGGCGATGCGCAGCGTGTACATCCGCTTCAGCTTTGGCTGGAACATCAACGAAACCGATAAGACCTCCCGAGGGGACAGGGAAATTTTTATCGGCCTTGGGCATCATTACTGATTGATTGTATCGATTGCCTTTTCCCGCTGCACCTTGCCGAAGTCTACGACCGGCAGAACGGACGGCGATTCGGCGGCGGCGCGGTTCTCGGCCTTGATTGCGTCGAACACTTCCTGGCGGAATACCTTTACCGTTTTGGGGGCCTCCACGCCGATGCGTACCTGATCGCCGCGGATTTCAATTATCGAAACGGAGATCTCGTCCCCGATCATTATTTTTTCGTTAATCTTGCGGGATAGTATCAGCATCACGAATTCCCTGTCGCCGCAAGTTCGGCCATGATGTCGTGCCTGGTTCTCCAGCGGGTGTCGGACAGCACCGCCTGCTTGCCGGTCCGGTTGTCGCGGTTGATAATCAGCGGCCCCTGCAGGTTAGCCGTCATGGGGCCGGCATCGGACGGGATGGTGACTATCGAAAAAATCAGCGCCTTTTCCGGCGAATGAAGGCTGATATCGGCAAGTTCCTCGTTGCCGATGTTTACCTCGTAGTCCGGCCTGAACAAAAAGGGATTGACCAGAATAAAGGCCACCTGTTCCTCGTCCATCGACTGGAGCCAGTAGAAGGGCTGGCGTTCGGCATCGAGGAGCAGATAGTCTTTTAAGGTTTCAAAACCAAGGAGGCCCTGGGGGAAAATGATCTTTTGCCGCTCGTCAACATCTATTAGGCCATAAGCCTTGGTCGCAACTTTCACGATCCGTTTACCTTAAAAAATCCAGCAGCGTCGGCGGCAAAATGCGCGCGGCGGTCTGGAGGGTTGCACGGTGGGCATAGTCCAGCATTTTCAGGTCGGTCGCGGCATCGGCCATGTTGACCGAAGATTCGCGGGCAAGATGCGCCGCCACGTCGGGAATTTCCCGGTTAAGCCGCTGCCACACCGTTTCCGCCCGTTCCTGGCGGCTGCCGATGTCGGCTATGCGCGTCGCCATGTTGCCAATGGCGAGGTCCATGCCGGCGATTCCCTGGCTGCCGATAAAATCGTGATCCCCGCGGAACATCGAATCCCGCAGCCGGATGAGCATGTCGAATATCGAGCCGCCGGAAACGCGCGAACGGGTAGTGTCCCAGTTGGGGGCGTTGTTTTCCATGTTGCCCCGGATAATCCCAAGGTCTTTCAGCACCGTCGCCCCTCCGACGCCGTCTTCGGCGCGGATAAGGTGGGGGTTGGTTCCCTCCAGCGCAAGCCCCCTGGTGTCGGCATCGATGTACGCCTTAACCGGCGCGGGCGATTCGTTGATCTTCGCCACAATGGCCGGCAGCGTGTCGCCGGGGTTCACCCGGATTTCCGCGCCGTCGATAAAAAACGATCCCACGGTATTGACGCGGTAATTCGTCGCATCGACGGTGGAAAAGATCTGCATCTTTTCCGCCCAGAACACTTCGCCGCCGCCAATGTCAAGGTCTATGTACGCGCGATCGCTGGTTTCGGTTCTCCGCGAAGCGCCCGCGCCCCGGTATTCCACCCTGACCACCATGCTGTCGCTGCCGCCCGGTACCGTGCCTTCCACCATACGGAACGGCTCGGTAAATGCCTTGTCGCCGGCGAAGATCTGTTTGCCGTCCGGCCCCACCTCATTGGAAAGCGAGACGAGTTCCTTGATCAGCTCGTTCACTTCCACAGCCATGAGTTTTTGATCCTCGGCGGTGTAGGTGCCGTTTGCACCCTGGACGGCAAGCTCGCGCACCCGCTGCATCACGTTGATCGCCTCGTCCATGTAGGCGTACACGACATTGAAATGATCCTTCGCGTACAGGGTGTTTTTCTCGAAGCGCTCCAGCCGGGCAAGGTACGATTCGTAGCGCACCGCGTGGGAGGCCGCCAGGGGATCGTCGCGGAGTTCGCGTATTCTGCTTTCCGACGAGATCTGCGACTGCAGCTTTGCCAGTTTTTCTTCATGACGCCGCAGGTAAAACTGCACGTCGGTATTCGGCATATCCGTTGATATTCTTCTCATTTAGTTTCTCCTTAGCGGTGCTATTATCTAGGCACCCATCCTCATCAGCACATCCAGCATGTTGTTGACGGTGGTGATGAAGCGGGCGGCGGCATTGTATCCGTGCTGGTAGCGGATCATGTTCGCCAGCTCTTCGTCGATGTTTACACCGGAAATTGACTGCCGCAGATCGTTAAGCTGCTTCATAATAATGTTTTCTGTTTCCAGCGCCCTGCCGCTCTGCTCGCCCAACAGGCCCATGCGGCCGACGGAATCGGCAAAGTAGTCGTCAAAGGTGGAAAGGCGGCCGACCATTACCGGCGTGTTTCTGATCGAGGCAATCGCCATCGCTGCGTCGCCGTTGCCGGGATTCGCCGCCTGTCCGTTTACCCCAAAGCCGGATGCGACCGACATGGTGTCCCGAATAACGGCGGGGCTGACTTCGATCCAGCCGGACGGGTGGGCGATGGGGGCAACGGCATAGTCCGCACCGTCGCGCAGGGTTGCAATGGCGTCGGGCCCGCCCCAGTCGAAGGAGCCGCCTTCTACGCCGCCGAGCAGCCCCGCGTATCCGGTAAGGAAATAGCCGGTGTCGCTTACATGACGTATAACAAAGTCGGGGTTTTCGTGTATGCCGTTAATCGGCTCGGCGGGGGTTCCCTTGAGCGAAAGCCTGCCGTCGCGATTAAGGCGGGCCACCACCTCGGCGCCGGCGTTGTTGATCCGGTTGATAATGTCGGTAACGGTGTCGGTCGCGTAATACGGCACCTTTACTTCGCCGTTGCCGGCGGACAGGGTAATCTCACCGACAAGGCCGGGCTGCGCCTGCGGTTCCAGCACGTTCTGCCCGTTGATCCGGTAGATGTAGCTGGAATCAAACGTCCCGTCGCCGGAACGGTCGTAGTTGCCGTTAACGTTGGTAACAAATGGATATTCGGAAAAGAAGTTGATCCCCGTAACGCCGTTCAAACCGTAGCCGTCGCGGTGAACCTCGTTTACCAGGTCGACAAAGTTCATCGTCATGTTGTCCAGGGTCTGAATCTCCTGGCTGATCGTCTCGTCGCGCAGTTCGAGCAGCGCGCCCAAAGCGCCCCGCTGGAAGCGAATCTCCTGGCCGGTATCCTGCCAGAAGATGTGGGCGTAGCCTTCGGTGTCTATCCCCTTGCGAAGGTCGTACTGGCGGCCAATCTGCCCCTGAACCAGGATAAAGCCGGAGGTGTGCACCATAAATTCATCGGGGTCGCGGTTGTCGGTGGTTATATCAATAATAGAAGAAAGTTTGTCGAGCAGAAGATCGCGGCGGTCCATCAGGTCGTTGGGCATGTCGCCCTGGGCCTTAATCCGCTGAATGTCGCCGTTCAGGGCGGCAATCTGGCGGCTCAGTTCGTTTACCCGGCCGACGGTAAGCTGTATGTCCGAATCAACCTGGTCCTGCAGCATTTTAAGCTGGTTGTACCGGTTGTGGATGCCGTCGATAAGGGTCTTGCCCCGCTCAATGACCGCCGTGCGGGGGGCAGTATCGGCGGGGAACATCGAAAGTTCCTGCCACGCGTCCCAGAAATTGTCCATTTTTGACCGCACCGAATTGGTTCCCGGCTCCAGGTAGAGGTTTTCCATCATTCTGATGTAGGGATCGCGGGCAGCCCAATAGCCTTCGTTGGAGGACTGCGCCACGATGCGCTTGTCCAGAAGCTGGTCGCGCAGCCGCTCGATGCGTTCGATGGTCACGCCCTGCCCTATCTGCCCCGGCGTCTCCTCCCGGTTCAGCCCCGGCAGGTAGATCGGCTCGAAAGCGGACATCTCTATCCGCTGGCGGCTGTAGCCGTCGGTCGAGGCGTTGTCCAGGTTATGCCCGGTAACGTACAGGGCCTGCTGATGGGCCTGCACTCCCCGTTTGCCAATCTCAATTCCCATAAATGTCGAAGTCATTTTCAAAATCCTCCTTGATTCAGAAACAGCGGTTCAAAACCATGCTGCGCATATCATGGGAAACAGGTATCCCATGCGGCGTATATAACTTTCCTCCCCGGTCGGGGAAGGCTATTTCAAAGAAACCAGCCAGGGTTGTCCGCGCTCCGGCGATGAAACCCATGAGTGTATCGCCGGAAACCTGGACTTTCAGGGCTTCCAGCTTTAAATTCCGGTAAATTTCAGTAATTTCGCCCCGCTGATCAGGCGGCAATTGGGAAGCAAAGGCATAAAAACCTAAAATATCGCCGGGTTTGCCGTGAATTCCTGTAAAAAGCCCTTCCCTTTCCGCTTCAAGGGCGGAAAATTCCTCTCCCAACCTGCCTAATTCGCTAAAATGGCCCTCAAAATCCGTCCAGTCGCGGCTTATTACCGCCTCCCAGACAACTTCCTGCAAGCGGGCTATTCTCTGCACCAGATCGCTTTCCTGCAGCAGGATTTCCCTGCATTTCTCGAACATCATGTCCACCTCGATATAGGTCTTTACCCCTCGTCCTTTGAGAGGTTCCTCACTTTCTGTATCGGCGTTTAAAAATGAAGGTTAAGGCTTTTTCAAAAGAAAAAGCCGAGAAAAAGCTCAGGTTTATCGAAATTCGTACTTGAGATTTAAGAAGATATGTAGTATACTGGGGGATAATACAGCCTTATTTGAAGGGGAAGGGAACATGACAATCCGTTTAAAAGTATTCCTGATAATTTCCGCTATTGTACTGGCGATTTCCGCGTCGAGCGTGGTAATCAGTATTTCTTCGGCCCAAAACCAGATCATCAAAACTCTGGAAGCCGATATGCAGCGGCTCGCGTCCGGCGCAAATGAGTATATGTTAAACCAGATGGTAATACTCAAACAGGATGCCGGCGCCGTTGCCATGCGGCTGCAGGGTGCGTCTATTCAGGATGTGCAGCACCTCCTTATGGAACAGGTAGTCGCCTATGAGGATTTTGACGCGATCGCGATCTTCAATTCCTCGGGCAGAACCATAGCTTCGTTCAGCATGGGTTCCGCCGCCCCGCCGGAGTCAATGTTGGGCAGCGAAGCGTGGGAGCGGGCATTCCAGGGGGATCGGGTTATCACCACTACGCACCGCGATTCCAACGGAGACGTGGTCTTCTATATTTTTGCCCCGATGGATGACTTCCAGTTTATGGCGCTGCGGGGCGAAACTCCCGCCAACCCGCAAATCGTCGGAATAACCGTTCCCGGCAGCTATTTTAACGAACAGGTTGTGCGGTTCCAGTCGGGGAACGCAGGGCATCTTCTTATGATTGACGATGAAGGAAAAATTATTGCCGACGTGCTCCACGACTGGGTTATGGACGAGGTGAATTTCCTGGAACTCTCCAAAACAGATTCCAGATACAGCGATGTCGCCAGGGTGATAGATCGAATGATTAACGACAATGAGAATTTGCCAAAGAACGTCGACCGCTACGCCATCAAAGGCGTAGAAGAGCTGGGAGAAGACATCGACGACATCATTGCCTACCGGCCAATATCCATCAAAGAAAGCTGGATAATCGCCGCTGCCGCCTCCGTTTCAGAAAGCCCCTTCAAGCAGGTCTGGCTGATGATTGCCCTTTCCGGCCTTATCTTCTTCGGACTCGGCGTGCTTGCCGCCGGCCTGGCTTCGGGCGTCATTGCGAAGCCCTTTGAAATCGCCGAGGCGGCCAAGAAGGCCAAAACCGCATTTATCGCCAACATGAGCCACGACATGCGGACCCCGCTGAACGCGATAATCGGCCTTTCGGAACTTAACCTTACCAAGAGGGGCATACCTCTGGAAACGAGAAACCACCTCAGAAAAATCGACGAATCGGGCATGATCCTTTTGGGGGTGGTAAACGACCTTCTTGATATTTCCAACATTGAATCGGGCAAATTCGGGATCATTTCCGCCGAATACAACCTGCCGAATTTTATCAACGACACGGCGTTAAGCAACCTAATCCACATCGGCTCCAAACAGATTACGTTTAACATCCTTCCCGACGAAAAACTCCCCCTGCGGCTTCTCGGCGACGCCCTGCGGGTACGGCAGGTTTTCAACAACATTTTAAGCAACGCGTTTACCAACACCAAGACGGGAACCGTTGAGTGGAAGATTTCTTCGGAAAGGAACGGGGATACGATATGGCTGATCTCCAAAATTTCGGATACCGGCGGAGGCTTCAAACCGGAGGACATTGACAAGGTATTCCTTGATTACTCCAGCCTTGACACCCAAAAGATGCGGTCTTCCAAGGGAACCGGCATGGGCCTTGCGCTGACCAAGAAAATTGTCGATTTAATGAACGGCACCATTTCCGTCGAAAGCGCCTATGGAAAGGGCACGACATTTACGGTGAAGCTGCCGGAAAAATTCGTGAGCGACGAAGTTATCAGCGCGGAAGCCATTGAAAAACTGAGAACGTTCCAGTCTACGGCGCGGGCTTCCGCCGACACCAGCGATATGCAGCGCATCAAGATTCCCGAAGCGAGGGTGCTGGTGGTAGACGATGCGGAGATTAACCTTGAGGTAGCCCAGGGAATGATAGAGCCCTACGGGATAACCGTTGACTGCGTTGGCAATCTGCCGGAAGCGGTTGAACTGGTGCGCAAGGGTTCGCCCAAGTACAACGCGATTTTCATGAACCGCTGGATGCCCGAGATGGACGGCACCGAAGCGGTACGGATAATCCGCAACGATGTTGGCACCGATTACGCAAAGAACCTGCCGATCATCGCCGTTACTGCCAATTCCGTCATCGGCAACAACGCCTTCTTCCTGCAGGCCGGTTTCCAGGACGTTATCTCCAAACCGATGGACATCCTCCGCCTGGACAAACTGATCCGCCGCTGGGTAGCCCAGGGCGATCTGTCGTAAGGAAGCACTAACGCACAAAAAACCCCGCTGTCCAGCGGGGTTTTTTATGCCATTTTTAGAATTATCTCACACGGAGGCACAAAGGCACAGAGTTGATGGATGCCCGCAGTTCGCAAGCAACGCGCCCATCTCCGCGCCTTTGCGCCTCTGCGTGATTATAGCTAAGAACGGCTTTAGGCCGCGCTGGGGTCTCCTTTGGATTTGACGTAGGCGGCCATGCGGAAGTCGTCGCCTTTTATGTGGTTTAAGAGCCAGTTTCCGATTGTGGTGGTAACGGTGCCTATTACCTCTTCGGTGGGGCCTTCGTTGATCAGGCGCTGGGTCAGCTCGCCGACGGTTCCCTTGAACTCGTCGTGGTAGCGCTTGTGTATCGGGTAATCGGGGTAGTCGTAATCTACCTGGAGTTTTTCCTCTGTAGAAAAATGCATTACGGTATAACCGGTCAAAAAGTCTAAAGTCTTGAAAATTTCATCCTTGCCCTTTCCTTCCCTCGAAGCATCAATGATGCTGTTTAGCGCGGCAATCAGCTGCTTGTGCTGTCCATCGATTTTCGCATGTCCTGTTTCCAAACTGGGATCCCATTGGTACGACATAAAAGCCTCCTCTTAATTTATTATTCTATTCCAAAGGCGGGAAATATCCTGAGGAATCCCGCCCGGAACGCTCCATGAGGTACACTTCTGCTTCAATCGGAAGCCATGCCCTTCCAAAATCGGTAGGAAGAAGCGACCGGTAGCTAATAGTATAAAGCCCGACGGGAATAAAAGCAACACTTTCAATCATCTCCCGTATCCCCTCGGGGCGGTACAGGGGCAGCGCCTGCCCGCCGGTTTCCCGGCAGAGGTAGCGTATCTCCTCGGCAGGGGGGCCCGCGCCGACAAGGACGGCGTTAAACACAATGCCGTTGTTGGCAAGGTACGCCGCCATTTCGGACAGGCTGTACTGCTCAAAGCCCAGTTCCCCTACCCTGCCGGAGCCGACATATACGACCGACCGCTTTTTCTCGCCGGACAGAAGGTCGGTGGCGGCGAGGCGGAGGCCAAGGTCAAACCGCCAGCGGGGGCTGTATTCCGCCGTCCGCCCCCTGGCTGCGGTTTCCAGGGCGTTCTCGTGCCGTTCCCGCTGGGGCTGCTCGCCCGCTGAAATAAACGAGAGTATTTTTCCCTGCGCGCCAAGGGCGCCGCTAATGTCCCGCGCTGCGGCGGCAAGATCGTCCCGCAGGGCCGCCGTCTCGGGCGAGCGCTCAACCAGAACCGAAACGTCGGAACGGCTGACGCGGTACGAGGGCTGAAGGAACCTTTGCTCGTAAACTTCCCGTCCGCCCTCGCTCAGGTAGAAATTCAGGGCTTCAAGCCCGACTATGGGGCGGCGCAACCTGTCTTCAACCTTTATCTCAACGGTAACTTCGGGGAACCGTTCGGCGAATACCCGCTCGATCTGCACAAAGAGGCCGGAGGCAAGGTCGTCGATGCGGGTCAGCACGGACACCTCGCTCGCGGCGAAATTTGCCGCCAGCAGGTTGCCGTTGGAATCCATGTCTGCGCCGACTACGCGGACCCTCGGGTTCCCCGCCACCATGCCAAGTTCCCGCATAATCGCCGAATCGACATCGATGAGCAGCACCCTGTTGGTGTCCGCCGCGAGAAGCCTGCCGTCGCTAATAAAGCGGAGGCTTTCCGGCCCGGAAAGGCCGCCGGTAAGGATGCCGAGGTAGTTGCCGTTGGGGTCAAACATGTAGATGCATTTTTCCACGGAATCGGCGGCATAGATCCGGCCGCCTCTGGCGGCAATGCCCGTCGGCGAAAGGAATCCGGGAAAGAGGGGGCTTCTCGCCCCGAAGGACAGGACATACACCCCGTCCGGATCGAATTTGGAGATTCGCTGGTTGCCGTAATCGACGACGTACAGATAGCCGTCTTCGTCTACCGCCATGTTCTGCGGGCCGACAAACATGCCCGGCTGCAGGCCTTTTGAGCCGATGTACGCCAGCCATTCGCCCTGGGGGCTCAGTACGCTTACCCTGCCGCCACGGTACTCGGAAAGGTACATCTTCCCCCCGACGCCGCGCACCAGGTCGTAGGGCCGGTCGAAGCCGTTCAGCGGCCCGCGCTTTCTGTCCTTTACAACGCCGTTAACGTCAATTTTAACGATCTCGTTGCTGCCGTATGCGACTACCCAGGCGGAACCGTCGCCCTGGGGCAGGACGGATGTCGGCTGCCGGTACAGGATATAGTCATCGTAGCGCCCGGGGTACCGCCCCGATTCGATGTAGCGAACATCGTCGTTGGCGACGGGCAGCAGCAGGCGGCGGTTTGCCACCGTCTCGACGCGGTTTGCCAGAATCATTCCCGGCCCGGAGTTTCTGCCGTATGCGTCGGCGGCAGCCCTCCACTGGCGCAGGGCGGTGTTCTCCAGCCCGGAGCGGTAATACGCCTTGCCCAGCCAATCCATGATTATCGCCTCGCCGGGCCTGTACGAGAGAGATCGCTCGAATGAATGTATCGCTTCGTTAAACGAATAGCGGTTGTACGCGTGAATTCCGATGCGGAATTCGGATGCGGCGTTTATCGCGTTGATATCCTCGCCGCCGGTAACATACACGGGCCGCGTATTTTCCTGCGCCGCAATGAACGGCGCGGCGAATAACAGCAGCGCAGCTGCGGCCAAAACGCCCATTTGTTTTTTCACACGGCGCCCCCGGTAACTATCCTGAAATGTTCTTTTATTTCCCTCTCCTGCGGGGCAAGCTCCAGCGCCCTGCGAAGCAGGCTGCGCGCTTCGGTCATCTCGCCGCACTTGTAATACGCCCAGCCAAGGGAATCGATGTAGGCGGGGTTCTGCGGTTTTTGTTCCAGCGCCCTCCGGCAGAACCGCAGCCCCCGCAGCGGGTCAAGGCCGGTGTCGGCAAGTATGTACCCCATGCTGTTCAGCGCCGTGGGATTCTCCCTGTCAAGGTCCAGCGACTTTTCGTAATATTCAATCGCGGCGCTGGTATCATTTTGAATGTACGAGGCGTACGCAAGGGTGTTGTACAGAGGCGCCGATTCAAAACCCGCATGCTGCAGCCGCTTGAGTTCGAATTCCGCCATCTTCGCGCGCCCCGTCGTAACATAGATGTACGCCAGAGTCAGGCGGCACTGGTACGCCCGCAGCATATCCCCCCCGGCGGCGCCGACCTGCTCAAGGTACAGTATCGCGTCGTCGAAACGTTCCAGCTTGGCGCAGCAAAGGCCCCGGAAATAGGCAAGCTCGGTCTGTTCCTCGCGGGAAAAACCGGCGGAGTCCAAACCGAGAAACAGCTTGAGGGCATTATCCCATTTCTTCATGCGGAACAGGCGTATCCCGTCCTTTAGCCCCCTGGCAATTTTTCTTTTATCTTTTTTTTCAACCGATGAGCTTTCGAACCGCCCGGATGCCTTTTCGTGATAACGGGCCTGCGTCTTCTCGTTTAATACCGGTTTTTCGTCTGACGCCATGCGCCGTTTTGACAAGTCACCCGCCACTATGCCTCCCCGCGACCGATTCCAGCAGCGCCGGATAGATATAAATTTCGCTGATCGATACGTTGTTGTGCGTTACAGCCTCCCAGTCCGATCCCTGCTGCGGATCGGCTCCGATCTCGCCGGCTTTGGCAAAACAGTACCGGTGCCCGTCCGGCGCATGGAAAATGTCCATACGATCATTATAATACCTAAATGAAGGAAATGCATGAACCAGCGACGAAGGAATTTCCTCCTGATTCGGCATGTTTACATTGACGAAGGAACCGGGCTTCCAATACGCGATCATTTCCTCAAGGCGTTCGATGACAAAGATCACCGCCGTTTCCCAGTACCAGATTGGGCCCCCTTCCACCAGGGATAGCGCGATGGAAGGTATGCCGCACAGCGCCCCCTGGCGGGCCGCAGCCGCCGTGCCCGAATAGACGATGTCCGTTCCAAGGTTCGCCCCCCGGTTAATGCCCGAAATAACCAGGTCCGGGGGCACGGTATTTTCCGCCATATAATTTGGATCCCTGACGATGCACAATTCGGGGATGCCGCCCAAAAGGGAAACTATCACGCAGTCTGCCGGGGTTCCGCTGCAGGCCCAGGTATCCTTTTCGATTTCCGTGAGCCTGCTGGGGCCGCTGAGGAACGATATGCAGTGGGAAACCCCGGATCGATCCAGGGCGGGGGCGACCACAAAGACCGCATGCCCCGCTTCCCGCAAAGCCGCCGCGAGCAGCAAAATTCCCGGAGAAGAAATCCCGTCATCGTTAGTCAATAAAATCCGCAACACAACTCCTATTTCTTATTTGCCAATTACCCTGCTCCCTGTGGCAAGCTTTAATTCGTGGATTGCCGGACGGAAGCCGAATATCCGTTCGTAGTCGTCTATCCGGGCGCGGTATTCGGCGACAGCATCATTCCTGACAATCGTGTAGGTGCAGCCGCCGAAACCCAGCCCGGTCATCCGCGCGCCGAGTACCCCTTCGGTCTCCTGCGCCCGCTTTACCATCCAGTCGATCTCGGGGCAGCTGATCTCGTACAGGTCGCGCAGGCCCTCGTGGGAATGGAAGACCAGCCGCGAAAAGCCCGCCAGATCGGCGCAGGCAAGGCAGTCTCCGGCATCCTTGATGCGGCGGATCTCCTGTACGACGTGGAGGCTCCTACGGCGGATCACCTCGGGAAGGTCGCCCATCGATTCCATGATGTCCATCGCGGCGAATTCCCTGAAACTCGCGTCCTCCCTGCCCTGGGCGAGTATATCCAGGGCGGCTTTGACATCGTTCCTGCGGTTTTCAAGTTCGCTTTCTATTCCCAGACGGGGAACGCGGGAATCCATCAGGATAAATTTGCAGCGGGAAAAAGGCGACTTGATCTTCGTCACCGCAAGGGTCGATTCGTCGACGATGAGGAATTGGTCCTTTTTCGCCGCCAGCCCCACCAGATAATCCGCAGGGCTTGCCGCCTTGCCAAAGTACAGCGTGTGCGCCGCCGACAGCCGTTTGACCAGTTCCCGGTCGCTGATCTTTACCCGGAGAAAAGCCCGCAGCGCAACCGCCGATGCCACTTCCAGCGCCGAGGAAGACGCCATGGCGATTTGCTGGGGAATATTTCCGGCAATGGAAAAATCCATGCCCCTTAGGGGGATGCCCAGTTCCGCAAAAATATGGATCGCCGCCTTAACGTAGTTTGCCCAGCGATCCTCCCGTTTGTATTTTAAATTTGCCAGGGTGCTGCGCTTCCGCTCGCCCAAATCGGCGGCGTAAAAGCGCAGGGAATTGTCCTTCCTCGCGCTGACTGCCACATTGACGCAGCGATCTATCGCCGCAGAAAGGAACAGGCCCCCTATCGAATCGCAGTGCTCGCCCAAAAAATGAATTCTTCCCGGCGCCTGGGCAATAACGACCGTCCCGCCCCGCTCCGCCCTGTCGCCGGCTTTGGGTTTACCGGAGCGGCCGGTTTCAAGTTCATATTCCCTGCGGTGGACGGGACCGATATCCAACATTTCCTGCAAACCTCGCGCACTGTAATAACCGCCTGATGGGGCTTTTAGGGAACATTATAAACAAAAACAACCATTTATTCAATAAAAATTGGCATAAAAATGCCTAAAATCGCCGGTTTCTGTATGGGTGATTGCATTTTTGCCGAAGATATAATATAATCGTTATTGCGAATTTGGGAGATACAATATGGTTGGAAGAGTACTGGTTCTTTTATTGCTCGTTATTGTCCTTGCGGCGGGGGGGATTCTCTGGTTTGACTACCTCAACGTAATCGATGCAAAAGCCGTTTTATCGCCGCTGTACGGCTTAATCGGCCGCGAGGGGCGCAGCCAGCCCAAGGCCGCGCCGGATGAAGATATCAACCTGGATGCGGAACGCCTTGAAACGCGGCTTATTTCGCTGGATTTGCAGAGGCTGGAGATATCCGTCCAGCAGCAGGATATCGATTCCCAAAAAGGCATAATCGGGCAGATGGCCCAGGAACTTGATGATCGCCAAAGAGCGCTCGACGAACGAGAATATTCACTAAAAGCAATGGCCTCAGATGCCGAAAATAGGGACAGAAACATCGAAGATAACGCCCGGTTCCTGAACGGAATGCCGCCGGAGCGAGCGGTGGGCATAATGTCCGCCATGGACGATCAGGACGTTATCGATGTACTCCGGAAGACCGAAGAGATTGCACGGGCAGAGGGGACCTCGTCAATCGTGTCCTACTGGCTATCCTTAATGGAGCCGGCCAGGGCGGCGGAGCTGCAGCGAAAGATGGCCGGGAGGCCTCAGAGCCTGTAGCTCCAATTCACCCACCTTCCGGAGGCAAATGTCCAAACCTGGCGGTTTGGAGAGGAGGTCCGGGTGGTGATCATAACAACCCCCCATACAGAACCGGCATCGCAGTGTCTCCCTGAGGCGGAATCGCCGCAGAAGCTCAAGCCCGAAAAAAACGGGCTGGGGGTTTTCGCGAAGATACTTGCGGGTCTGGTCCGAAAAACCGGGACGGGAGAAGGCGCGGCAGGCGCGCAGGTCTCCGGCGAAGTCCCGCTCGCGGAAGCCGCCGAACCTGGCGAAACGCAGACGGTTTCAAACACCAGGGGAAGCTCCCGCGCCGGTAAAACGGCTAAAGAGACGGCAGGGCTGCCGGCGGCTGGCAATGAAAAAAACAAGCTGCAAAAATCGTTAAAAATCGACGGAATTGAGGGCGAACGGCCTGATTCTCAGGAAACCAGCGTTCTATTCGCCGTTGACCGCCTGATAAGCCGGAACGAGGAACAAATCCCACCGGAACAAGACGTGGAATTGGCTCTGGAAACAGATTCCCGGCTCAATTTAGCGGAATTAGTGCAAACAGGCACCGGCGAAACCGCAACGGCACAGGAAACAATCCCCCGTGAAACGGAAAAACAGCCGGAAATAGCGGTTTCTGCCGCTTTTATCGCCGCTGAAGCTGCTGAAAATCCCAAAAACACCGGCGAAAAAGCCAAAAACCACGTTAATACAGCGGAAATCCCCGCGCCGGATAGGTCGGCAGCCAGGGAACTGGCAAACGATGCCGCCCCGCGCCAGGCCGCTGAGAAAAAGGCCGTCGCCGGCGAAGCCGGGCGGAGCAGGCTGGAAGAGGCGCGGAGCAAGGGCCGGCAGCGGTTCGCGTTCGAAGTGCGGGATTTCCGAAGCATGGGCGCACAGGCAGAAGCCGCCGGAAAAGACGGCGCTTTCCAACTGAGGGCCGCCGCCGAAACCCGCCTGTCCGCCGAGGGGACGGGCAGAGAGGTATCCCTCGAACTCCGCCTGCCCAACCAAGGACAGGAAGGCCCGTCGGCGCTGACCACCTGGGAGGCAAAAGCGGGACAGGCTTTTGAAGACATTCTGGCGCGCGAGCTGCACCAGAACTTTAACAACGACATTGTCCGCCACGCTTCGGTAATGCTCAGGGACGGGAACGAGGGAACCATACGTCTGGCCCTTAAACCGGAAAGCCTGGGCAATGTAAAGATTCGCCTGGAAATGTCCGAAAACAAGATAACAGGACTTATCGTCGTCGAAAGCGAGGAAGCCCTGCGGGCCTTTGAGCGGGAGATTTCATCTTTGGAAAAGGCTTTCCGGGATTCGGGTTTTGAAGGCGCGAATCTGGAAATGTCCCTCGCGGCGGATTCGAGGGAAGCGCAGCAGCAATGGCGGGGAACGGAAGCGAGCCGTGCCCTGCCCTGGCAGTTTGCCGCTTCCCGGTACGACACCGCCATTGAGGGAATGGAAATGCCGCTCTTCCCCGATGCCTATTGGCAGGGGGCAAGGGCAATCAATATGCTTGCCTAACAGGAGAAACTATGGATGCAGTAGCATTAAACACGGCTGACATGTTCAGGATGAGCGCCGAGGAACAGGCCAGGGTCAACCAGTATGTCCATGACTTTAACCACAAGCTCAACCAGGGACGGCAGCCGCAGCAGAATCTTGGCAAGGACGACTTCCTCAAACTGCTTATCACCCAGCTTTCCTACCAGGATCCGACATCCCCGATGGAGGACAAGGAATTCATCGCCCAGATGGCCCAGTTCTCGACACTGGAACAGATGACCAGCATGTCTGCCGATTTTGCCAAACTTACGGCAATGATCACCGGCAGCGAAGCCGCATCGGCGCTGGGCAGGAATGTTGAAATTATCAACGGGGAATCGGTAGTCCAGGGAACCGTAAAAGCGGTAACCAGGGGCGATGCGCCAACGGTGCTGGTAAACGGCGAGTACTATAACTGGAACCAGGTACGAAAAGTCTTTGACGAATAGATATAAGGAGTATTCATTATGATGCGATCATTGTTTTCCGGCGTTTCCGGACTTCAGAATCATCAGACCAGGATGGACGTGATTGGCAATAACATTTCCAACATTAACACCACGGGCTTTAAAAGGAACCGGGTGAACTTCCAGGACATCCTGTACCAGCAGCTGCAGGGCGCGGCCCGCCCCACCGCCGAAATCGGCGGCGTAAACCCCAAAGAAGTGGGCCTTGGCATGAGCGTCGCGTCAATCGACACGATCCACATACAGGGCGCGTTCCAGAGCACCGGCGTGGGAACCGACCTTGGCATAAACGGCATGGGCTTTTTCATTCTGGACAACGGCGGCAAGCAGCTGTATACCCGCGCCGGAGCGTTCAGCATTGACGAAGCGGGAATTATGGTTAACCCCGCCAACGGCATGAAGGTGCAGGGCTGGATGGCCCGCGAGGTTGAAGGCTACACCGTGCTGGACACCTCACGGCCGGTCACCGACCTGTACATCCCCGTCGGCAGCAAGGACCCGGCAAAGGCCACCACCGAGGTGAACTTTGCCTGCAACCTTGACAAGCGGATCCCCGAAATTCCCGACAACGCTACGGGAAGGCAGGTACTCGAAGGAACATGGGCGACCCAGATCGACATTTACGACAGCTTCGGCGACAAGCACATTCTGCAGGTAGAGTTTACCCGTGTGCCTGACACCAACAACAGTTGGAACGCCGCCGTAACGGTTGATCCCCAGAACGAGATCCCCACCAATACCACCATTGGCTATGGCGACGAGGCGCCGGGCGAAGGGGGCCCGACCACCTTTATCGTCAACTTTTCCAACAACGGAACCCTGCTGTCCGCCGAGGACGGGGCCGGCAACATTTCCGGCGCGACCGGCCAGGTGCAGATGAACGTCGCCTACGACGTGCAGAGCGCCACGGCCAACGAGGACGGAACTGCGGCAAGGCAGGAATTTGTCCTGAACCTGGGGCAGGTTGGCGGCTTTACCCGCTCGATCACCCAGTACGCCGAATCAAGCTCGTCCAAGGCCGTTGAGCAGGACGGCAGGCCGATGGGGTATCTAGACAATTTCAAGATCGATTCATCGGGCGTCATCACCGGCGTTTTTTCAAACGGCAGCACCAGGGCGCTGGCCCAGGTAGCGATCGCCAGCTTCCCCAACCAGGGAGGCCTTGAAAAAGCGGGCGACAACACCTTCCGCATGTCGAATAACTCGGGCCTTGCCGACATCGGCGCTTCGGGCATCGCGGGAAAGGGCACCATCGTTCCCGGCGTTCTGGAAATGTCCAACGTAGACATGGCGGACCAGTTCACCGACATGATCGTTACGCAGAGGGGCTTCCAGGCCAACTCGCGGACGATTCAAACCGCAGATCAGCTCTTACAGGAACTGCTGACGCTTAAGAGGTAAAATAGGGAATGGGGACTAGGGAACAGGGACTAGGGATTTTTCTTCGGAGCATGGAGGTTTATTCGGTGTGCGCTGTTACTTCGAATAGCTATCCCCAGTCCCCGATCCCCATTCCCCAGCCCCATTATTTATGGTATGGTTAAAGTAACAAGGCTGGACGGCAAGGAGTATTATATTAACCCGCACCAGATTGAATGTATTGAAATAAACCCCGATACGACGCTGGTGATGCTGTCCGGCAAACATTATATTGTGCGGGAAGAAGCGGACGATGTTTTGGGCAAAATTGAGGATTACCGCCAGCGGCTGGTTCCGCAGGTGGTTCAGGAGTAACGCATGGATATAGGAAGTTATATAGGCGTATTCGGCGCTTTCGGCATGGTGGTATTCTCCGTCCTCGTCGGCGGAGGAAATCTGATGTCAATCATCGACCTCCCGTCATTCCTCATGGTCGTCCTCGGTTCGTATTTCGCCCTCATGACCGCTTCGTCGCTGCCCGATGCCCTTGGCATCTGGAACATATTCGGCCGCACATTCAAGCTGCAATCGTACAATGAGCAGGGAATAATTCAAAAGATGATGGCGTTCTCCGAAAAGGCCCGCCGCGAAGGGCTTCTGGCGCTGGAAGACGAGCTAGAGGACCTTGACGACGAATTTATGAAAAAGGGGCTGCGCCTGATGGTCGACGGCACCGACGCATCGGTAATCAGGGACCTTATGGAACTGGAACTCAGCCAGATGCAGGCCCGCCACGGGGAAAGAATAGCCACCGTTGGCGGCTGGGCGGCGCTGGCCCCCGGCCTCGGGATGATTGGAACGGTCGTCGGGCTTATCGGGATGCTTCAGAACCTGGAAGACAAGGCCCGCATCGGCCCCAACATGGCCCTCGCCCTTATCACCACCCTGTACGGCTCGATGGTGTCGAACCTCCTTCTGATACCGTTCGGAGAAAAGCTCAAAAAACACGACGCAAAGGAATCGACAACCAAAGAAATGGTTATCGAAGGGGTGCTTTCCATCCAGGCCGGTGAAAATACCCGCATCCTCGCGCTCAAGCTGATGGCCTACCTTACCCCGGCTGTCAGAAAAACCATGGAAGCCGAACTGCTAAAGGATTAGGTTAGAGAAAATGGCGCGGGAAAAAAAGAAGGCAGAGGCCCCCAACGCACAGGCGTGGCTAACCACCTATTCGGACATGGTCACGCTGATGCTCTGCTTCTTCGTCATCATGTTCAACCCCGACGAGGTTACCCAATCCCAGCTTGACGCGATATCAACCTCGATGCAGACCGGGGGGCTGGGAGCGCTGGCCGGCGGACTTACCCTTTCGTCGGGCCGCAGCGCCAACCTTGGCAGCACGATCATGTCCCTGCCCTCGACCGAACGGGGCCACTCCCTGGGAACGGCCCTCCGCAAGGCGGTGAGCGTGTTTTCCCCGGAGGTTCACTCCAACAAGATCCGCATCACCCATGACGAGCGGGGCATTGTCATTACCCTCGCCTCGGACGCGTTCTTTAACCCGGCAAGCGCGAGGATCAACATGGAGTCGACCAGGGACATTTTGCTGCGGCTGGGCAGCTATCTTGCCTCCAGCGACCTGAGGGGCAGAAAATTCAGGATTGAAGGCCATACCGATGCCGTCGACGTTGACCCGGCAGGCCCCTGGGACTCCAACTGGGAACTTTCTGCGGCTCGCTCTATAAGCATATTGCACTACCTTGCCGATTTGGGCATAGAGGAACGCCGCTTTCAGGTAGCCGGTTTTGCCGACACCGCCCCCATCGCCACCAACGAAACGCCGGAAGGCCGCGCCTATAACCGCCGCGTGGACATAATAATCCTCGACGACGCGCATTTGTAGGTTTATCTAAAATAACGCTTAATATATACCGATTATATAGTATAATTATTTCGCTATTGTGAATTGGAGGGTTGTATATGTCAGACACTGATGATCTTGATATTGGCGACGGCGAATCGCCGGAAGCAAGTTCCGCGCCAAAGAAAAAAAAGGGCGGCCTTGGGGCATTGCTGCCAACCATTCTTAAATTTGCGGCAATCGGGATAGGCGCGCTTATCTTTATTGTTACCGTCTCGGTTATTACGGTAAATGTGGTGAACAAGGGCGGCAAAGCCCAGACCCAGTCGGCAGATCCCTCGTCGCCCTACATCGGCAGGCGGCCGATCTATTCCTGGTACACCGACATCGGGCAGGTAAACACCAGGACCAGGGACGTTACCACCAGCCATACGGTGATGGTGGTGATGAACATCGGCTTCGACAGGGACGACGCCGCCGCTTCCGGCGAGCTTTCGCAAAGGAAAAACGAGCTGCAGGAATTTGTCCGCAGATATTTTGCCGGAAAGTACGCCGCCGAGCTGGGGCCGGAAAACGAAGAGCGGCTCAAACAGGAGATAAAAAACCATCTCAACACCCGCCTGCTCGACACGGCGAGGGTACGGGAGATCGCCTTTATCACGCTCAACGTTAATGAAGTGTATTGAGGTGTAAGTGACCGAAGTTCTATCGCAGGATGAAATCGACCAGCTTCTCACCGCGATAAACGCCGGAGACACCGAACCGGAAGATTTTAAGCCGGCGGCGGACAGCCGCAAGATAAAGATCTACGACTTCAAGCGCCCCGACAAATTTTCCAAGGAACAGATACGCACCGTCTCGATAATGCACGAAACCTTTGCCCGGCTTACCACGACAAGCCTTTCCGCCCAGTTGCGGAGCATGGTGCACGTCCACGTCGCATCGGTGGACCAGCTAACCTACGAGGAATTTATCCGCTCGATTCCAACCCCCACGACCCTGGCGATAATCAACATGGATCCCCTCAAAGGCAATGCGATCCTGGAAATCGACCCGGCGATCACCTTTTCGATCATCGAGCGGCTGTTCGGCGGCACGGGCGAGGGAACCAAATCACAGCACGAGCTGACCGACATCGAGCAGTCGGTCATGGAAGGGATCATCGTCCGCATATTGGGGAACATGCGCGAGGCGTGGACCACGGTGATAGACCTGCGGCCCCGGCTGGGGCAGATCGACACCAACCCCCAGTTCGCCCAGATTGTTCCCCCCACGGAAATGGTCGTGCTGGTGACCCTTGAAACAAAAATCGGCGAGGTGGAAGGGATGATGAACTTCTGCATACCCTACATCACCATCGAGCCGATTATCAGCAAGCTTTCCGCCCAGTTCTGGTACTCCTCGGTGCGCCGCAACGCCACTTCGGAAAACCTCAATGTACTAAAGGAGAAGCTTTCAACTGTCGATGTTAATGTAGTAGCAGAAATTGGGAAAATCGATATCCCCGTAAGGGATGTGGTTTCCCTGAAGAGGGGGGACGTGATCCGGCTGTACAACACCCGTATAGACGAACCGTACTCCCTTAATATAGGCTCAAGGCCTAAGTTTCTGTGCCGGCCCGGCATGATCGGAAAAATACTGGCGGTGCAGATTACGAAGAAGATTGCCGAACTTAATCCTGACGATCTTGAAGAGTTTGGAATCGACGGGGAGGATTTATTATGATGATGATGATGGCCGACGGCGCCCTTTCTCAACAGGAAATAGACGCTCTGCTTGCCGGAGTAGACGGCGGCGCGCCTGCGGCGGTAGCCACAGGAGGCTTCTCGGATACCGAACGGAAGGCGCTGGAATCGTTCCTCGCTTCCACAACCGACGCGCAGTCATCCAACCTTTCGCTGATGACCGGCGCAACGGTTATTCTCAGGGGGCCGAACGTCACCGTCAACGGGCGCGACGCGTTTCTTGAGCAGCTTCCCGAAACGGTAACGGTAATCAAGGCGGACTTCAGTTCCGGTTTCCCCGGCGAGCACATGTTCATCATTGGCGAAGACTGCGCCAAGGCCATTGCCAGCCTGATGAACAAAGAGGAAAACATTCAGCTTGACGAAATGGCGATGTCGGTGCTGGGCGAGGTTGTTTCCCAGTTTATCGGACACCAGATAACGTCGCTGACCGACAAGACAGGCAATAAATCCATCGCTTCGGTTTCTCCCGAGGCAAGCAACGTACCCAAGGCCGTAGTGGCCCTGCCCGCCGGCGATTTTGCCGGAGCGGCGTACCAGATCGACCTTGGATCCGGAAAAATGTATCAGATTTGGGAGGTACTGGGGCCATCGGCTGCCTCAGATATAGCCAAGGCATTGACAGGAGGCGGAGCGCAGCATGCTGCGGCACCGGCGGGCGGTCAGGCACATGGCGCGATGCCCGGAATGGGCGGAGGCATGAACATGGGTGGAATGCAGATGGGGATGGGCGGACCCTTCTCCCCGACTAACGTCCAGTCAGTACAATTTCCCAATCTGATGCCCCACGGCGGAGTCCATGAATCGGGCAATATCGGCCTGATCATGGACGTGTACATGGAAATGACCGTCGAACTTGGGCGGACGAGGAAGCTGATCAAGGATATCCTCGCAATGGGCGAAGGTACGATCATCGAACTGGACAAACTTGCCGGCGAGCCGGTTGACATTATGGTCAACCACAAACTCATAGCCAAGGGCGAAGTCGTAGTTATCGACGAAAACTTCGGCGTCCGCGTTACCGAGATTGTGTCCCCCATGGAACGCATGAACGATATGGGGTAATTGCTGTAAAGTTTCACATTTTACTTGAAATAATTTCTATTTTGGTATAGAATTTAGCAGAGCCAAGTTTCTTTGGAGGGGAGAACTGAAATTGCCTGCTGGCGCATTGCGCGCGCTATTATTCACAGCGTTTATTCTATGCTTATTAAGCCTGCCGGTTATTAACGTCCAAGCACAGGAAGAGTCCGTCGAACAGGCAGCCGAAGAAGGCCCGGCGGATTCCGTCGAGGCCCCATCCGGCGGCCAGGCGGAGGCGGGCGAAGGTTCCAGCCCCGACGTGCCCGTGCGGTTCGACTGGGAAAACGCCAGTACGGCCGATCCCGCGAACCCTGCTTCCGTCTGGAGCATGCTCAGGGTGCTGCTCACCCTTGCCGTAGTCGCGGCGGCAATCTACGGAATCGTCTATTTTTTCAAGCGGGCAATGAGGGGCGGCGCGGCGCAGGATCCTTTCCTGAAAATTCTCGCCAGCACCCCCCTGGGCGCCAGCCGCAGCGCCCACATAATCTCCGTCGGCTCAAAGGCATGGCTTGTCGGATCAGCCGAAAGCGGAGTTAACCTAATCGCCGAAATCGAAGACAAGGAAATCCTGGACGCGATGGTCCTGGAAAATTCCCGCAAGAGCGCCGCGTCCGGAGGCGGCCGTTTCGGCGACTTTAAGGCAATGCTGCGCCGGTTTGGAATGCCGCCGGAATCGTCCCCCCCCGATCCGCAGAACATCCGCAAACGAAGCGAAAGGCTCAAGGGGTTGTAAGATGAAATCGGCTATGAATCGCACGGAGGCACGGAGGCACGGAGGCACAAAAATAAGAAAGTTCTCCTTCACTATTTCCTCTGTGACTCTGTGCCTCTGTGTGAAAAAATTCCGAAAATTTCTTGCGGTTACATTGCTGCTGTTGGCGTTTCCGGTTGTGGCGCAGGCGCAGCAGATTCCTGAACAGACGGAACTGCAGGGCATCGGCTCGCCG